>JAMDDD010000021.1 GCA_023489275.1 Actinomycetota bacterium
TATAATGACATCCAACATCGGCGCCAAGGTCATCTCCAAGGGTACGCCGCTTGGCTTCAGTCAGGAAGAGGAAGCCGGGATGGGCTACGAGGAGATGAAGGACCGGATTACCGGGGAGCTGAAAAAGATCTTCCGGCCCGAGTTTCTCAACCGGGTCGATGAGGTGATCGTCTTCCACAAGCTGACCAAGGAAGACATCAAGAAGATCGTTGAGCTGATGATCGACCGGGTCGGCAAGCAACTGAAGGAGCGGGAAGTCGCGATCACGCTGTCGGAAGAGGCCAAAGACCTGCTGACGGAGAAAGGATATGACCCGTCGCTGGGCGCAAGGCCGCTCCGGCGCGCCATCCAGCAGTATGTCGAGGATCTTCTCGCCGATGAGGTGCTGTCGGGGGCGGTTCCGAGCGGCTCAACCATTCTTGTTGACCGCAAAAATGACAATACGTTTTTGAAACTAATGCCGAAGGAGCGTCGGCCGCGGAAAGACCTGATTCACGCCGCCAGCGACAGACCCGAGGGTCCGAAGCCCTCCGATGGCAAAGATTCATAGCCTGTTTGTCTGCGGCCAGTGCGGCTACGAGGCGCACAAGTGGCTGGGGCGCTGTCCCGGCTGCGGTGCCTGGAACAGTTTTAGCGAGGAACGCTTTGACAGCCGCGGGAGCAGCCAGGGCCGGCAGCGGCGGGAAGCGGTTCCCACGCGGCTGGCTGATGTAGAAGTGCAGGCGGCCACCCGGGTCGCGACCCGTATTTCGGAGCTGGACCGGGTTTTGGGCGGGGGCATTGTTCCCGGCTCACTGGTCCTGGTGGGTGGAGAACCCGGTATTGGCAAGAGCACGCTGCTGTTGCAGGTTCTGGGAAACCTTTGCCGCGAGCTGCGGGTTTTACTGGTTTCCGGTGAGGAATCGGCCGCCCAGGTGAAGCTGCGGGCGGACCGGCTGCTGCAGAATGTGGGACCGGTTGAGATGCTGGCCGAAACGGATGTAGACGCCGTGCTGGCGGCGGTGCGAAAGTCAAAGCCGGACCTGATTGTGGTTGACTCAGTGCAGACTCTGTTCAGTGGGGAGATTTCGTCTGTTCCTGGGTCTGTGAGCCAGGTGCGGGAGGTGGCGGGCAGGTTTATGCGCATGGCCAAGGAAGACGGCGTCTCCGTCTTCCTGGTGGGGCATGTGACGAAGGAAGGAGCCCTCGCCGGGCCGCGGGTTCTGGAGCATCTTGTTGATACGGTGCTGCAGTTCGAGGGTGACCGGAACCTGGCATACAGGGTATTGCGGTCGGTCAAGAATAGATTCGGATCGACCAATGAGATCGGAGTGTTTGAGATGAGAGAGTCAGGGCTTCAGACCGTTGATGACCCTTCGGCTCTCTTTCTGGAGGACGGGCAGCGAAGTTGCGGCTCCGCGATCCTGGCGGCGCTGGAGGGCAGCCGGGCGCTGCTGATCGAGGTGCAGGCGCTGGTTGCCGGCAGCGGCATGGCCTATCCCAAGCTGGTGGGCACTGGTATAGACCGCGGCCGGCTGGCAATGATCGTGGCTGTGTTGAGCCGGCGGGCGGGGCTGCACCTGTCTGGCAGTGACGTGTTTGTCAACGTGGCCGGGGGGATGCGCGTTGAGGAGCCGGCGGCCGACCTGGCTGTCGCCCTGGCAATCGCTTCGGCGCACCGGGATTCTCCGCTGCGCGGCCAGACGGCGTGTTTTGGCGAGCTTAGCTTGACCGGCGATCTCAGGTTTTGCGTCGGCGCCGAGCGGCGCCTTGACGAAGCGGCCAAGATGGGGGTCGGCGCCGTGGTTTTGCCGGAAAAGAACGCCGGCGCGATTGGAGCCATGAACGGCGTCCAGCTGCTGCCGGCAGGCAGTCTGTCCGCGGCGCTGTCGCACGTATTTTAGGATTTACTGATCATGCAAATGGCTCAGGTGAACCTGTCATTCTGAGCCGAAGGCGAAGGATCCCGGTTTTAAACCCAGATTCTTCATCGCCTTTGGCGACTCAGAATGACCAAATGGTTGTCTATCCGAATGAGTTGCATGATCAGTTTGGATTTTCCCGGGATCGGGGCTCCGGGCAGCAGTTCTGACATAAACGGCGAGGAGACTGATGGTTGAAGGCAGAGGCGAGTCGAAGCTGGGCGGCAGGTTGGTGGAGGCCCTGCACATGGTGGCGCCGGGGACGCCACTGCGCGACGCCATGGATAACATTATCCGCGCCAAGACAGGCTCGCTGATTGTGCTGGGAGATGTCAACAAGATCTCTTTTTTGTTTTCCGGAGGCATTAAACTTGACATGGAGTTTATGCCAAATATCGTTTATGAGCTGGCCAAGATGGACGGAGCCATCATTCTCAACAAGAACGCGACCCGGATCCATGGCGCCAATATTCAGTTGATGCCGGATGTAAAAATTGAGTCAACCGAAACCGGCACCAGGCACCGGACGGCCGAACGGATTGCCAAGCAGACAAAGGCGCTGGCGATCTCGATATCACAAGCCCGTGACCTTGTCAGCATCTATATTGATGACAACAAGTATGTCCTGAACGATATCAGGTTGCTGCTGGCCAAGGCGGATCAGGCGCTGCAGACGCTGGAGAAGTACCGCGCCCGCTTCGACCAAGTGGCGGACAACCTGACGGCGCTGGAGCTAGAGGATGCGGTAACCCTGCACGATGTCATTGGCGTGCTGCAGCGGGCGGAGATGGTTGCCCGCGTCGCCGCCGAGATCGAGCGGTATCTGATCGAGCTCGGCACCGAAGGGCGGCTGATTGAAATGCAGCTGGAAGAGCTGATGACGGGCGTGGCGCGGGATCGGGATGCGCTCATCCGTGATTATTCCAGCTCGAGGGCGGTTGATCCCCATCGGGTCGAGGGCAAGGTGTGCATGCTATCCGCGGACGAGCTGTTTGAATCCGACATGATCTCCCGGATTCTCGGGTACCGGCGAAAGGGAAAGCTGTCCGAAATAAGGCTTTCGCCGCGGGGCTACCGGATTCTGACGAAAGTGCTGCGGTTGCCGGCCGCCGTGATTGAAAATATTGTTTCCCGATTCGGCAGCCTGAAAGCGATCATGCTGGCTGATGAAGATGACCTGGTCGAAGTGGAGGGCGTCGGCAGGGTGCGCGCCCGGGAGATCGCGGAAGGCCTGGCGCAACTGCGCGAGCTGTCCCTGGCGGAGAAATACACATTCCGCTAGCGCCGGGCTCAGGTTTTTGTTTTGCTCTTGTAGCGCATCTGTAATGGCTTGTGACGAAAGGAGGCGAAGCATTGGGGTATGAAGTGGGAGACAAAGTGGTTTACCCGCACCATGGGGCCGGTACCGTTGTCAAGAAGGAAAAGCGTGAAGTTCTGGGAAAAAAACGCGAGTACCTGACGATTCAGATTTTACATAATGACATGACTGTATTGGTTCCGGTTGACAGCGCTGACAAGGCAGGCCTGAGAAAGGTAATAGCGACGCGGGATGTCAATGACGTTATCGCTGTTTTGCGGCAGGATGAGACGAAGATGCCGAAAAACTGGAACCGTCGTTTTAAGCACAACCGGGAGAAGATCAAGACCGGGGATATCTTCGAGCTGGCTGAGGTGGTGCGCAACCTTTCCATCCGGGAGACGGAAAAAGGCCTTTCCACCGGTGAGAAACAGATGTTCAACCGCGCCAAGAAAATTCTCGCCAGTGAGCTGATGTACGCCCGCGGCATGGAAGAGCACGAGGCGGACCGGTTCCTGGACTCGGTTCTGGAAGAGTTGAAGCCCGAGTCGGTTGGCCGCACGGCAAATGACGATTAAACACGGGTTTCTGCTGTTGGTTCCCCGTTGCGGCGCGTCTTTTAGCTGAAGTTTTTTATGGATCAAACAAAATAATTTAATTAACTTAACTGATCATCCTGTTTGCTCAGGATAGTGAAAATATGTCATTCTAAGCCGCCGAGGGCGGCGAATAATCCCGGTTTTAAACCCCGGATCCATCGGCTTCGCTCAGAGTCTTACCTGAGGGCAGCGAAGGGATGACGGCGTTCCCGAGCAAAGAGGATGAGCAGTTTAACTCAAGCTGCCAGCCTTTTTTGCTTCTTTAAGCGCACCGCTGCATTCTGAGGTACTTGAATTGTGCCGGGGAATCGTTTTTTCTGTAATGGATTTTTGTCAGCGGTTCCAGCGGTTGTTGGCCCCGGCTCAATATCAGGCGCGAAAACCAGAAACCAGAAACCAGAAACCAGAAATCATGTTTTTATCTGTTATCATCGCCGCCGGGGGAATTGGATCCCGCATGAAGCTGGGAGGTTCCAAGCAGATGGCGCCGCTGGCGGGCAAACCGGTGCTGGCGCATACGCTGGCCATCTTTGCCGGCCTGGCGGCTGTTAGCGAGATCGTCATCACCATTACCGCCGAAGATGCTGAACGTTGCCGGACGGAAATTGTGGATAAGTTTGGTTTTGATAAAGTTACGGCGGTGGTGCCGGGCGGGGAGAGACGCGCCGATTCTGTAAAAAATGCCCTGGCAGCTGCGGCCCCCGGCGCGGAGGCTATCGCCATCCACGATGGCGCCCGGCCCCTGTTTCCCGCAGAACTCCTGGACGAGGGCCTGGCGGAGCTCCGGAAGGAAGGAGTCGACGGCGTGGTTTTTGGAGTGCCGGTGACAGACACAATCAAGGAGGCTGACAATGGCGGTGTCATTACCGGCACGCTCCGGCGCAGTCGCCTCTGGTCGGCGCAGACGCCGCAAATATTCACGCTTCCGGCTTTGGCAAAGGCATACAATCAGCCGGCGGCGGTGCTGGCCTCTGCCACCGATGATGCCCAGCTGGTGGAACAAGCCGGCGGCCGTGTCAAAATGATTATGGGAAGTGAGGAAAATATCAAACTGACAACGCCGGTTGATATGGTGCTGGCGGCGGAAATCATCAAGAGGAGGGTTTCAGGTTAATAGTTTCGCTTTTCTAGTTAAGGGCTCTGAACCCGAAACTGAAAACGCGAAACTCGAAGCTGGGATGTATGGTTAAAATCCGCATTGGCATAGGTTTTGACGCCCACCGGTTTGCCGCCGGACGGCCCTTGATTTTAGGCGGGGTCGAGATCGGGCACCCCCTGGGCCTGGCGGGACATTCCGACGCCGACGTCCTGTCCCATGCCATCGCTGATTCCTTGCTGGGGGCCGCCGGCCTGGAGGATATCGGCCATTATTTTCCGGACAGCGACCCGGAGATTGCCGGAATCTCGAGCCTGGAGATCTTAAGCAAGGTAACGGATTTGATCGGATCGGCCGGTTGCAGGATCGGGAACGTCGACGCCGTACTTGTTCTGGAGGAGCCGCGAGTAGCTCCTGTCCGCAAGCAGATCCGAGCCGCCCTGGCGGGCACGCTGCGGATTGCCATAGCCGATGTCTCGGTCAGGGCGACCACCGTTGAGGGGATGGGGTTTACCGGCAGGAAAGAAGGAATCGCGGCCACCGCGGTGTCTTTGTTAGAATGCCAAACCGTGAGGGAAGACATATGATTGAAGGGGCTGGGATAAACGGCCCGCATGAATTTCTTCTCCGCTCCAGCGTGTTTCCGGACCATTTTCTGGAGGAAGTTAAATGTATGCAATCAATTTTTATTCTCATTTCTATGACGATCAGTTAAAAAACCGGCGTAAAACGGCGACCGTCAGGCTGGGAGACAAGAGCCACAAATACAAAAAAGGCCAGCTGGTTTGGATCACCATCGGCCGTAAGTATGGACC
This sequence comes from Actinomycetota bacterium, assembly GCA_023489275.1. Classification (GTDB taxonomy): domain Bacteria; phylum Actinomycetota; class Thermoleophilia; order BMS3ABIN01; family BMS3ABIN01; genus JACWAD01. Next base: position 5,709 of record JAMDDD010000021.1, read on the forward strand.
CAGGCAAAAGCTGTTCACCGCAATCATCGACAGCGTCGAAGTCAAGCCGATTGACGACCTTAGCCCCCGCGACATCGAGCGGGAGAATCCTGAATTCCGCCGCGTTGAGGAAGTCATCCATCTGCTGGGACAGATTTACAACCGGCCGGTTACGCTCCAGGATATCGTCACTGTGGTGCACTTTTCAGACGTGGCCGAGTAACTGCCGGTCGTGTCATGACAGGTCAGCCATCGTTAAAACTTCCGGCCCGGGTCAGGTTTGCGCCCAGCCCCACCGGGACCCTGCACGTCGGCGCCGCCCGGACCGCGCTTTACAATTATCTCTTCGCCAGGCATGTCCAGGGAAGTTTCATCGTCCGGATTGAGGATACCGACGTGGCGCGATCGGCTCCGGAGTTCGAGCGCGCTATCCTTGATGATCTCGCCTGGCTGGGTCTCGATTGGGATGAGGGCCCTGACAAAGGCGGAGACTACGGTCCCTACCGCCAGAGCGAGAGATCGGCTGCCGGCATCTACCGGAAAGCCGCCGCCCGCCTGCTGGACGAGGGCAAGGCGTATTACTGTTTCTGCTCTCAGGAGCGGCTGGAGCAACTCAAGCAGGAATGTCTGAACCGGGACGAAATGCCAAAATATGACCGCCGCTGTTTACAGATCCCGGCCGGCGAGGCGGCCGCCCGGATAGAGGCGGGCGAGCCGGCAACGATCCGGTTCCGGGTCCCTGACGGCAACGAGGTTGAAGTCACGGATCTGATTCACGGGCGCACCTCATTTTCCTCGAACGTGCTCGGCGATTTTATCATCATCAGGTCGGATGGCGGGGTGTCATACAATTTTGCCGTTGTGATTGACGATATTGACATGGCGATTACCCATGTTATCAGGGGGGAGGATCACCTCACGAATACCGCCCGGCAGATGCTGCTGTTTCAGGCTCTGGATGAGGAGCCGCCGGCTTACGCGCATCACTCCCTGATCATGGGGCCGGAAGGCGGGAAGCTTTCAAAGCGGCATGGGGCTACCTCGGTAGGAGAGTTTCGGCAGCTGGGCTATCTGCCGGGAGCCATCATCAATTATCTGGCGCTCCTGTCCTGGTCGACGGCGGAAGACCGGGAAAAGCTTTCAATGCAGGAAATGATCCGTGATTTCGAGATCTACCGTGTCTCGCGCAGCGCTGTAATTTTTGACATTAAGAAGCTTAATTGGTTGAATGGCCTTTACATTCGCGATCTTGATCCGCAGAGTTTCCATAATCTTACCGCTCCCTTCCGCCGGGGTGCCGCCCCCGGCGCTACCGCCAGCCAGCTGGCGGTAGCCGAACGGGCGATCCAGACTTCGCTCGTGACTCTGGCGGATACGGAGGGACAGCTGAAAGGTTTCTTTGATGATTTTGCTCCCGCGGAATCGGGGGATATCGCTGAACTGGTTAATCCGGAGTCGGCCCGGGTCCTGGAGTTGGCTCTGGTCAAGGCGGCGGCGTTAAGCGGCGATGGCGATTTTGCGCCGGACGCGGCCGATAGTGAGATCGAGGCGGCGCGACGGCTGCTGGCGGAGCTCAAGATCGAGTCAAAGCGGGAGAAGATCGCGCCCAAGCGGATGTTCCAGACGCTCAGGATCGCCCTCACCGGACAAACGTCCGGACCGGAGCTCCCGTTTCTGCTGGCTGGCCTGGCCCGCGACACGGTCACGAAGCGGCTGACACGCGCTCTTGAGTACGTCAAAGCCGCGATGTGAGATGCATCCAGCCCAAATAAAAGAAGCCGAATGAAGTTTTACAACACGCTCACCCGTAACAAGGAAGAATTTGTGCCGCGTGACAGTGGCAAGGTCGGTATTTATGTCTGCGGGCCGACGGTCTACGGCTATGTCCACATCGGTAACGCCCGGCCTTACGTCTTCTTTGCGGTGATGGCGCGGTACCTGCGAAGCATCGGTTACGAAGTCAACCTGGTCGAGAATATTACCGATGTTGATGACAAGATCATCGAGCGCGCCGGCAAAGAGGGGGTTCCGGCGGAGCAGGTCGCGGAGACATACGCGCAAGCGTACCTTAAAGACACGGACGCCCTGGGTCTGGGACGGCCTGACATTGAGCCCATGGCAACCCGCCACATTCCGGAAATCATCGACCTCTGCCGTCGGCTGGTCGAAGCCGGCATGGCTTACGAAACCGGCGGCAGTGTCTACTTCCGGGTCGGCAGATCTGCCGGTTACGGCAAACTTTCCGGTCAGAAGACGGATCAGATGAAGCACTGCGAGCTGGCGCGGGAGGGCGAGTCCAAGGAAAGCCCGCTCGATTTCGCGGTCTGGAAGGGCGCCAAACCGGGCGAGCCGAGCTGGGACAGCCCCTGGGGGCCCGGCCGGCCGGGCTGGCATATTGAGTGCACCGCCATGTCGCTAAAGTACCTGGGTCAAAGCTTTGACATACATGGCGGCGGCCAGGATCTGATCTTCCCACACCACGAAAATGAAATAGCGCAAGCTGAGGCGGTTACTGGTGAGAGCTTCGCGCGCTACTGGATGCACAACGGCATGATAACTACCAAAGAAGAGAAGATGAGCAAATCCATTGGCAATATCTTTCTTTTGCGGGAGTTTCTCAAAAAATACGATCCTCGGGTGCTCATCCTGTTTTTTCTCGGCTCTCATTACCGCAGCCCGCTGGAGTTCTCAACCGCCAATCTGGAAGAGGCGGCCAGCCGGCTGGAGCGGTTTAAAAACTGCTTCTGGAAAGCCGGCAGCCTCCTGGCGGAGGCAGAGCTGTCAGCGGCCGGCCCCGCCAGCCAGGGCGAGGACCTGGCTGGCGCAATCGAGCGTGCCGAAGCGGAATTCCAGGCAGAGATGCAGGACGATCTCAACACGGCCGGCGCTCTGGCCGCGTTGTTCGGGCTCGTCCGTCAGATCAACGAATATGCCGTAGCGGCCGCTAATACCGGCGCCGTTGACGCCGGGCTGCTCGGCCGCGCCCGCGATTTGCTGGCGAGGCTGCTGGGAATTCTTGGGATTGAGATCGGGGCAGGCGATTATGCGGAAACAGAAGTAGAAGCGGAGCTGCTGGAGTTAATCAGGCAGCGGGAAGAAGCCCGCCGCGCCGGCGATTTTACCGCTGCCGACGCTGCCCGGGACCGGGTCGCCGCCGCTGGCTACGAAATTCGTGACACTCCGCAAGGACCAAAACTGGTTAAAAAAACCTAGTTCAAAGTTCCAAGTTAAAAGTTTAAACTGATCATTCAACTGGCTCAGGTGACTGTTATCCCTTCGCTAGGCTGAGGGCAGGCTCTGAAGCGAAGCCGAAGAATCCGGGGCTTAAAAAGGGACTACTTGCTCTTGGTGGGTAATGGATGGCGGATCTCACAACAGGATGATCGTTTTTACTTGTTTTAAATCTGGAAACTTGTCACATGCATCTGGAAACTTTGAACTTTAAACATTGAACTATGTTATACATCATCGATGGGTACAACCTGATGCACGCGCTTTATCCCGGAGAAATCACCGCCAAAAACCTGGAGGAGAAGCGCCAGCGGCTGATTGAATATGTGGTCAATTTCATCGGCGCCGGCGGTGGACGGGCGGAGATTGTTTTCGATTCGTCTTCAGCCGGGAAAGAAACCGTCCGTCATATTCCGGGCACCAGCGTCAGCGTTCGCTTTGCCACCCGCCGGGAGAGCGCCGACATCATCATCGGCAAGCTCGTCGGTGAGGCCCTCAAGAAGGTCGGCCTCGCCGGCGGCAACGAATTTGTCCGCATCCGCGTCGTCAGCGCCGATTGGGAAGTGCAAAAGGGTTTGCTCAGGGAGCGGGTTGAGCGCATCCCGCCCCGCCACTTCATCGCTGACGCGAATAATTTTGAAAACAGGGTTGCAAATTCTCCGGAAAAAGATAGAATGCGTTGGAAGCTTGAACATAAAGTTGACGTAGAGACTTTAAGGAAGCTTGAGGAGTTGCGCAGGGGCGGTAATTCGGATGATTAGTTGGTCTTTGTCTGGCGCTGACAGTTTTTAAAAGCCTGTGCAACAGGATGTACCTGCTGGGATAGGTACAAAGCTGTCCGGAAGGAACTTTTGCTCTTGCGGCGAAGAGTCCTTCCACGAACCGCGACCCGGCGCCACCTGCGTGTGGCGACCGGAGCGAGGAGGGGATGCTTTGAGAACTTCAACCGGGCAGGACGAAGATTTAAGGCTGATCGAGCAGGCCCGCTCAGGCAGACTGGCGGCGTTCGAAGCCATCGTCTCCAAGTATCAAAGTTTCGTCAAGCTTAAGGCCAGTTCGTATTTTATGTCGGGCGGAGACACTGATGACCTGGTGCAGGAGGGCCTGATTGGCCTGACCAAGGCCATCCGCGACTACCGCGATGATCGCGAGGCTTCCTTCCGCAGTTTTGCCGAACTTTGCATTACCCGGCAGATCATCACCGCGATCAAGACAGCCTCGCGCCAGAAGCACGCACCGCTTAACACGTACCTCTCGCTGAGCCATTCCCCCGCGTCGCACGAGGACGGCGAATGCTCGCTGGGGGACATTATTCCCGGATCATCGGTCCAGGATCCGCTAAATCAGGTAATTAGCTCTGAAGAAGTTGCCAGCCTCAAAGATTGCCTCACCAGGCTGCTCAGCATGCTGGAGACGCGGGTGCTAAAGCTGTACCTCGAAGGCCGCTCCTACGAACAGATTGCTGATCAGCTCGGTTGTGACACAAAGAGCGTTGATAACGCCCTGCAGCGCATCAAGCGAAAAGTTGATCTTCATCTCCAGAGCCGGCAGGTGATACTGTAAGTTCAAAGTTCTATCTTGGCGCGGTTTGTTCCGGTTGACGTCTCTTTCGGTTTTCCCCGTGTATTTATTGGCAATAATGTACTAATATGTTTATGCAGTACGCACGCGCCTGCGACGGGTTGTTATTTTATCCGGCATCCAGCATCCATCATCCGCTTGCCGGTGTAGCTCAGTTGGCTAGAGCAGCTGATTTGTAATCAGCAGGCCACGGGTTCGAATCCTGTCACCGGCTCCAACCTTTTTTCGTGCAAACAAGGCAATTTGCAGAGCATCCATTGCGTCCGCCGTTTCCTTCATCAGCGGCTCGGTACCGCAGCAATGCCGCATTGTGACGGGCTACAGGATTAAGTTCTGAGGTATTCGCGCCGATAACCGGTACGCGAATGATTTGGCATAAAAGGAAAGCCGGCACAGCCGGCAGTGCCATATTTGGGAGAGATGGGCGTTTCCAAGGGAAAAATCACACCGGTCACGGATCATTTGTCACTGATCGCGAAGCCGCCTGAGACGATCGCGCTGGAGCGGCTGGCCCTGCTGGCGAACAAGATATCTGCCGGCCTGGATTTATCAATCGTTCTCACAAGCGGCATCGAGCAGGCGGTGGAGCTGACCGGCGCCGATGGCGGCACCATCGCCCTCCTCGACGAAGAAACCAACGAGATCTTCTATCCCTATCACTATAAAATGCCCGATTCTCTCGCGAGCGTGCGGGTGCCCCGGAGAAAAGGCGTAGCCGGGATCGTCATTATGACGGGCGAGCCCGTTTTGCTCAATGACTATTCCGCCGAGCCGGCGCATCTGGCGCCTTTCACCGACGCCGGCGTTCAGGCCATGCTGGCCGTGCCTTTGAGCTTTGGCGGCCGCCGCCTGGGAGCGCTGGGTTTGTTCAGCAAGGGGCCTGGCCGAAAGTTCACCCAGCGGGATGAAAAGATGGCCCTGACCACAGCCGGGATGGCGTCGGTGACGATTGAAAACGCCCGTCTGCGCCGCCAGCTCCGGAGTCTGGGCAGCAGGCCGGGGGAGGCGGATCGCTCCCGGAAAGAACTCATAGCAAATATGAACCACGAGCTGAGGACCGAGCTTAACTCGATTATTGGCTTTAGCAAGCTGGTCCTCGACGGTCTGGAGGGCCCCGTAAATGAGGGGCAGCGGCGCGCCCTGGAGATCGTATGCAGCAGCGGCAACAACTTGTTGCATTTTATCGACAGGCTGTTCAGCTAGGAGAGCCCGGCTTGCAGGCGTATCCCGCCGGATGCTCTAACAAAACCCATCCCTTCGCAGGCAAAAAAGAAGGAAGAATGGCGTCTTCAGCAAATATATCGACTAACTTAACCAAAGTCTTGGTGCAATTTAGATTGAGAAAAAATTCACATAATTTAACTGGTTAATGATTGACCACGAATTATTGAAAAAAGCGAGGTGATCGTGGATTTACCGGTCGGGAATGGAAAGAAGGTGCTGATCGTTGATGACGACAGCAACCATGTGTTTCTGCTGGAAGAGCGGCTGGGGGCGGCCGGCTATCAAACCCTGGCCGCGGCCGATGGCGTGGCAGGGCTTGACCTCGCAAGGCGTGAGCGGCCGGACCTGATCATCACCGACGTGCTGCTGCCAAAACTGAACGGTTTTGAACTGACGGAACAACTGAAATCGAGTCCCGAAACCGGCGGCATCCCGGTCATCATGATGTCGGCGATTTATGTTACCGAAGAAGACATGTCGCACGGCTTTGACCTTGGTGCAGAAACTTATTTGTTTAAGGCCGATCTGGCGATGCGCAAGCCGCTGGAAGCGGAAACGCTGCTCGAGGCGGCGGCGATGCTGGTGGAGAAGTCCGGCGAGCCGGTGGAAGAAGCCGGGCCGTCCCGCATACTTGTCGTTGACGATGACCCTGATTCTTCGCACCTGGTTCTTAAACATCTGGAGCCGGAAGGGTACTCTCTGGATACGGCTGCCGGCGGCCGGGAAGCGATGGATATGATTCTTGAGAGACCTTATGACCTGGTGCTCCTGGACATCAGGCTGCCGGAGGTTGATGGACTTGACGTCTTAAAACAGGTAAAGGAGATCCATCCCGGAATCGCGGTCGTGATGATGACCGGCTTCGGCTCGGAAGAAATCGCCGCCGAAGCTCTTCGCCGGGGGGCTGACGATTATATTATCAAGCCGCTGGAAGCAGAGAGCGTCGTGAGCGCCGTCCGCGCCGCTCTCGAACGGGTTTCCCGAAAACAGCGGCTGGATCAGATCGCGGCCCGGCTCAGGGGCGCCGCCTCACCGGAGCTGGAAAACAAGGAGCGGCTGATAAATGAGCTGAGAAACTCCAGCATCACCTTAATGGATCATTACGACAGACTGCTGGCTGCCGAAGAGCAGAACCGGGTATATTCGGAACGCCTGGAGCAGATGGTTGATGAGCGTGCCCATGACCTGAAACAGCGGCGTGACGAACTGGCCGTTCTCCATTCAGTCCTCAGCGCCGCCGCCCGCACCCTGGACCTGTTTGAGGTGCTCGGGGTTGCCCTTCAGGAGCTGCAGCCGGCGCTCGGCGCCGCGTCGCTGGCGGCATTCGTGGTTGATCCGCAAACTGAGCGGCTGCGAATGGGCGCACAGGAGAACATGCCGGAAGACTTCCTCAGATGGATGTCGCGCCAGCCAGGTGACGGCGAGGGTATCCTCAAATCGGTGCTCGCGGAAGGCGGCCGCAAATATATCGAAGACTTAAGCACGGACAAAGATATGGCGCCTTTTTTCCCTGGCGCAACCACCGGCGGGCGCTCGATGATATTTTTTCCGATGAATTCGCTTACCGAGACGGTGGGGCTGGTTGCCATCGTCCGCGGGCAGGAAGAGCTTGACGAAGCCACCTGGAGCCTGCTTGACTCCGTGGGTGACGAGCTGGGCGTGATTGTTGACAATATTCGACTTTATGATAATTTGCGTCAGGCATATCTTTCCACAATCATGGCTCTCGCGGAAGCGGTGGACGCGCGCGATTCGCACACGATGGGCCACTCCGGAAGGGTTTCCGCTTTCGCTGTTGCCATTGCCGAGCACATGGGTCTTCCCGGGGAAAGCGTGCTTTCGATTCGCGATGCCGGCTACCTGCACGATGTAGGCAAGATTGGCACTCCGGACGCGGTGCTGCACAAGGAAGACAATCTCACGCCGGAAGAAATGATCACCATGAGGCGCCATCCCGGCACCAGTCACAAGATTCTCGAACATGCCAGCATCCCAAACGAAATCAAACTGATGATCAAGCACCATCATGAGCATTTTGATGGCGCAGGCTATCCGGACGGGCTGGCGGGAAATTCCATCCCGGTCGGCGCCCGCATCCTCAGCGTCGCCGATGCTTTTGAAGCGATGACATCCGGCAGGCCCTACAGGCAGGCCATGACGAGGAAAGACGCAATTGCCGAGCTGAGGCAGTGCTCCGGGAGCCAGTTTGACCCGGAAGTCGTGGAAATCTTTCTCGAAGTTTTAGAAGCCGGGGGCGAAACAGCGGACGTTGCCAAAGGCTCGGGCAATTCCGAATTAGGTTGAGGATTCGTAAAAAAATGATTGACATTCTTTACAGCACGGAATAAACTTAACAGCCAAATGCAGGGTTTGTTCCTGCCGGGCTGTTGGGGATGGGGTTTGGCATATCGCCGTCTGGGTAGGAGGCGGCAACGGTTTGCGCAGGGTTCGCCCTGCTGCGGCCTGCGCCCGGAAGCCGGATCTGTCATTCAGAAACCGGCAGTTTCGATGTGAAACATTTTGAGGACGGTGGTTGTTGCATTTAACCAGGCAAAGCGATTATGCAGTCAGAGCGGTGCTGCATCTTTCCGCCCTTCCTTACGGCGAGGTTTTCCAGACCAAGGATATCGCTGCCCACGAAGAGATCCCGGGGAAATACCTGCCTTCAATCATTCGCACGCTTGCTCGGGCAGGCATCATCCGGACACTCCGGGGGAATCAGGGCGGGGTCATGCTCTCGCGGCCGCCGGAAGAAATCAGCCTCCGGGAGGTTATCGAGGCCATCGAAGGGCCAATCATGCTGGTTCAGTGCCAGAGAGAGCCCGGTAGATGCTCCCTGCAGGATGGTTGCTCGTTTCTGGCGGTGTGTGAAGACATGCAGGATATGATGGTGAACCAGATGGAGGGCACAACTTTTGCCGACCTGACGGTGGGCACCTATGTGGAAGCGAAAGCCCCCCGGCGGGCGGCGAAGCCGCCCGGCAAAGCGCCAATGGTCGACTCATCGCAGATTAAAAGCGGCGGCCGCCCCGGCCGTTCTGTCTGACTTAATCCCGCCAGTCTACGCTTTCCCGCCAGTTTAGGCCTTATTTCTGCCTTATTTAATCCGGGCGCCCCGGAAAGATCCCCGCATTAAACAAAAAGCAAGATTGCCGCAAATCCCCCGGCGCAGCTTCCTTCAGGCTCGGAAGGTCGGCAAACGGAATGTCATTCCCGTTTTAATTTTTTCATGGCCTAACCGGCGGCTGTTTGCTACCATGTGTTTGCATGTCCAATGAAAGGATTGCGGCGGGTTTGAAGGAGACTTTGGGAGGATGGCTGCGCTCTTTTCCTCCCGGGTGCGCCGCCATTTTCTGTTCCGCTCCGTCAAGGAATCGAATGGAACCAGGAAGTCAAGAAGCGCTGTCACGGCCCGTGCCGGGAAGAGGCCCGCTGCGCGAGAGCCGGCCCAGGGAGCTTGATCCGGTCGACGCCGGAGACGGCGCTGCGCCGGCTGAGCAAGGCAATCCGGGGTCCGCTGTAGAACGCCTCTGCGCATTTGTTAACCCAATTATGATGCGGCTCAGGCGCCGGTCTTTATTTCAAAAAGTTGTAATTATCAACAGCGCGCTGATCGTTGTGGGGGGTCTGGCCGGGTATTATCTGGAGAAACGGTATTTCGAGGATACCGAACTGGGCCTGATGGCGCTTTTTTTCACCAGCGGCGTCTCGCTGTCGATTCTGATCAATTTCCTGATGGTGAAGATGGCTTTTCGCCCCCTTGACGATGTCAACGACGCCATCAAGGCTATTCGCGCCGGACACCGGGGAATCCGGATCCCGGAAAGCACGGACGACCCCCAGATCGAGGATCTGTCACGAAGCCTCAACCGGATGATCAATACCATGGAGAACGCTCGCAAGCGCGCGGCGGCGTCTGTGATCAAGGCCCAGGAGGAGGAGCGGCGGCGAATTGCCCGCGAGCTCCATGATGAAACCAGCCAGTCTCTCACAGGTCTCATCATCGGCATCAAAATGCTGGAAGAAACCGCTCCTGCTTCCCAGCCTGATTTGCGGGAGCGCTTGTTTAGCATTAAAGATCTTGCGCATCAAACACTTAATGAGGTGCATACGATGGCGGTCCGGCTGCGGCCGAGCATTCTTGACGATCTCGGCCTGCCGGCGGCGCTGCGTTCCTATGCGAAGGAATTTTCCGAAAACATTGGGATCCCCGTGGAAGTGCAATTGATGGCGCTGACCGAGCGGTTGACGCCGGAGCTTGAAACTGTTTTATATCGGGTTGTCCAGGAGGCGCTCACCAACGTCGCCCGGCATTCGGGGGCGACCAGATGCCGGGTGACGCTCCGGCGAAAGGAAAACCATGTGCAGGGGATGATCGAAGACAATGGCAAGGGCTTCGATGCGGCCGCCGCAATGGCGTCCGAAGACCGGGGCCGGGGCCTGGGGCTGCATGGAATGAAGGAAAGAATCGAGCTGGTGGGGGGCAGCCTGGAGTTTGATTCGCGCCCCGGGGAAGGGACCAGCATATTTCTGGAGGCGCCGGTCAGGAGCGGCGACGGCATCTGGTAACCCCCGTCCTGCCGGCGGAAATCCGTTTCTCAGGATGTTTTTCCCAGCCTCTGCGTCATGAGGTCCGGCGACCGGCAACTTTGGTCCGGACAGAAAGTAAAAAATGTCAAAGAGAGGGGTATCGTGGGCAAGATCAAGGTTTTACTGGTTGACGACCATGCAATTTTGCGGGCAGGGTTAAACCGGCTGCTGACCGAGCAAAGCGACATCGAGGTTGTTGGTGAGGCGGAAAACGGTCTGGAGGGAATGCAAAAAACGCAGGAGCTCCACCCGGATGTCGTCTTGATGGACATCGGCATGCCGGTGATGAACGGGATGGAAGCTACGAAACAAATCAAGAAGCGGGACCGGGACGTCAAGATCCTGGTGCTGACGATGCATGATAACGAGGAGTATTTATTTCAGGTTTTACAGGCGGGAGCCTCCGGCTACGTGCTGAAAAAGGCGGCGGACAGCGACCTTGTCAACGCCATCCATGTTGTCAACAGCGGCGACTGTTTCCTTTATCCATCGGCGGCGAAAATGGTGGTGGAGGATTATCTGGAAAAGATCAAACAGGGTCAGGAGCCTACCACCAGTTACGATATGCTAACCGGACGCGAACGGGAGGTCCTCACCCTCGTCGCCGAGGGCTACACTAACCGGGAAATTGCCGAGAACCTGTTTATCAGCGTCAAGACGGTGGAGACGCACAAGGCGAACATCATGGAGAAGCTCAATCTGCACAAGCGCGCCGAGCTGGTGCGTTATGCGATCAGGAAGGGATTGCTACAGGTGGAGTTCGACGAAGCGCTGGAGTAGTGCGGAAGAAAAGCAGCCAATCCTGCCGCTTGAAAAAACAGCGTAAAAGCTCATATACTTTTTTGACCTATTTGGATCAGCTTGCGGGTCGCTTCGGGAATTTTGCCGTCCGGAGCGCTTGAGGGAAGCCGGTTGAAAGCCGGCGCGGTCCCGCCACTGTGACTGGGGTTTTCGCGCTCCGTTCCTGTTGGAACGGGCCACTGGGCTCTAGCGCCCGTCCTGACGGTGAAACACCTGCTGGATTGGCTCTTGCCCGGGAAGGCGCCGCGGAAACATAAAGACCCAGGAGCCAGGAAACCTGCCCGCGGGCTCTAGTCAGGAAGCTCTTCGCGGAAGGAGTGGCTAGGTTTTTTATGTACCGGCCCGCTTCTGGAAGAAGGGGGCTTTTTTTATGGATTTGCCTTTGGATCTTTTCCCATGATTTTCATTACGGGAGGCGCCCGGAGCGGCAAGAGCGCGCTGGCCGAAAAACTGGCGCTGGAAGGCGGCGGCGGCGTAACCTATATCGCCACGGCCGAACCCGGTGACGCCGAGATGAAAGCGCGGATCGACGAGCACCGGCGGCGGCGGCCGCCGTCGTGGAAGACGGTTGAGGCAATCAGGGGATTGCCGGGGGCCATCCAGCAGGCGCTGGAGGAGGGCGGCACCGTCCTGGTTGATTGCCTGACCGTCTATCTGTCAAATCTGCTTACGGCTGACCCGAATAACATCGCCGCCGGAGGGGCCATGGTGAAGCTCTTAAGCGACGAGGTCGAGCAGGTGGCCACGGCCTGCCGGCTTGAGCACGGGTCGGGAAAGCTGATCATGGTCAGCAACGAAGTGGGATTGGGCATTGTGCCCGAGTCCCCCCTGGGCCGGTTTTTCCGGGATGCCGCCGGGGCCGCGAATCAGAAGCTGGCCGCCCTGGCGGATGAAGTCTACCTTTGCGTAGCCGGCGTACCGGTGCGAATAAAGTGAATATTCCAGCACGTCATCCTGAGAGAAGGCGAAGGACCGGTCTGCTCTTGGCTGCTTTTGGAAAATGCCGATTCTTCGCGCCCGTTGCTTTGCACCGGGCACCCGGAATGACAGGCACGATCGAAGCCTGAACGGATTGATGATCACCTGGAATGAGAAACTAAGGGTAAAGTAAAGGGTTATAGTGAAGCTGGCAAAAACGATTATGCTCCAGGGAACGGCGTCTCACGCCGGCAAGACGCTGCTGGTGGCGGGCCTGGCCAGGATCATGGCGCAGGACGGCTTTGCCGTGGCGCCGTTTAAATCACAGAATATGTCGCTTAACTCTTTCATCAGCATTGACGGCGGCGAGATGGGGCGAGCCCAGGTCGTGCAGGCCGAAGCGGCCGGCATCGATCCCACCGTGGACATGAACCCCGTGCTGCTGAAACCGACCACAGATACGGGCGCGCAGGTGATTGTTCAGGGAAAACCAGTGGGGACGATGACCGCGATTGACTATCACGGGTACAAGCTTGGTCTGCTGGACGCCGTCTCGGAATCGCTGGAGCGGCTCCGCCGCGATTTTCAGGTCGTTATCATCGAAGGCGCGGGTAGCCCGGCGGAGATCAATTTTCGCGGGCATGACATCGCCAACATGACCGTGGCCGAGATCGCCGACGCCCCGGTCTGTCTTATCGGAGATATCGAGCGCGGCGGCGTGTTTGCGTCGCTGGTGGGGACGATGGAGCTGCTGGAACCGGGCGAGCGGGAGCGGGTGGCGGGTTTGATCATCAACAAGTTTCGGGGAGACCGCTCCATCCTGGAGCCGGGGATCGATTTCCTGGAAGCTCGCTGCGAACGGCCGGTGCTTGGCGTGGTGCCCTTCATCAGGGACCTCAGGATCGAAGAAGAAGATTCCGTCGCCCTGTCCGGACCGCGGCCGGCTGGCGGCGATTTCCCGCGGACGCCGGGAAACGCCCTGTGGCCGTCGGACGCGCGCCGTAGTGAGGGGCCAGGCTCTGCCAGGACGGTCCAGGTCCGGATCGTGCGCCTGCCCCGGATTTCGAATTTTACCGATTTTGACGCGCTTTGCGCTTGCTCCGGATTTGCATGCGAATACGTGGAACATCCGGCCGGCATGTCCGGCGCGGACCTGATCATCATTCCGGGAACAAAGAGCACATTGCCGGACCTTCGGTTCCTCTGGTCGAGCGGCCTGGCCGCGGAAATAATCAGGCAGGCCGAAGGCGGCACGCCGGTAATCGGCATCTGTGGCGGCTACCAGATGCTGGGTAGGCAGATCCTGGATCCACAGGGAATTGACGGCGGCGCCGGCGGGGCAAAAGCTCTGGGTTTACTTGACGTTGAGACTACCTTCGGGCCGGAGAAGGAAACCACCCGCGTTCGCGGCGCCATTTCCGGTGAAAGCCCGGTGCTGCGAAAGGGAACGAAGGTAGCCGGTTACGAAATCCACATGGGCCGGACGGCTTTGGGCCCGGATGCCAGCCCGCTGCTGGACACCAGGAAGGGCCCGGACGGCGCCGTCAGCAGGAACGGCCTCGTACTGGGCACGTACTTCCATGGCATTTTTGACAGCGACGAGGTGCTGGCCGAGCTGCTGGCGTATTTTGGCTGTCCCGCCGATATGCCGCTGCTCGGGCTGGGGGTTCTGAAGGAACACGAGTACGACCGTCTGGCTCGCGAGCTGAGGCAGTCGATTGACGTTGAGGAGATCTACCGGATTGCCGGACTGGTTTGACAGAAACGGCGCGGGCCTTCTGCTCGCGTTTACAGTTGACGCGCTCGTGGGAGAGCCTCCGGAGGCCCTGCACCCGGTTTCCTGGATGGGAAAGGTAATCGGGCTTGCCGACCAGGCGGTTCCGGGGCGGCGCGGCGGACCGGTTGCCGAGCGCGTCTCCGGGTCGGTGGTGGCTATCGCTTTGCCGGCGGGAACTTTCTGGGCCGTGCGAAAGCTGCTTCAGGCAGTGCCGGACCGGATCCGTCCCGCGACCGAGGTGATGCTGCTATCGCTGGCGTTTGCCGGCCGCTCCCTTTTTCAGGCAGCCAAGGACGTTCAGCGGGATCTCGCCTCAGGGATTGATGAAGGGCGCGCGGCGGTCGCCCGGATGGTAGGCCGCGACACCGCCGAACTCGACGGCGCCGGCGTGACCAGGGCCGCCATCGAGAGCGTGGCGGAAAACTCAAACGACGGCGTCATCGCCCCTGTGTTTTACGGGCTGATCGGCGGAGCGCCGCTGGCAATGACATATAAAATGATCAATACGCTCGACTCGATGATCGGCTATCGGGACCGTGACTAGCAAGACTTCGGCCGAGCGCCCGCAACGCGAGACCGAGCGCCGCCGTCGTTTTGCCCTTGCCGTCGCCGGTGTAAAGATGGATCCGTGACTATCAAGACTTCGGCTGGGCGGCGGCGAGACTGGATGATGTCGCGGGTTTTATTCCCGCTCGCCTTACCGGTCTGGCGGCGGCCCTGGCGGGGCCGGCCGTGGGAGGCCGCCCGGGCGCCGCCCTCGCGACCTGGCGCCGTGACTCGCGCCGTCACCGGAGCCCGAACGCAGGCGTTTGCGAAAGCGCGTTCGCTGGCGCTCTTGGCGTTTGTCTGGGCGGCGCCGGCAGCTACAAGGGAAAAATGGTCGAAGGCCCGCTGATCGGCGAGGGCAAGCGGCATCCAGACAGCGACGACATCGGCCGGGCGGCCGATCTGATGTATTATAGCGCCGGCATCATACTTGTCGCCGGTATTTTCATGCGCCGGTTCTGGCGAAAGGGTTTCTGATGAGCCCCGGAGATACCCCGGAGGTGGGCGCAGCGGCCGAGAAAGAGAAACTCGCCCGCGTTCTCTGGGAACAGAAGCGGCCACAGGGGCTGATCCATCTTTACACCGGCGACGGCAAGGGCAAAACGACGGCGGCGCTCGGTCTCGCGTTGCGGGCGCTCGGCCGCGACCGGCGGGTATCGGTGATCCAGTTCTTAAAGTGGACGAGCATCAAGACCGGCGAGCTGGTTTTTGCGGAAAAAATGGGGCCTGGATTTATCATCCGGCAGTTTGGTGCCTCGCGGTTTGCCTCGCCGCAGGAGCGGGAGGCCATGGAAAAAAGCGGCAACACGGTGGCCCGCGGGTGGGAGGCGGCCCGCGAGACGGTGACGGAGGGCAATTATGACCTGGTCATACTTGACGAGGTTACACATATTGTCAGGTGCGGGCACATTCATGTGAATGACCTGCTGGAGCTCCTCGCGGGAAAAGCTCCTTCGGTCGAGCTGGTCCTCACCGGCCGCGGCGTGCCGCCTGCGCTGATCGACGCATGTGATTATGTTACGGAAATGAGAGAGATCAAACATCCCTTCCGGCGCGGCATCCGGGCCCGGGAAGGCACGGAGTATTAGGATGGAGCATTAGGATGGCCGGTTTCGACGTCACCGGGATGAACATAAGCGCCTCCGCGGCCCCGGCGCATGGCGGCCGGCGGGAGGAAGCCGCGCGGCGGCTGGGAATCCCCAAGGAAGAGCTGCTCGATTTCAGCGCCAGCATCAATCCGCTGGGGCCGCCCCCCGTCGCTCTGGAGGCAATCACAAAGTCGCTGGCGGAGGTGGCTTACTATCCGGAAGAAAGCGGGGCCGGGCTGGCGGAAAATGTGGCGGACTTCCTCGGCGTTGCTCCAGCCGAGGTCGCGCTGGGAAACGGCAGCATCGAGATCATTTACTGGCTGGCGGCGCTGCTTGGCCCGCGCCGGGTGCTGATTGTCGAGCCGACCTTTTCGGAATACCGGACCGCCTGCCAGGCGGCCGGAGCCGAGTGCGAAAGCCTGATGCTGGCGCCTGCGGATGATTTTGTCCTCGATGTGGAGTCAGTAGATCCCCGCGGGCGCGATCTTGTCTTTGTCTGCAATCCTAACAATCCGAGCGGCAATCTCACCGATTTTGAGCAGATATTATATTTGTGGCAAAAATGCCGCGCCGCCGGCGCCGCTCTGGTTGTCGACGAGGCGTTCATCGATTTTGCCGGCGCGGGCAGCTCGGTTCTGTCGGGCGGTGTGCGCGAGGGCCTGTACGTGCTCCGCTCCTTGACGACATCTTTTGCCCTGGCGGGCTTGAGAAT
>JAMDDD010000010.1 GCA_023489275.1 Actinomycetota bacterium
TATCGCCGCGGCGCTCGGCAACCCGGCGACCGCCGTGCTTGCGGCGCTCGCCGTCGTTCAGGGCTTTGACCCTCCGGGGGTCGGAGCCCGCTCGCTGCCGGAGTGCCTCCTGATC
This sequence comes from Actinomycetota bacterium, assembly GCA_023489275.1. Lineage (GTDB taxonomy): Bacteria > Actinomycetota > Thermoleophilia > BMS3ABIN01 > BMS3ABIN01 > JACWAD01. The sequence goes on from JAMDDD010000010.1 coordinate 116, forward strand.
CAGCTGCGCCAGTGGAGGCAATCCGGCTATCGCTCCTCGAAGGAGCCGGATTTACCGCCATTGCCGGCAATCTCGTCAATCTGGTTATATTCTCGCTGATTATGCTTCCCATCAGCCTGGTGATCTTCAGCTTTGCGGTCGGCCGGGCGAAAAAAGACGGCAGCCTGTCGTACTATTAGTTTAAAGTTCAAAGTTGTTTAACTTCGGTGCTTGTTTTTTCGCGAATGTTTTTTCAAGGCGTTTTAATCTTCCAAGGCCCCCGACTCATTTGATTTAACCACGGCAAACGTGAAACGTTAATCGGGAAACGTTAAACTGCAATCATGAAGATCAGGCCTTCCCCATCGGCGCGGCAGGAGCAGAAGCTTTCCCCACGCCTCTATCAAAGCCTCAAAATTCTCCGGATGGCCGCCCCCGAGCTGATGGAGCTGGTCCAGAAGAACCTGGAAGAGAACCCCGTCCTGGAAATCCCCGAGCCCGCGGGCCCGGACACCGCCGCCGGCGCCAGAAAACTCTGGCAGGATCTGGCAGCCGCTAACCGTGCCGGCAAGCGCCGCCGCCCGGGCGCGGCCCCGCCAGACTCATCAGAGCTTGTCTCGACCCCGGTTACTCTCACGGATCACCTGAATTTGCAACTTGCGCTGGAAGATCTGCCGGCGTCACAAATGAAGCCGGGGCTGGCCATTATCGCCAGCCTGGACAGCCGCGGCTACCTGCGCGATTCAGTTGAGGATATCGCCGCGGCGCTCGGCAACCCGGCGACCGCCGTGCTTGCGGCGCTCGCCGTCGTTCAGGGCTTTGACCCTCCGGGGGTCGGAGCCCGCTCGCTGCCGGAGTGCCTCCTGATCCAGCTGCGCCAGATGGGCGCCGGCCGCCTGCCGCAGGTAATCGTTAAAGATCATCTGGCAGCCGCCGGCCGGGGCAAAACCAGGAAAATCGCCCGCGAGCTAAATGCTGCGCCGGCGCAAGTGGAAAAGGCCATGGAAATTATTCGCGGCCTGAATCCGTCACCGGGATCGCTGTTTGACAGTGACGAGCCGCCGGCGGCGATCATCCCGGACGTTTACGTCCATCCCGGCGGCGAAGGCGTTGAGGTCCTGGCCAACCGGGAGTTGCTTCCCAGACTCAGGATTAGCAAGCAGTATCAAAAAATAGCGGCGGCCGCGGGCGGCGGCGGCCGCGACACCGAAACCGCCAGCTACATCACTTCCAGGATTGCCGAGGCGAGAAAACTAATCCGCGATGTCGAGCAGCGGCGGGTTACCATGACCAGGGTGGCCCGGACTGTGGCCGCGGCGCAGCCGGATTTTTTTCAGCTCGGTCCCGGCGCTCTGGCGCCGCTGAACCTGGCTGATGTGGCGGCGCAGCTGGATGTGCACCCTTCGACGATCAGCCGCGCCATCATTGGCAAGTACATGAGCACCCCCTTCGGGGTCTTCGAGATGCGTTATTTCTTCTCAGCGGGCTACCAGGCAGCGGGGGGTCCGCTGGCCGCCACCGCCGTGAAGAAACGCCTGCAAGAGCTGGTCGCGGCGGAAGACCGCCGCCGTCCGCTATCGGATCAAAAATTGACAGAGATTCTTAATCAAGACGGCATCAGCATCTCCCGCCGGACCGTCGCCAAGTACCGCGAGGAAACAGCCATTCCCTCGTCCCGTGAACGGCGGATTGGCAAATAATATTTTGGCATTTTGCAGATTATTAGCTTTGTTATTATAACGGCGGCTTTAACATGCTTCGCGTCACCGTCTACTCCGATACCTTCGAGGCCGGATAACATTCCCACCGGAAACCGGGGAACCGTGGTGACAGTCAAGTACAACATCCCCGCGGACATAACATGGTTTAGGCGGCCTGTACGGCCGCCCTCTCGCCTGGAATCACAGACTCCCGGAGGTCAGGTTCACCGCTAAATCCCCTTGTGTTACAGCGCCAGGTCAAAAACTAAGTATTCCCTCCGGCAATGCCGATAACGCTACCAAAGGCTGGGCGGGACGGACTAAAGTCCGCGCCGCCGGCATAACTTTTAGGGCGAGACGTAAAGTCTCTGATGGGCTGATGAAAACAACAAAAGCAGCTGATTCGTGCATTCAAGCGACAACGCAAACAGTGAATTTTATATCCAGAGAGTGGTTCTTGCCCAGGGGCAGGTAATTGATCTCATCTGTTTCGATGACGTAGAAGCCGTTGATAAGGTGATCGATGAAATCATGGCTGAGCTACAGAAAAAACAAACAGAGTTACAGACTTGTCCACTTTGCAAGTCGAAACTCGTTTACCCGGTAGAGCGCTTCCAGGTCAATGACCTGGAGTGGAAAGTAATGCTGCTCTGCCCAAACTGCCTGTGCAAGCGCGAGCTCGTTGTCGACCGGGAGACGGTCCGCGAGTTGCTGAAGAACGCCCGGGTCGGCCGGGAAGCGCTGATGAAGGAGCTTGACGGCATGCAGAAGAAGAACATGGAAGAAGAAGCCGACAAATTCATCATCGCGCTCAACAAGGATCATATCCTTCCGATCGACTTTTAAGCAGCCACGAATTAAGGCGGATGACGGGTAAAGCCAGGCAATTCACAGCTCCTCAGCCGCTGCAAATGGGGACACGGACCGGACAGATGAACCCGCGGCCGTGTCCCGATTTTCTGGCCTGTTTAAACCGATGAGATGCTCAACGCAAGATCCCCCGCTTCGCCTCATGTTGCCAGAACTGAAAACGTGAAACTATTTCAAGATCCTTCGGCTTCGCCCCGGGGATGACAGGGGGCGTTTACCGCGAGTTCTTGCCGATTTCCTTGAGGAACTGGTCGTTATTCTTCGTGTCGCGCAGCTTGGAAATGAGCAGCTCGATGGCGGCGCCCGGATCCAGGGCATGCAGGACGTTTCGAAGCTTCCAGACCATCACGGCCTCGGTTTCCTCCATCAGCAGCTCTTCCTTGCGCGTGCCGGAGCGCTCGATGTCAATTGCCGGGAAGATGCGCTTGTCCGCCAGCTTCCGTTCCAGATGCAGCTCCATGTTGCCGGTGCCCTTGAACTCTTCGAAGATGACCTCGTCCATCCGGCTACCCGTGTCAACCAGCGCCGTTGCCAGGATGGTTAGCGAGCCGCCCTCCTCGACATTACGGGCCGCGCCAAAGAACTTCTTGGGCGGGAACAGCGCCGTTGAGTCAACGCCGCCGGAAAGGATGCGGCCGCTGGCGGGAGCGGAAAGGTTGTAGGCGCGCGCCAGCCGGGTAATGCTGTCGAGCAAGACTACCACGTCGCGGCCGGACTCTACCAGCCGCTTGACCCGGTCCAGCACCAGCTCCGCCACCTGAATATGATTATCCGAAGGCTGGTCGAACGTGGAGCTGACCACCTCTCCCCTGACCGAGCGCTGCATATCGGTGACTTCCTCCGGACGCTCATCAACGAGCAGAACCAGTAGATAGACATCAGGTGAATTTTCGGTAATGCTGTTGGCAATCTGCTTGAGAATTGTGGTTTTTCCCGCCTTGGGCGGCGAGACGATCAGGCCGCGTTGCCCCTTGCCGATCGGCGCAATCAGGTCAATTACCCGGGTAGCAAGCTCCAACGGTTTTGTTTCCAGCCGCAGCCTGTCTGTCGGAAACAGCGGTGTCAGCGCGTCAAAGTTGGGACGGGCGCGGGCCGTTTCCGGATCGAGCCCATTGACGGCTTCGATCTTCAGGAGGGCGTTATACTTCTCGCTGTCCTTCGGCTCGCGTACCTGCCCCGTAACCTCGTCGCCCCTCCGGAGGCTGAAGCGCCTGATCTGGGACAGGGACACATAGATGTCCTCATCGCTTTGCGTGTAGCCTTTTGTGCGCAGGAAGCCGAACCCGTCGGGAAGAAGGTCGAGGGTGCCGGTCTTCAGCTTCACCCGTTCCGGCGGCCGCGCCGGCGCCTCTCTTACCGCATCGCGGGAAGTTTCCCGGCCGCCCGTCCGCCTGGCCGTGGTCCGGGCCACCCCCGGACCCGCGGCCGGCTTGGCTTCCGCCGTTGAAGTCTCCGCCGGATCTGCTTTAACAGAGCTCTTTATCTTTTTTTCCTGATCTTGATTTTCAACTATTTCCATGATGTTGTCACTTTGATTGACCTTTGACTTATTTGTATTTAAAGGATTTTGATTGGTATATAGTTTTATAGTTTATAGTTTCCCGGTTTTGATTTTGGTTTTGGTTTTATCCAGAATCCACCATCCACCATCTGCTATTTCGCATCCACCATCTGCTTTCCCGCCTTTTCCCAGTCTTTCTTGAACAAATCTATGCCGATATCCGTCAGCGGATGTTTGAGCATTTTGCGAAATACCGCGGGAGGAATGGTGGCGACATCGCATCCCAGCAAAGCGGCCTGGGTGACGTGCATAGGACTTCGGATGCTGGCTGCAATAACTTTAGTAGAAATTTCGTTGACGGAAAAGATTTCGACTATGTCAGACAGGACGGCTTCCGAATCATGGCCAATGTCATCCAGGCGCCCGACAAACGGACTCACATAGGTCGCCCCGGCGGCCGCCGCCAGCAGCGCCTGGTTGGCGGAAAAGACCAGCGTCACATTGGTTTTGATGTTACGCTTGGCCAGCTCCGAGGCGGCTCTCAAGCCCTCGGCCGTCATCGGCACCTTGATAACAATATTGTCATGCAGACTGGCCAGTTCCCCCGCTTCTGACACCATACCCTCGGCGTCATCAGATAAAACCTCGGCGCTAACGGGGCCGCCTACCAGCTCGCAGATCCCCTGCAGGATCTTGTTATAGTCGCCGGTTTCGCGCGACAGCAGCGTCGGGTTGGTCGTGCATCCCTTAAGGATGCCCCAGCGGGCAATCTCCCGGATGTCATCCATATTGGCGGTATCGACGAAGAAGTCCATCAATTCACCTCGATTTTCAAGTTGCAAGACTTTTGATACTGATTCACCGCATCGAGCACAATGCCCATCACGATCTTGACAGCATCGTCAATGCTGTGATTGTCGATCACCGGCACGCCGGCAGCCCTGGCCCGTTCGATCAGGAACCCCTGCACCCGCCTGATCTTTTCCAGATTCTCGACATATTTTTCCAGCGACCGGACTCCTTCTGTCTCCTGGTCGCGCACGACAAAATGGCTCCGGTGGCTTTCCTCATCCTCCACGACCATGAGCAGCTGGATGACGAGGGCATCCTTCCATTGCTTCTCATTTAAAAAGCCCGGCACCACATGAGCGCCCTCGACGACCATCCACATCCCTTCTTTGATAGTGCGCTCGATGATGGCGTTGACGCCCACACAGACTTTCTCGATCTGCGATACGAAGCCGCTGATGTCCCGGTCGGCGCCACGCTTGTCCGCCGCCCGAACCACTTTCCCGGCCTCGAACGAAGAATAATGGATCGACGGCATCAGATTCTTGGAAAAACAGGCCCGCATCACCTGCCGGATCGCATCCGTCGAGGTCAGCCGCGTCACGCCCAGCCGGTGCGCCACCTGCGTCGCCAGCGTGCTCTTGCCGACACCGGTGGCGCCGCCGATGAGGATGATCAGCGGCCTCTCCAGCTGCCGTAACTGGCGCCAGAGGCGGTACCGTTCGGTAAAACTTTGGCCTTCCTCCTCTCCAAGAACCTGCTGCGCGATCTCCCGCAGTCTCAACATGGTGATGCTCGATTCGCCGCTCTCGATCAGGTGCCGCTCGATCTCCTGGGCGACGTGATAGGCGCGCTCCGGCGGCAACCCGGTGGCCATAATCGACTGGGCCATTAGACCCTTCGAATAGGGCACGCCAAAGTCCCGGCTGACAATCTGTAAATCCGGATGATCCCGGAATGATTCTTCCTTTGGCTTTTCAGACATCGGTTCCGCCAAATTCTGCCATGGCCTGCCTGGCCAGCTCTGAGGGAAGCGGCGCCAGCAGCCCGCCACCACCGGCCTCCACGGGAACATTGTCACAAAAAACAACCCGGATGCCGCGGCGATCTGCTTCCTCGGCAACGATATCAACCGCCGCCGCTTTGATCTCCGTTAAAAAGATATCGGCCTCGCCCTGCTTCAGATCCACCAGCTGGTCGCGGAGCCTGCCGCGATTCGCCAGCTCGCTGGAGACAAACTTTACCAAGCACCCGTAAGTGTCCGCGAGATAAGCGGCGATGCGCTCGTTGACAGCAGGCTGAGCCGTAGTAAAATACGCCACCCGGGCGCCGCGGATGTCAGCCGCTGGCTTCGGCCGCAGCACTACCGGAACCACCGTCGCCCCGGGGTTAATCTTTTTAATGCCGGTGATGAGGCGCTCCACCTTGGCCGGACTGGCGAGCGGCTCCTCGCACATCGTCAGCAGCACCGCGTCGGAAATCAGCATCCGGTAAGTACCGAGCAGCCCCAGCAAATACTCTTCCGGCTGGTCCGCCCCGGCGACACAGAGAATCCTGTTTGCCTTGATAGGTGGCAGAGCCGAGCCGCTGCCTTCAAAAATTATCAGCGGCGCCGGCAAGGCCTCGGCCAGCTCCGCTCCCTGCACCACATTGGACACAAACGGCATCCCTGCCAGCCCGCCGCCGCAACGGCGGCAGCCAATAGTAGTAACAAAGCTCAGCGCTGCGTCTTCGAGGTAATCGGAAGCTGCGTGCTTCCCCTGCCTGCTGAACGATAGAAGATCGGCGACCCCGAGACGGCGCTCGCCGCCTGTGATTAACTCGGGATCGGGCGGTCCTCCCCTGCCCATCGCCACGACGGCGACGCTGCCGCGCCCGCCGCCGGCGAACGATTCGTTAATTGCTCTCGCCAGAAAACCGCTAACCGCTGTTTTACCAATTCTTTTTCCTGTGCCAATAACAGAAATGGAGGGCTTCCGGGAAAGCTTATGGAATGACGGCGGAAGAAGAGTAAAATCAGCGCCCTGATACCGGGCTCCGGCCGCAAGGGCATGACTGGCATACCAGAATCGCTCCCTGTAGCCTAGCACAGGCTCATCGCTTAAGTCAACGACCACTTCCGGATCGTGTTTTCGCAGGGCTTCGGTAAACGCCTCCAGCGGGTCCGGATGCAAAAACACGGGCACGCCATACTCGTTCTGCCCGGCGTCTCCCGCCAGCGATGTGTCAATCTTCTCCGTCCCTCCCAGGAAGACGGCCGCGCGCAGATCGTAAACGGCAGCAACCTCTTCCAGAGCCTCTCTGACAACATTGGGATAGTGCTCCCCGTCAATCAACGCGATGGCCCGCTTCAACTGGCGCCCCCGGGCTTGTCAGGCAAGGATTTCTCGTAGGCGAACGTGGAAGAGGAAAACTTGATGATCTGATCGGCGTCGTGGAATGGATACTTGCGCCAGATGGTGACCTCGCCGGCGGTAATCTCAATCACGTTATAGCAGGGACGCACCCGGCCGCGCAGCCTCAGGGTGCAGACGGTGCCGGCGTTAACAGCAAAGATGTTCTCCAGCCGCCAGGCGTACGGCACATGCTTGTGACCGCTGAGCACAAGATTGACGCCGCATTCCTGCAGCACCTCCAGCGTATCACCGGCATCGTAAACCATGTTGCGCTCACGTCCGGTTCCTGGGACCGGCAGCAGGTGATGATGCAACACGAAAACGCGGAACATCGCGGGAGTCGAAAACTGATCCCGCAGCCAGCCGTAGCGGTGGCGGCCGATCGTGCCGTAGTCCAGGTCAGGCTCCGACGAATCGACACCGACGATGCTGATGCCACTTTTATGGATGACACTCTGCCGGGAGCCAAACATCTCTTCAAAATGGACATAGCCCACATTGCGAGCGTCGTGATTCCCCGGCACCACAACCATGTCACGGCACTGGATCTTATCAAGATAGCTCTTCATCAGGAGATATTCCTGCTTGTAGCCCTGGTCAGTGAGATCTCCGGTCACGACGACGAAATCAGGCTTCAGGTCGTTGAGTTCGATGACGGCCCGGTCCATCAGGTTGGGAACGAAATACTGCGATCCCGCGTGTATATCGGAGATGTGAGCAATCGTTAAGGGCTTGGCGCCGCTGTCGAGCCTGAATTTATCCGCTTCCGAGAGTGTCGCCTCGGGATTCAAATCCATGTTCTCCAATTTATTAAAGGGCCAGATTCGAAATTAAACTCTGGAAAAAATATTTTGACAATCCCGTGAAGTCTTATTCGGGACAATGCGCGGCAGGTGGCAGTCACATCGGCGCGCCGGCGGCAAATGTTTAACCGGTTTTACGCGCCGTCACCGGTCCGATCACGGAATCGGTTCCTGGTAAAGCTATTTCTTTTGGTTCCTCTCATGAATCAGTTTCAAACCCTTGAGCGTCAACAGGGGATCGATCAGGCTGAGCGTTTGCGTATGGGGCACGATCAGCCCGGCAAAGCCGCCGGTGGCGATCGTCGCCACTTCTGGCCCGCCCAGTTCCAGCTTGAACCTGGTGACAAGCCCGTCCACAAGACCGGCGAAACCAAAAATCACTCCCGACCGGAGCGAGCCGGCCGTCGTCCTGCCGATCACCGCCTCCGGCTCGAACAGCTCGACGCGGGCAAGCCGCGCCGCTCTGGCGGTAAGCGCCTCCAGCGACACCTCCACGCCGGGCGCGATGGCGCCTCCCATGTATTCGCCGGCGCCGGAAATGGCGCAAAAGGTCGTCGCCGTGCCAAAATCGACGACGACGCACGGACCGCCAAGAATGTCAATTGCGGCCACAGCGTTCACGACCCGGTCCGCCCCCACCTCATGGGGATTGTTTATCATCACCGGCAGGCCGGTCTTCGTGCCCGGGCCCACGATCAGCGCTTCCGATCCAAAGTAGCGGCGCGCCAGCAGCTGATACTGGGAAGCAAGCGGCGGCACCACCGAGGAAACAATTACCTCGCCGACGCCGCCAAGCGACAGCCCCTGGAGCGACAGCAGCGATGAATACGCCACCGCCAGCTGATCGGCAGTCGTGTGCGATTCGGTAGCCAGGCGCCAGTGGTTTTCCAAATTCGCATCTGCATATAATCCGGCAACCGTATGCGAATTGCCGACATCGACGGCAAGCAAGAGAGCTGTCATAGCAAGGTTTTGCTGGTTATCAGACTATAAGGCCCTAGAGACGGCAGACTGGCGCGGGATGCTTTCAGACTGCCGAGCTTCAGTCTTCTTTTAACGCCGTCAGGCCCTCGGAACAATAATTCAGCTCCCGCCACCGGCATACACCGCAAAGATGACTGAGATCTTCCGGCTGGACCGCCGCCGTCGTCTTTTTAAGCAGCGACCGCCACTCAAGCCGGTCCCCCTCTTCGAGCCCCAGCCATTCCATTACGCGCCGGTCGGCGGCGTTTATCTCTTCTCCCGACCGGGCGCAGGTTCCGGCATCCAGATGTGGGCAGGAAAGGCAAATGTCATCGGCGCCAATGATAATTTTCACATCGGTGCCGCCATCTGATTTAAGGCGGTCGACGACACGAGCGAGATTGACAACAAAAACGGGCGAATAGCCCTGCCCTCTAAACCCGTGAATGCACAGAAGATGATGTGCCCTTAAACGAATGCCCCCCGTTTTAAATCACTCCATTTCAGCGTGCCGGACAATTCCTTCTTTAGCCATCGACCTCCAAACCCGTGGAACCTGCATGAGGCTCCGGCACAGAACTACTGCAACTATAATCTTTAAGGCATCCCCTGGCAAGAAAGGATAAAGCCCTTTCACCAGCGCCACGGGAGCGCTGAGGCCGGTCACATGTGACAGCCACGCGATGCCGGGCAGGTAGACGGCGGCGGCGGCGGCGGTAAACGCCACGCTCAGCCTGGCCACCGGCGGCAACCGCCGCGGCAGATACTCCACCAGCACCCCGGCGATGAAAGCTGCCAGGACGTAGCCGACCAGGTAGCCGCCGGTCGCCCCGGCAAATATCCCTGGGCCCGAGGTAAAGCCGGCAAACACGGGCACACCCGCAAAGCCAAGCAGCAGGTAAACAAGCTGGCTGAGAGTTCCCCGTTTCTTTCCCAGTATCGCGCCGGATAGCACCGCAAAGAGGTTGGCCAGGGTGATGGGCACTGGACTGAAGGGAAGCGGAAAGGATATCCAGGCGCCTACGACGGTAAGAGCGGCGAAAAATGCCACAAGCACCATTTCCCGAAGAGTTAATCTGCTCACTGTATTGCTCCCTTTCACTCACTACTTTCTCCCCAAAAGAGACTAATACAGAAGCCCGGGTTACGTCAACTTAAAACAGTCTCAAAGTTTACATAGTTTCGCTCCAGCCGGACAGGGTCGCCTCGCCGCAGGCAAGCGTGTGGCGGCGTCCGTGCTCGTCTTCCACCAGCAGCCTGCCGGCATCGTCGATGCCCCTGGCGACTCCGGAGATTTCTCCCTCGGGCGTATTTACCGTTACCTGAAGCCCGCGAAGCATGTCCATTCGGTGAAAATCAGCCGCAAGCGGCGCAACTCCTTGGTTACCCGCTTCAGCATAGATCCGGTCAAGCTCGTTGATCACCGCCGCCGCCAGCCGCGCCCGGGATATTTTCCGGCCCAGCTTTTCAGCCAGCGATGTCGCCTTTGTCTGCAGCCCGGTGCGCGCGAAACTGTTGTTGACATTTATTCCAATACTGTCCACAACCCACCTGATCTGGTCCAGCTCGGCCGCCATCTCTACCAGAATTCCGCCGAGCTTCCGGCCATCCAGATAAATATCATTGGGCCATTTTATCAGCGGGCTCACCGGCGCCACTGATTCCACCGCGCGCACCGCAGCCACCCCTGTGGCGAGGCTTAAGAGCGGTGCTTGCGCCGGCGCGAAATGCGGATAAAGAATCACGGACATGGAGATGGCCTGCCCTGCCGGCGTCTCCCAGGACCGTCCCAGGCGGCCGCGAGCCGCCGTCTGGCGCTCTGCCAGAATCACCGTGCCCTCGGGCGTGCCCTCCCGGATCAGATCCCGCGCCAGAAGGGTGGTAGAATTCACCTCTTCCCGGTGGACGACGCGCCTGCCAATAACGGCGGTTTTGACGAGAGGCAGGATCTCCTCCGCGAGCAGTTTGTCGGGACGGCCCTTGAGGAGGTAACCGCGCCGGGGCGCCGCTTCGATGCGGTAGCCGAGGCTGCGCAGTTTGACAATGTGCTTCCAGACAGCCGAGCGTGTCATATGAAGCTTCTGGCTGATCTCCTCGCCAGATGCGTAGCGGTCTTCCGAAAGCTCCTGAAGAATTTTTAATTCGGTGCTCATTGCGCCATCTCCAGGGAAAAGTCGATTCCAGGTGCGGATCGGGTGATCCCACCGGCAGAGATGATGTCCGCCCCGGCCTCGGCAAAAGCGCGGGCACTACCCGCGTCAATCCCCCCGGATGCCTCAATCTCGGCCTTTCCGGCCGTAATCCGGACACACGCCGCGGCCGCTTCCGGGGTCATGTTATCCAGCAGCACCCTGTCCACGCCGGCCGCCAGCGCTTCTTCGAGCTGCTCGACGGACTCGACCTCAACCTCAACCGGCGTCTTCCGGCCCAGCTCATCGCGGACCCTGGCGACCGCCGGAACAATTCCCCCGGCGGCGGCGATATGATTATCCTTGATGAGAACCGCGTCGAACAGCCCGGCCCGGTGCGGCTCGCCGCCTCCATGAATTACCGCCTGCTTCTCGAGCATCCTTAAGCCCGGGGTTGTTTTGCGGGTAGCGGCGATGCGGGCGCCGGTGCCGCTGACCGCCGCCACAAAATCCGCGGTCGCGGAGGCGACTCCGGAAAGCACCGACAGGAAATTGAGCAGGGTGCGCTCGGCCGTCAGGATGGAGATAACCCGCCCCTCCAGCCGGGCGGCCTCGGCGGCCGCCGGCACCCTGTCGCCGTCCCCCACCAGTGGCAGCCATTTGAGGTCGGGATCCACCTGGAGGCAGACCTCGGCGGCGGCTTCCATTCCAGAAACAGTTGCCTCCTCCCGGACGATGACGCGGGCGGCGCCGGCGTCATCCCGGCTAAAAATCGCCTTTGAGGTTATGTCGCCGGCGGCATCGAGGTCCTCCTCCAGTGCGAGGCTGACGATCCGGCGGATCTGCGCCGCACTAACATTATTATGATGAAAATCAATCATGCAAACCAAGTTTCTGGTTTCTGATTTCAAGTTTCAAGTTGACCAGCAAGAACGTTTTCACCAAAAACTGGAAACTGTCTTATCCTTTGAGACGGAAGTCGATGTGCCGCTTCCAGTTGATATCGTCTGTTTCCGGATGGTCATCCCGCTGATGCGCTCCCCGGCTCTCTTCCCGGAGCAGGGCTGCCTTGGCGATATGTGTCGCGACCGTGATCAGGTTGAAAAGCTCGTATTCTTCCAGATCGGCGCGCGGCGCTCTCAGAGACCCCAGCAGCAGCCCTAGCTCCCGGACTGCGTTCATCAGGCCGTCTTCGCTGCGTACCATGCCCACGTCCGAGGTCATGATCTGCTGCAGCTTCTTTCTGCCGCTTGCCACTCCGTCAGCCTGGTTTCCCTGGCGGCTGGGCCCGGGCAACAAGATGCTCAGCCGACGCGCTGACTCCTCCCGCGAGGAAATATAACGGTCAAGATCGCGCACGATCCTGTCACTGAAGACGAGCCCCTCCAGCAGCGAATTACTCGCGAGCCTGTTCGCCCCATGCACGCCAGTGTTGGCAACTTCACCGCTGGCGTAAAGGCCCGGAAGCGTCGTTCGGCCCCAGAGATCCGTCACGACGCCACCCATCATGTAGTGGCACACGGGAGTTACCGGAATCCGTTCATGGCAAAGATTATATCCACGGTTAAGCAAGGTGTCATGGACCGTAGGAAAACGCTCTTTCAGCATGCCGCAGTCAAGGTGGGTTGCGTCAAGGAGGAGATATTCCTGGTTTTCAGCCTGCATCTGCCGCACCATCTCCTTGACGACGACGTCACGCGGCCCGAGTTCCGCCTGCGGATGCACCCCCACCATGAACCGCTCACCCGCGTGATTGAGCAGATAGGCGCCCTCGCCCCTGAGCGCCTCCGTGATCAGAAACAGCGGCGAGTTGCCGGAATAGAGGCCGGTGGGATGGAACTGGACAAATTCCATATCGCCAATGGTGGCCCCGGCCCGGAAGGCCATCGCCATCCCGTCGCCGGTGGCGACAACGGGATTGGTCGTCATCGTATAGACCTGGCCGCACCCGCCGGTGGCAAGCACGGTCACCGTCGCGTAGTTGAGCGTGAAGACGCCGGTTTTGAGGTTGAGCGAAACGGCGCCGATGCAGTGGCCGCCGTTGGTGAGCAGGTCGATCACGAATTCGTGCTCCAGTACCTGCACGCGGCTGCCCTGCTGCATCGCCTCGGTCAGGGCGCTGGCGACTTCCGAGCCGGTAGCGTCGCCGCCGGCATGGACGATCCGGGGGACTGTATGGGCGCCCTCGCTGGCAAGCACCAGGTCCCCCCCGGCGCGGTCGAACTTGGGACAGATCTCCATCAGCTCGCGCACGCGAGCCGGGCCTTCATTGACCAGGATCCGGACCGCTTCCTCCTTGCAGAGGCCGGCGCCGGCGCGAATCGTATCCTCAAAATGGAGCTGCGGCGAATCCTGATCGCTTAAGGCGGCGGCGATCCCCCCCTGGGCCAGAAAGGTGGTTGTGTCCCTGAGCACGCTCTTGCTGATCAGGGCCACCTTCCATTTTCGGGCGGCACCGACCGCCGCGGTCAGTCCGGCGATGCCGCTGCCAATGACGATGACATCGTAAAAGCGCTTGACCGGTTCGCTGTCTGTGGACGCAAGCAGGTACGGACGGGTCATTTCGCCAATATGGATCCGGTGAATGCCATGCGGGGATTATATCCCTGCGCAAACCAGAGTTACCAGTTCAAAAGCTCCAAGCTCAAAGTTCCAAGTTCAAAGTTAAAAACCAAACCCTGCAAACAGCAAACGGATTTTTGCGCATTTGTGAATACGATTTACGGGTAGGATTCCGGCATTGAACTTGAAAAAACCCCATGAAACAGCCCCAAGAACGAAACTTTGAACTTGGAACTTACGTGTACCGGACCATCGCTTCCACAGCCGCCAGCGCTTTAATGCGGACCTCTTCGGGGAGCCTGATCTCGTAACGCTCTTCCCGCAGCGTCTGGATCGCCTTTGGCAGCGTCGTCATCTTCATATTGGGGCAGATGGCTTTCTTGGTCGGCGAGTAGAAGTGTTTTCCCGGATTCTCTTTTTGCAGCCGGTGATTGAGGCCCATCTCGGTGGCGATGATGAATTCCCTGGCCGGCGAGGCGCTGGCGTAACGAATCATCCCGGAGGTGCTCTCCAGCGAGTCGGCCATATCCTGAACCTCCGGCAGGCATTCCGGGTGCGCCAGCACGACTGCCCCAGGGTGCTCTTCGCTGGTCCTGAGAATATCGGCGGCAGTTATGTATTCATGCGTCGGACAGAAGCCCTCCCATTTGATCAGCCGGCGTCCGGTCTTTTTCTCGACATACAGCGCCAGGTTGCGGTCAGGGATGAAGATGACCTCCCTGTCCGCGGGGATATTGGCCACCACCGTGGCGGCGTTGGCGCTGGTGCAGCAGATGTCGGTCTCAGCCTTGACCGCGGCAGATGTGTTGACATAAGCGACGACCAGCGCCCCGGGGTGCGCGGCCTTCAGCGTCCGCACATCCTCAGCGGTGATCATCTCGGCCATGGGACAGCCGGCGCGCTCTTCGGCGATCAGCACCTTCTTGCCGGGCGAGAGAATGTGCGCCGTTTCCGCCATGAAATGGACGCCGCAAAAGAGGATGATCCCGGCGCCGGTGCCGGCTGCCGTGCGCGACAGCTCCAGCGAGTCGCCGGTAAAATCAGCGGCGTCCTGGACCTCGGGCCGCTGATAATTGTGCGCGATGATGATCGCGTTCTTTTCCCGGGCCAGTGCCCGCAGCTCTGCCTGCAAAGATCTGTAATCTACCATGAAAAACCTGGTTTCTGGTTTCGAGTGACAGGGGCTTGGCTAAAAACTCTAAACCAGAAACTCGAAACTTTAACATGAGTCAAGCGGACCCTCCCTGACCACAGCGTGTGTGTCGCGGAGCGCTGCCGCCGCCTCCGCCACGGTGCGCCCACCCGGCAATTCCTGTTCCGAAGCTATCTCCACAAGTGGCATCATCATAAACGCGCGCTGCAGCATGCGCGGATGCGGTATCGTCAACTCCGCATCCGCCATTTCTATTTGATCATACAGGAGTATGTCAAGGTCGATGGTGCGCGGTCCATGGGGGACGCCGCGGTCGGCGCCGCCCAGTTCTTCCTCGACGCGGTGGCAGACATCCAGCAACACTTTTGGTGACAGGTCCGTGATGACCTCAACAGACATGTTTAGAAAATCCGGCTGATCAATCTCTCCCACAGCCTCTGTCCGGTATACCGATGAGATCCGGTCCACCCTGATCATGGGATGTGCCCGAAGCAGGCCGATCGCCTGTTCCAGGTAAGCGTGGCAATTGCCCAGATTGCACCCCAGCGAGAGGAAGGCGGCCGGCATCAGGCACGGGTCTGCTTGAACATGACCGCCACCTGATCGACCGGCTGCGGGATGGGCGGCGATTTTTTGGCGATCCGGATCTTGACCCGGTCTACCGCCGGAAAGCGCCCCAGAATTTCATCCGCGGTAACGGCGGCCAGCTTCTCCAGCAGGTTGTAGGAAGCGGCGGTCGCCACCTCCGCCACCAGATCACAGACCGCCGCATAGTCAACCGAGTCATTGATGTCGTCGGTTTCCGGCGCGGCAGTGTGCTTGAGCGAGAGGCCGACATCGAACAGAAAAGTTTGTCCCAGCTCCTTTTCCCCCGGCAGCAAGCCGTGATGGGCAAAGACTTCCAGCCCCTTGATCGTGATTCTGAGTGGATGCTTTTTTTCAGCCATTTTCTCCTGCCGGGGAGCGCTGGGTCGTGAGGCGGGCTCCGTATGTCCCGTTACAAGTGAGACTTTATTATCGCTTCCGCTATCTCAAGGGCCTGGACGTTCTCCGCCACATCATGCACGCGGAAAATGCCGGCGCCCCCGGCCCGGGCAAGAACATTCGCGGCGATTGTGCCCGGGAGCCGGCCGGCAGTGTCATCCTCGCCAGTGACCGCGCCGACAAAGCGCTTGCGCGACACGCCGATCATTAGTGGCAATCCCAGAGCGGCAAATTCAGACAGATTGCCAAGAATGGCCAGATTGTGCTCGACCGCCTTGCCGAAGCCGATGCCGGGATCAAGGATGATATTTTCCCGTTTAATCCCCTGTGAAACCGCAAAGCTGATGCGCTCCTGGAAGAATTCCGCGATCTGGGCCACCACGTCCTCATAATGGGGATTGTCCTGCATCGTGCGCGGCTCTCCCAGCATGTGCATCAGGCAGACCGGGCAGGCCGCCTCGGCAGCTACCGCCGCCATCCGCGGATCCCCCTTCAGGGCGGTAACATCATTGATCATGACCGCCCCCGCCTTAAGTGCTTTCGCCGCCACCCTGGCCTTGCTGGTGTCAATCGATACCGGCAACTCCAGCTCGGCGGCAACTGCTTCGATCACCGGAATGACACGTTTTAACTCATCATCAACGTCGACGGCAGCCGCGCCGGGACGGGTTGACTCGCCGCCAATATCGATGATGCCGGCGCCGGCGGCGGCCATGGCGCGGGCCTGCGCCGTGGCGGCGGGCAGCGATGCAAACCTGCCGCCATCATGAAAGGAATCGGGCGTTACGTTCAGAATGCCCATCACCAGCCAGTCAGCGGCGCCCAGGGATGGCGGCAACGAAATCTCCGGAAACGAAGTCATCATATTATTATAGTCAAATCCAGCCAACCGGAAAATTTTCAAAATGCTCATCCCGTTAACCCGGGAAAACTGTCATCCGTTCCCTGCGCTCAGCGCCGGCACTGTGACGAAGTAAAGGATCCCGGGTTTTTAGGATCCCGGGTTTTTAAAACCGGGGCTCTTCGCCGCCTTCCGCGGTTCCGAGATGACAATTCCCGTTACCCTCCCAAGCGAACCGGATG
This sequence comes from Actinomycetota bacterium, assembly GCA_023489275.1. Lineage (GTDB taxonomy): Bacteria > Actinomycetota > Thermoleophilia > BMS3ABIN01 > BMS3ABIN01 > JACWAD01. The sequence goes on from JAMDDD010000010.1 coordinate 17,028, forward strand.
ATCGGGATTTTCCAAGGATTTTCACCCGCAGCGATAATTATGTTACGATACGGTAACGTTATTTAATTGTTATGAAAGTGGACTTAAGCCGCAAGCTGGAAGGAGAATGAATGTCTGTGACTGCGAAACATGCGGAAGGCTATGAGCGCCGCTGGTGGATTCTGGTAGTTCTCTGCATGAGCCTGCTGGTCATCGGCCTTGATAACACGGTTCTAAACGTCGCCATCCCGACACTGGTGCGCGATCTGGGGGCCTCCAACAGCGAGCTTCAATGGATCGTTGACGCCTACATTCTCGTTTTCGCCGGTTTGCTTCTCACCGCCGGCAGCATCTCGGACCGCTTCGGCCGGCGGTCGGTGCTCAGCATCGGCCTGGGGGTCTTCGGCATCGGCTCGATCGCGTCCGCCTTTGCGGTTTCGGCCACGATGCTAATCGCAACCCGCGCGATGATGGGCATCGGGGGCGCCATGATCATGCCGTCCACTCTTTCAATTCTAACCAACATCTTCCCGCCGGAAGAGCGCGGCCGCGCCATCGGCATCTGGGCCGGGGTGTCCGGGATGGGCATCGGCATCGGCCCGCTGATCGGCGGCGCGTTGCTTGATAATTTCTGGTGGGGCTCTGTTTTCCTCATCAACGTGCCCATTGTGATTATCGCGATCACGGCGGGACGGCTGATCGTTCCCAATTCTAAAGCTCCAAACGCACCCAAGATTGACCCGGTTGGCGCCGGCCTGTCGATAGCGGGCCTGGTGTCGCTGGTATTCTCGATCATCGAAGCCCCCACACGGGGATGGACAGACCCGGTCATCCTCGCCGGCTTCGCGGTGGCAGCGGTAATCCTGTCGATCTTCGTCTGGTGGGAGAGTCACTCGGATCATCCGATGCTGAACGTGCGCTTCTTTGAGAATCCGCGCTTTACCGCGGCCAGCCTGTCGATCACGCTGGTTTTCTTCGCCATGTTCGGCTCGATGTTCTTCTTGAGTCAGTATCTTCAGTTCTTGTTGAAGTACACGCCGCTGCAGGCGGGCATCCGCCAGATGCCGGTGGCTCTGGTGATGATAATCGTGGCGCCGATGGCGGGTCTGCTCGTGAATAAGCTGGGCAACAAGATCCTCGTCAGCACCGGGATGGTGGTGGCGGCTACCGGCCTTTTCATGCTGTCACGGACCGCTGTCGGTTCTGACTACTGGAACATGCTGCCATCGATAATCGTGCTCGTGATCGGCATGTCCCTGACGATGACGCCAGCCACCGAATCGATCATGGGATCGCTGCCAAAGGAAAAAGCAGGCGTCGGGTCGGCGATGAATGACACCACCAGGCAGATCGGCGGCGCCCTGGGCGTTGCCATCCTGGGAAGCGTCTTTAGCTCGACGTACGCCTCCGGCTTTAATTCCGCCGCTTTTTCCAGGCTGCCGGCGGGCATGTCCGGTCAGATTAAAAGCTCGGTCGGCGGCGCCCTGGAGGTTGCCGCCCGCCTCGGCGGCGGCGCCGGGCAGGCGCTGTACCACACCGCGGCCTCCTCTTTCATCACGGGGATGGACCGCGCCCTGGTGATCGGCTCGCTCATCGCACTTTCCGGAGCCCTGATTGCCATGATCTGGCTGCCGAACAGGCCGGAACCGGACGAGGCCGAGCAAGAGCGGATGGAGAAGCTCTATGCAGAGCATCAGCACCGACCGGGCACGATGGAATCCCCGGCCGTGGTTCAAATAATTGATGGCAACGCACCTGCAGACCGGCTGGATGAGGAGGGGCCTGCGCGCGAGCACCGGCCTGCCGAAGCCAGGATTGAAGCCGAATTCGAGGGAGCTGAACCTTAATGAAATCGCTGGAACGGCACCGTCCCGGACATGACCGCGGCCGGAACAGGTCACATGGCCATCTTGCCGGCCGCATCGTCGGCATCCACAGCGCCGTCCATTCGGGCCGCCCGCGCGATCCTGCGGTTGATCAGGCGATCCTGGAAGCCGCCAAGGAAATTCTGGCCGAGACAGGCTTTGAAGGGATGACCATCGAAGCCGTCGCCCACCGCGCCGGCGTTGGCAAACCGGCTATTTACCGGCGCTGGCCTTCGAAGCGCGATCTGGTTGTCGAGCTACTGGAGCAGATCGCAGACCGGCCGGAGATGCCGGATGCAGGCACCGTCCGGGAGCGCCTGGCTGCCTTCTTAAGCGACTGGTGCCGGCAGATGAAGACCGGCAACGCCGTGCAGTCCTTCTCTTCTCTGATCGGCGAGATGCACCGCGACCCCGAACTTGGAAAAAGCGTCATGAAAGCGTTTGTGACTGCCCGCAAGCGAAAAATGGTGGCGGTCCTTCGCGAAGGCATCGCCAGCGGCGAGATCCAGGCCGATGTTGATGTGGAGATGATCGTTGACATGCTGTTTGGCGCCGTTATCTCGCGACGCCTGATAACCAACCGTCCACTCACACCCGCTTTTGGACGGCAGATCGTCGATATGGTTTTCAGCGGTTGCTGCGGTCAGGATGTCGAAGCGCCTCACCCCCAGGACAGTTTTTCATCTCCATAAACTTTTCTCTCCAGCCTCGATGCCGCCAGAAAGATCCGCAGGAAACAGGTGGACACAGACGATGAATTTTTGGACTCCGGCATCCTTGCTATTTCATCCCTGCATGATCGGCTAGCTGGCAAACAGCGGCAACCTTGAAATTTCACTCCTGGAAGCGCTTCCGGTGGCTCTTAAAGCGAGTCACGAGGAGGTAATGCAGTTTACCCCGCGTTAATCAGCCCCAGCGCTTCGGCGCGGGTGGCGGCGTTGGTGCGGAAGATGCCGCGAACGGCTGAGGTCACCGTCTTGGCCGGCATGCGGATGCCGCGCATGGCCATGCAGAGGTGGTCGGCTTCAACCAGCACGAGCACGCCGCGAGGGTCGAGCGCCTGCTCCATGGCATCGGCGATAGTGGAAGTCATCCGCTCCTGCAGCTGCGGCCGGCGGGCGACGACCTGCACAAGCTTCGTCAGTTTCGACAAACCCGTGATCTTGCCGCCTTTGCTGGGAATGTAAGCCAGGTGCGCCTGGCCGAAGAACGGCAGCAGGTGATGCTCGCACATGGAAAAGAAGTTGATGCCCTTGAGCAGAACCATCTCCTGGTGCCGGTCGGCGGGCATCGTCGTGATAATGGCGGCGGGATCCCCCGCCTCAAGGCCGGAAAAAACATCGGCGTACATTTCCGCGACGCGCCGGGGTGTCTTCTTAAGCCCCTCGCGCCCGGCATCCTCGCCGATGCCCTCCAGTATTAACCGAACGCCCTGGCTGATCTTTCCCTGATCCATGGGCCGGCCGGACCCCGCTAGAGCTGGGGTCCGTTCAAGCTCCCGCCGCCGGCAGGACCATCTTCAGAGGCGGCCACGCGGCCCGGCCTCTTCCCGCCCCCAGCGGACTGCATGTAAGAGGGCTCCAACGGCGGTTCTTTCCCAATGCCCGTCCCCTCGGCAGGCTCTTTCTCTCGCTTCTTCACTCCGTCGAGCCGCTTGTGTTCCTCGAGCTTTTCCTTGGCGGCGCGCTCGGCGTCTTTCTTGGCGAATACTTCCGCCTCGCTCTTGCCTTCCAGCAGCTGGTCGAATTCTTCCTTTTCCAGCGTTTCGCGCTCGACGAGGATATGCGTAATCGTGTCCAGCTGCCCGCGGTGCGACACCAGGATATCCTTGGCGCGCTCATGGGCGTCTTCGATGATCGTCCGGATCTCTTCATCGATCTCCTGCGCGATCTCGTTGCTGTAATCAGGCTCCTGCGAAAACTCGCGGCCCAGGAACGGCTGCGCGTGATTGTGCCCGAACGTGCGCGGACCCAGCCGCTCGCTCATGCCGTAACGCATGATCATCTGCTTGGCGATCTCGGTCGCCTGCTGCAGATCATTGGCGGCGCCGGAGGTAACCTCGTTAAACTGGATCTCTTCCGCGGCGCGCCCGCCCAGCGTGCTCGCCAACCGGTCCAGCAGCTCCGACTTGGAAACCAGAAACCGGTCTTCCTGTGGCAGGGAGATCGTGTATCCCAGCGCCTGACCCCGGCTGATGACCGAGACCTTATGAATCGGATCGGCGAACGGCAGGAAATGCCCCACCATCGCATGCCCGACCTCATGATAGGCGGTGATCAGTTTTTCCTTGCCACTAAGGATGCGGCTCTTCTTTTCCGGTCCGGCCACGACCCGCATGATGCCTTCCTCCAGCTCCTCCATGCCAATCTCTTTCTTGCCGTGGCGGGCGGCAAGCAGGGCCGCCTCATTCACCAGGTTGGCCAGGTCGGCGCCGGTAAAGCCGGGCGTCTGTCCCGCCAGCGGACCAAGCTTGATGTCCTTGCCCAGCGGCTTGCCGCGCGAATGCACCTTGAGGATCGCTTCGCGTCCCTTGCGGTCGGGTCGGTCGACGACAATCTGCCGGTCGAAGCGGCCGGGCCTGAGCAGCGCCGGATCAAGGATGTCGGGCCGGTTCGTGGCCGCGATCATGATCACGTTGTCTTTCATCTCAAAGCCATCCATCTCCACCAGCAGCTGGTTCAGCGTCTGCTCCCGCTCGTCGTGGCCGCCACCCAGGCCGGCGCCGCGGTGGCGCCCGACGGCGTCAATCTCATCGATGAAGATGATGCAGGGCGAGTTCTGCTTTGCCTGCTCGAACAGGTCGCGCACGCGGGAAGCGCCCACGCCGACGAACATCTCGACAAAGTCAGAGCCGCTAATGGAAAAGAAAGGCACGCCCGCCTCGCCGGCAACGGCGCGGGCCAGCAGCGTCTTGCCGGTGCCCGGAGGCCCGTAAAGCAGAACGCCCTTTGGAATCTTGGCGCCCAGATTCTGGAACTTGCGCGGATTCTCCAAAAATTCCTTAATTTCCTGTAACTCCTCCACCGCCTCGTCAACGCCGGCGACATCGGTAAAAGTTACTTTTGGCTGATCTATGCTCATCCGTTTGGCGCGGCTCTTGCCGAACGACATCACCTTGTT
>JAMDDD010000008.1 GCA_023489275.1 Actinomycetota bacterium
CTATCGTTTCAACCGGCGCAGTGAGCGGACCGATCTCTTTCGCCGGGTTCTAAACCGCTGCGTCCGTTTCACGGAACCTGTCACCTATGCCCAGTTGATTGCTTCCTGAGCGAATTGAATGGTCAGTTTTATCTAAGTCAGATGGCATCACTTTCCAGGAGCCATCGCTATTGAAAAAAGCAATTGGCGATGCTTTCTTATCACCCTTAACATCGCTAACTGTTTGCCAATCCGAGGCTTGACAACTTGAGGTTATACCGAAGCCGTTTTTCCAAGCCTGATAATTGTTGAATCCGCTGCCATTTGAAAGAGCAACGTACCATCGGCCACATGTTTTATAGGCATCAGGGCCGGGGAAAAATACAACAGCGTCAGCCTTTCCGTCGCCGTTCACATCCGCCAACATCTGTTTCGATGATCCGAAGCCATGCCCAGCCGTCCAGAGCGCGTACCCATTGAAACCATTGCCATTCGAGAGAGCGACGTACCAGCGACCCCCTGGTGTAACTCCGTCAGGTTCATTAAAAAAGACCACAGCATCTGCCTTGCCGTCGCCGTTCACATCCGCCAGCATTTGAGATGTTGATCCAACACCATGGCCGGCTATCCAAAGTTTTAAGTCACCAAAACTTGATCCAGTTGAAGGTGCAACATACCAGCGACCCCCTGGTGTAACTCCGTCAGGATCGTTATAGAAAGCGACTGTATCTGCTTTGCCATCACCAGTCACGTCGGCAAGAAATTGCGAAGTTGATCCCGCCCCAAAACCCGTTTTCCAGAGTTTGTAAGGATCGAATCCATTCCCATTTGAAAGAGCGACGTACCAGTCGCCGTTGGGGAAAAACACTACAGCATCCGCTTTTCCGTCGCCGTTTACGTCTGCCAGGAACTGCTTTGAAGATCCTAAGCCGTGTCCTGCTGTCCAAAGTTTGTAGCCGTTGAAGCCGTCACCATTAGACAGAGCAACGTACCACCGTCCAGCGGGAGTTGAGCCATCGGGACCATTAAAGAAAACTACAGCGTCTGCCTTGCCGTCGCCGTTTACATCGGCAAGCATCTGCGAAGTGGAACCCACGCCATGGCCAGTAGTCCATATATATTTTGCTGCGGTTGAATACCAGGTGCTATACCAGATACCGACCTGCGGAGATGACGGAGATGCGGAAGCTTTTGCTATTTGACCGGGATCGCCAGATACAAAGAGAGTGACGCCAAGCAGAATGAGGGGAATAAACCACACTAGAAATATGATTGGCCTTTTTTTCAACCTATCCCCTGCAAAGGTAGTCGGACAACTTGTCCATTGTTGACAAATTGAAGAGTATTTAGTGTAAACTAGGGCGATAAGAAAGCATCGCGATTCATTGTTCAATACACGGGTCGCTCTAGCAATCGAAGCTCGGTTTATTGCACAATCAAATACTGTTATGTTGCGGTAATTCAGTTTGCTCGCAATAAGTAGCTAATGGTACCCCCCCCCCCCGACGTTTTTGTCAATTATTCGTTGCATTGCAAATTCGGAAATCATTGCCTTCAACCCCCAAAACCCGACAAACTTAGTCTTCTAAAAAAGATATTTCTTGGTTTTTGAAAAAGGGGAATTAAGGCGACCGCAGGGAGCCGTCGTCTGGACGCAGGCCAGACTTCCCACCGTTTCGCCGAGAGACAACGGAGCGAGGGAAACCTTTAGGTCGAAATGGTGGGAAGTCGGGCCTCATTTTGACCAACAAAATGAGGACAGACGACGCTGGATTGGAGTGGGCTAAATGCCCCGGAAATCCAGTTAATTCCCCCTTTTGTTTTTAGGTTTTTTCTTATGTTTTGGGGGTTTCTATCGGGTGTTTCTATTAATTGAAACAGGCAATGAAACACCCTGGCTGGGTGGCTCTGCCTATTACAGAAGGGTATTACCGCGGTTATAACAGGCTTTGTAAGAACTCGGAGGGTCTTGCACCGGATTGCAAGGGGCAATACAAGGCCTTGCTATCTGTTTTGGGTATTGATTTCGGCTCTTGATCTGAAATCAACAGGCATTTCAATATCCGCCCTTACCCTCAACCAAAAATCTGCCTATTAAAATCGGGTATTAATTCGGAGATTAATAAGCAGATTAAGACCCTCGTGGTTTCAGTTATCCACAAGTTTTCCAAAACACGGCTCTTGCCAGCTATTCAATTCTGTGAAATGATAGCTTCAAATGTCAGTAATTTTACTTATCGATAATGAGCGTTAGAGAAATATTCGGGAAGAAGCTGAGGCAGGCGCGAACCGAGAGAAATCTCTCGCAAATGCAAATCAGCAAAATCCTGGGATACAAGAATCCCGGCTACGTATCGGATGCGGAGCTGGGCAGGTTCGTCCCCCAGCACGACAAGCTCAAGAAATGGGCAAAAGCCCTCGGCATGACCCAAGCGGAGATGAACAGCCTACTGGCGGACGCAAAATTGGAAGATTTCGGGCTCACCGATCCGGGCTTCACGATCATGTTCAAAGAAGTGCCGAACATGACCGCCGAGGAAAAGGAATCGATAATCAGAGCCTACAAAAGAGTAACTAAGGCCAGGGAGAAAAAGTCATGAGATGCGTTATCTATCTGAGGGTGTCCACCAGGGAACAGGCCGAGGGCGGTTATTCCATCCCTGCCCAGCGCGAAGCTTGCATGAAGCTTATCCGCGAAAATGACTGGATGCTGGTCGACGAGTACGCTGACAGAGGCGAATCAGCAAGATCAACAGCCCGTCCCCAGCTTCAGGAAATGCTCTCAAGGATCAAGAAGAAAGATATCGATGCGGTTATCGTTCACAAGATCGACCGCCTGGCCCGAAATATGTCAGATCATGTGGCCATCAAAGCCGTTTTAACGCGCTCCGGGGCGCAGTTGGTGTCAGTGGTCGAAAACATTGAGGACAGCGCCTCTGGACACTTCGTAGAGGGTATCCATGCACTCATGGCCGAGTTCTACTCCGCCAATCTTTCAGCGGAAGTTAAAAAGGGTCTTCTTCAAAAAGCCAAGTCCGGCGGAATGGTCACAAGAGCCCCTGTCGGCTACAAGAACGTCAGAGATACGATTGAGGGGAAAAGCATCGCCAAGGTTATACAAGATGAGGAAATGGCACCTTTGGTAAAGGAATGCTTCGATCTCTACGCCACCGGCAACTATTCCCTGGCAGAGATTCAAAAGATCATGGCCAAGAAGGGTCTGAGAAACAACTTCTCCAAGAAGCGGCCCTACCCTGAGTTTTGCAAATCTTCAATCGCCATGCTGCTTCAAAACCGCTTTTACATGGGGATAGTCAAGTACCGAGGCGTTGAGTATCCCGGACTTCATGAGCCGATTGTCGAACCCGCTCAGTTTGAGAGAGTCCGGCAGATGTTGAAATCAAGAGACCAGGCCGGAGAGCGAAAACGAAAACATCCGCATTATCTGAAAGGCACCATCTACTGCGCCGAGTGCGGTTCCAAGCTCTCCTTCCTCCTGGCCAAAGGCAAGTATCCGTATTTCTACTGCCTGGGGCAGAAGAAGCATAATGGCTGCTCACAGAAATACGTGGATGCCGACTGGGTGGAAAAGAAAATCGAGGACCTATATCGAGATATTCAGTTGCCTACTGAGACAGTCCAGAAACTGAAAAAGATCATGGAAAAGGAAATCGTCAATCAACAGGCTTCCTCAATCCTCCAAAGAAAGCGTCTCATCAAAAAGACAGAGGAATTAAACGACAAGAGATACAAATTGGTCGAGGCATATTACGCCGGAGCAATCGCTATCGATATTCTAAAAGGCGAGCAGGAAAGGCTGGTCAATGAGATAGGACTGGCAGAAGATCAGCTGAAAGTCCTTGACGGAAAGCATGAGAACGTTCAGGAACTTTTGGAGCTGGCAATAAAGCTTGCCGGTAACTGCCATAAGGCTTATTTAAAGGCCGAGGGTGATAACCGGCGGCTCATGAATCAGTCGTTCTTCAAGAAAATCTTCATTGGTGAAAAAGGCAGAAAAATGAAAGAGCCGGAATACAGCGATCTCTTCCATGAGCTTTTTTCAGGTGACAGTTTGAATAAGTCAAACCTGGTCGGGGTGGGCGGATTTGAACCGCCGGCCTCACGGTCCCGAACCGTGCGCTCTACCAGGCTGAGCCACACCCCGAAAAGCGGATGGTAGATTGTGGATGGTGGGTGGCTGCCAAAAGCCCTGTTCATCCGCGAGCTATTTTAGCACGAAACAAGATTCATAAAAGGGGCTTCGAACCCGAAGCCCCTGATAATTTAAGGCGATGGCTGACGGTTTATTCCGCCGCTATTGGCTCAGGCGACGCCACTGATCAGCGACACGTCGAAGCCCTCCTGCTGCGCCATCAGCTTGAAGTCATGGGGGCTGCTGGCAACCTGGGCGGCATCCTGCAGCGTCACCAAACCATCGCGGTAAAGCTGCAGCAGTGACTGATCGAACGTCTGCATGCCGTAGTAATCCCCTTCCTTGATCGCCTCCTGGATCTTGAATGTCTGCTGCGGGTCGAGGACCAGGTCCCTGATTCTATTCGTCATCACCATCAGCTCCAACGCCGGCACCCGGCCTTTGCCGTCAGCCCGCTGCAACAACCTCTGCGATATGACACCGCGCAATGAGCCGGCCAGCATGATTCTGACCTGCTGCTGTTGATGCAAGGGGAAGAAATCGATGATCCGGTTGATTGTCTCGCTGACATCAATCGTATGGAGCGTGCTCATCACCATGTGACCCGTCTGCGCCGCCGTCAACGCCGTCTGAACAGTTTCCAGATCACGCATTTCACCTATGAAGATGACGTCCGGATCCTGACGGAGAACATAGCGAAGCGCTGTGGAGTAGCTTCTGGTGTCTATACCAATCTCTCGCTGATTAATCAATGATTTCTTGTCCCGATGCAGAATTTCAATCGGGTCTTCAATCGTGACGATGTGCCGCCGGACATTGTCGTTGATGGAATCTATCATCGCCGCGAGAGTAGTCGTCTTGCCGCTGCCGGTCGTCCCGGTGACAAGAACCATCCCCCTGGGCTCCAGCGCCATTTTTTTCAGCAGCGGCGGCAGATGCAATTCCTCAAAATTCGGTATTTTCCCCACCACCTGCCGCATGGCTATGCTAATGCTGCCTCTCTGGCGAAAAATGTTTATGCGGAAACGGCCCACGCCGCTCAAGCCATAGGCAAAGTCGATCTCGTTTTGCTCCGAAAAGATAGCAATCTGCTTGTCGCTCATCACCGATGCGGCATATTCTTTCATATCCTCCGGAGAAATCGATGCGTCATCGAGCTCGTAAAGTTCCCCGTCTACGCGCATGATTGCCGGGCTGCCGGCTTTCAGGTGCAGATCCGAAGCCCCTTTCTGCACCATTGCCTGCAGCAGTTCATTCATCGGTATCATTGGATTTTCAGCCTCCTGCCTGTGTCCATGCAACAACCTGTATCTCTTTCTTCGGTTAGGGCCAGAGCATTCTTTAAGGGAAGCGACATTTTGAACTAAATTATTTCTGGTGGCATCACTGCCAGTGTGTTAATCTATTTCACAGCCAGGTTAATTCAGTTGACGTTTTGATTATCTGGCTGCCGCGAAAATGAGGCGTCGTCTAATGGCAGGACAGCGGACTCTGGATCCGCCGGTGGAGGTTCGAATCCTCCCGCCTCAGCCATTTTCGGGAACTCTCTTTAATTTATTCCCAGCTTAATCAAGCGGTTTTACTGCCATTCCATGTTTTAGATAATCGCCCAGCCGGACCAGGATATAAGTCCCAAAGGCAAAGCTCGTGACAAAGAAACTAACCGGATAAGGCAAGTAAAACGCAATGACCAGGCCGCTCCAGGTAAACAGCAGCGCAAACAGCACCGAAAGCAGGATCGCGCGGGCGGGCCGCGCCGTCAACCGCTGAGCGATTGCCGGCGGCGTAACCAGCAAGGAAAAAATCAGCAGAACGCCGACGACCTGCGTCGCTTCTGACACAGCCAGCGCCAGTAGCACCATAAAAACAACGGAAAGAAACCGGATGGGGACTCCCCTGCCCTCCGCTACTTCTTCGTCAAAAGAAGCAAAAAGCAACGGCCGGTAAATGGCGGCGAGCGCCAGTAGCGTAGGAATGCCGGCAAGGAGGGTTACGAGAACGTCGCTTTTGCTGATGCCAAGGATCTCGCCGAATAAAATCGCATACGCTTCGGTTGCGTATCCGGTGTAAAGGGACAGAAATAAAACGCCCAGACCCAGGGTCCAGGCCAGCACAATCCCGATGGCGACATCCCGGCCGTACAGGCGCCGGCCGAGCGAACCCATGCCGATGCTTGCCACTGTTGAAAAAACAATCAGTCCGTAAAGCGGGCTGACTCCAAGAACCACCGCACCCGTCGCGCCGGCAAAACCAATGTGGGCAAGCGCGTGACCCGCAAAAGAAAGACCCCTGAGAACGACAAAATAGCCGACGACGCCGGCAACGATAGAAACGATCGTTCCGGCCTCAAACGCGTTCCGCATGAAGTCATAATTAAATATCGACGGCAGATCTATGAGAAGAAGCATCACTTATGTCAAATAATCAATTATGTCAGATTTACAGCAAATCATTTATGGGGATGAGCCGATTCTTCCTCAAGGCCAACGACGAAAATCCGGCCCCGGCTGTCCTCGACGATTTCCACCGGCGCTTCGTAAAGATCAGACAGCCGTTCTGTGGTGATAATCTCGTCCGGCTTGCCGGTGGCGAATTTTCCCTTAGCGATATATACGACCTGATCAAGATGCGGCAGCAGCGGATTCACGTCGTGCGCCACCAGCACAACAGTAATTCCTTCATCATGCGCCAGCCTCGCCACGAACTGGACGGCAGCGGCCTGATTGCGCAGGTCGAGGTTGCTTAAGGGTTCATCCAGCAAAAGCAGCCGTGGCCGGGAGATGAGAGCCTGTGCCAGAATCAGCCGTTGCTGCTCCCCTCCTGAGAGCCGGCCGACCTGCCTGCCGGCATACGAGCCGGCCTCCACGGCATTGATCGCAGCTTCAACCAGCGCTCTTTTTTTCTTTTGCGTCTCTCTGAAAAGAGGGATGCCCCAGCGATGGCCGTCCACTCCAAGCCCCACCAGATCAGTTCCGCGCACCGCCAGCTCCGGCTGCAGCGTCTGTCGCTGTGGCACATAACCCACACGCCGGTTTCCCCGGTGAGGATGCTGGCCAAAAACTTCCGCGATTCCCCTCTCCAGACTCTCCAGTCCCAATATCAGTCGCAGCAAGGTGGTCTTGCCCGCGCCGTTCGGACCCAGTACCACCACAAAACTGCCTTCGTTGATCTCGACATTGGCATCGCTCCAGATCGTCCGGCCACCTAGCCGCACGGCAGCATCTGCCAGACGGACAACGGGCTTTGATGACGCTTCGTTCATCACCCGGCGCGCCTGCCGCTTTCAAGCGCATTTTGCAGCTTGACGAGCTGCGAGTCCTGCCAGTCCTGAAATGTCGTGCCTGCGGGTATCATCGTCTCGGAAATGCCGATGACCGGTATGCCCTCACCTACAGCCAGCTGTTTCAGATTTTCCGTAATGTTGGTCGATGTCTGCCTGTTATAGACAAGCACGTTAATCTGCTTCTGTCTGATCTGCCGCTGAAATTGCGCCACGGCGTTCGCTGGCGGTTCGTTGCCTTCCGAGATCGCCTGCATAAATGCCGGCGGTGAAACCAGATCGAGATCAAGCGCCCCTGCCATATAGACAAAGATCGATTCAGTCGAGCCTACTTTTTGATTTGCAAAATGAGACTTTATGTAATTAATGCGATCTTTATAAGACTTGAGCGAATGCTCAAAATCGCTCCGCAATGCCGTAAACCGCCCGGCCGCTGCCGGTTTCAGTTTTATGTAATCCGCAGTGATCCGGTCCGCAACTTCTGACACATAGGCCGGGTTGTACCAGAAATGAGGATTGTCCCCCTCGTGCTTTCCAAGAAGATCAGATATCATCAGCACCCTTCTTCCCGGCACCGGATTTGCATTCAGCAGTTTCTGCCCCCAAGTATCGTAGCCGGCCCCATTAAGGATCACATAACCGGCCGACGCGAAAGCGCGGGCATTGTTTGTATTGCTTTCATACGCATGCGGATCAGTGTTTGGGTTGTTCTCGATGCTGGTCACCTTGACCAGGCTCCCTCCCAGCTGAGCCGCGATGCTGCCCCAGAAATTTTCACCGGCAACGACATTGATGACGCCCTTGCCGGTCCCGGTGCCAGTCGCGCCACACCCCTGAAGGATTAAAGCAGCCAGAAAACCGAGGATTAATCCGGTTGCGGCAACAGTCCAGCCGCGGGAGTTGGGACGGGGTTCACGGCATTCCACGTCCATTAATGCTCCAGAATGTAAAATGACCACAGGATGTCAACGGCAATGATCGCATAGCCCGATAAACTCAACCATGTGCGTTTTGACCTTGAATTTCCGCCTGCTCAACATGTCTTCGATTTTGCTGATGCCTTCTGCACAATCAATGTCTTCCACAACACCGCATTTCTCACAAACGGCATGGTGATGATGTGGAAATAACGAAAGCTCGAAACGATCTTGGCGCTCACCAAACGTCAACCGGGTAACAATTCCCTGATCCAGCAGGAAGCCAATCTCGCGATACACGGTGGTCTTATGGGGACTTAGCCCGCTTTTCTGCAAACAACCCCTCAACTCGCCGGTTGACAGCGGCCGCTTAGCATTATCCAGTTCCCTGATGATCGCTTTTCTAACCACCGTCAGGCGGAAACCTTTTCTGATCAGAAGATTTGTTAAAAAATCGTAATAACTTTGGTTCATTATTCAGCCTAATGCAACTAAGTTGCGTAATGTTAATGCAACTTGGGTGCAATAGCAAGGATGGAGACGTGGGCGCTCATTTTTTTCATTGAATTTACCGATGAGTGAAATGTAAAGAATCAGTTTAAGGGAGGATATTTTGAAGAAAAATTTTGTAATTCTGCCGGTTATTCTCTTGGCCGTATTCGCGACAATCGCGTTTGCCGCAGTGCCGCATTACTGGGGCTCATCTGCAGGTGATCACGCCGCCACTCGGCAAGCAGCCCACAAAGGTTCCGGTGATCACAAAGTTTCAAACTGCGAATATGATCACGGGCACGGCGGACGCAACTGCGACGACTAGACTGCCGAGCAGAAGACAATAAATGCAAATTAGCCGGCGATCAACTCGCCGGCTTTTTCATGACCTGATTCTTTTTCCTGCAGGTTTCTGGCGGTTTACGGGCCGGCTTGGTAAAATCTTAGCTTCCGGCTTAGAGATGTTTGGGCTTTTCCAAAATCCAAGGTCGAATATCCAAGTCAGTTTACGGCGCATTCGTCTAGTGGCCCAGGACGCCGCCCTCTCACGGCGGTAGCAGGGGTTCAAATCCCCTATGCGCTACCATATCTATTTTGTGCGAACTCGGCGAGAAGATAGGCTCATAGATTTCCGTATAGTGGCCTTCTGAGAGTTCCTTATCCTTTACAAATATCTTATTGAAGAAAGCCTGGTTATAGAGTTTTCTGATAGAAGGCGTTGCTTCTTTGTATCCGAGGCCGCAGGTCATGGCCAGCTTAATTGCTCTTTCCAAGACCTCAGTGTGCTGATCAAGCTTGACGGTGATTTTCCTAAGCCTTGCTTCTGAAGAAGCTACCTCATCTGCAATTCGCCTCTGTTCGCTTTTTAAAATATCAACATCAATTGCTCCGGCGTAGAAAGCTTGCATGAGTTTCAATTTTTCTGAGGCAAGTTTGGCGATTCTTTTGCCTAGCAACTGCTCTTCCATGGCATTTGTTGACTGCCCAGAGATGATTTCATTATTGAAACTTTCGATGATCCTGTCAGCCATCTCCTGGTTAATCTGAATATCCCCATAAAGTTTCGCGACTTCATTTTCAAGGAATTCAGCCTCAACATAGGGTTGAGTACAGCCCCGGCCACGCTTGGTCCCCAGGCAATAAAAGTATGGATATTTTCCTTTGGCGACTAAATATGAAAACCTTGAGCCGCACTGCCCGCAAAACAGTGTGCCTTTTAAATAATGAGGATGCTTCCTTTTCCTTTCACCTACCTGATCCCTGGCTCTTAGCGTGGCCTGAACTTTTTTGAATAGCTCTCTAGTGATCAAAGGCTCGTGTTTTCCTTCATATTCAATACCCTTGTAAGTTATGACGCCATAATAAAAAGTGTTTTGAAGGAGCTTGTGCACCCCATTCATGGACATTATCCCTGTTTTGCCTGCCCGCCGTTGACCGATGCCTTTGTCAAAAAGAAATTCTCGTATCTCTTCCAGGGAACAATTGCCTGAGGTATAAAGCTGAAATGCTTCTTTGATATAAGGAGCAAGGTCGGGATCGATAACAATCTTGGCCAAACCTTTCCTTGTCCCCGGAATCTGTTGTCTCATGTTTTTGTAACCAACCGGGGCTCTTCCTGGCCACCCCCCCTCTTTCACCATCTCGTCCATGCCTTTTTTGACTTCAGTCCCAAGGTTGTCGGAAAAATACTGCGCCATAGCCGAGTAGATGTTTTCCATCAGTTTCCCTTGGGCGGTGTCTTCAATTTTTTCAACAACTGACACAAGTTGGCAGCCCGCCCGGTTTAATTCACCCTTGATAATTACGTGGTCTTCGACATTTCTTGAGAACCGATCCAGCTTGTGAACAATCACTGCGTCAATGTCTTTATCTTTCTTAATGCGCGAGATCATTTCCCGAAGCTGTGGCCGTTGGCTGCTTCTCGCTGACTCTCCGCGATCAGCATATTCATCAACTACATCCCAGCCCTCATATTCAGCGTGTCTTAAACATGCTTCTCGCTGGGCAGCGATAGAATAACCCTCTTTGTCATTGGTGAGGGTCTGCTCAGTGGTTGACACTCTTAGATATATGATGCATTTCATTCGTTTTTTTCCTGGCCAAAAAAATCATTCAATTCTTTTTGCAGCTTTGGGGTAACTGGACGGCATTCGCAATGCTTTGCATGCTCGCGGTGCCAGAGCATACGCTCCTCCCGGGACGGGTTCTTTGGCATCTTGTTTTCCTGGTGCCACTCCTTGTTTATCTTGCCCATGCTACTTCTCCAAAATCTTTAGAAACTGAGCCGGGGTCATGATTTTGATGCCTTCGTATTCTTTCAGATCAAGGAGGTCGCTGTCACCAGAGACTATTAAATCAGCCTGGGCTTTGACGGCGCACTCAAGGATGCGGTTATCGGAATCGTCACGTTCGGGGGAGATGGCTGAAATTGATTTTTTAGTTGAGACAACATCGCCCCATTTAACGAGGAGTTGGGCGGCTCTTTCAATTTTAGGAGCAGACCAAAGGAACTTTTCGCCGGAGAGGGTTCTGGAAAGTTCGTTTAAAATGAACGGGGAGAGGAAGAGGTCAAATCTTTTGGTGGTCCTGCCGTGGGCATAGGCCATGATTGCCCGCGGCTTGCCGCCAAAGTTAAGGGCGGATACAAGCACATTGGTATCGAGGACGACTTTAAGATACACCTCTTACCTCATGTATGATCCTCTCAATGTCTTTTTCCGTGATGCCCGCTTCCTTGGCTTTTTTCTCGCCGTACCTGGTTAGCTCTTCCCATTCTCTTTCGTCCTGCAACTCTTCATAGGCAGCGATCATTTCACGGAAGAGCTGGCTTTTGTTTTTTCTTTCGATGCGCGCTCGTCTATCGACCACCTGGAAGTCTTCCGGCGGCAGGGAAATGGTTACTGTTTTTGATTTTCTAGCCAACATACTCACCTCCTTATGTTGTGTTACCCTGTCTTACAATTACTTATCTCTAAGATAATCGACATTTCAGTTCTTGTCAATAGTTTTTTCCAACTATTTCCAACTTTTTAACCCGCCCTGGCGGCGCTTCTGCCGCTTAAATCCCGTTCGAAATTGGCCCAGACTTTCAGCCGGAGTCTGACGACTCCTTCGGTAACTTGGAAGTGATTTGCCATTTCGTCAATTCTGTTTCTGTTCGCAATGAACTTTTGAAGCTCGGATTGAGGCATGAGCAGGCAGGCGGCGAAGACGTTAGCCTGCTTCTCATGGTAATTGCCGAATGAATAAATCCGCTTCTGCATGGCCAGGTGATTTCCGGCATGCATCAGGTGATGGCCGACAGCGTGGGCAATCAGTTCCCGCTGTTTTCTGCTTGAGAGGCTGCTGTTTACGGCGATCATGCCGGGAACATAGAACTCGGTGAGCCTGCCTTCCATTTCCTCGGAAATGACAGAAAGACCCAGACTCTCAGCAATCTCGTCCAGGTCGTTGCCGTACTGCCGGTATATTTCATTGGCTTTATCAATTACCCGCTTCACTTCTTTTTCCTATGTCCTCTCTGGCCTTAAGAATATTTTCGAAAGTCTTGATGAGCGAATTCTTTTCCGCCGTTGTCATGTTCGGCACTTCCTTAAACATAATCGTAAATCCGGGATCGCTGAGCCCCAGCCGTTCCAGTTCGGCATCGACCTTCAAGTCTTCGATCTCTTCCCAGGAAAGCCCCATAATGTCAGCCCAAGCTTTTAGCTTGTCGTCTGAGGGAAGGAAGCGGCCCCTCTCTGCATCTGAGAGGTAGCTGTTAGAGCCGACTCCAAGACGCTCAGCCAGGTCTTCCTGGCGGATGCCCCTCTCAAGCCGAATCTGCTTCATCTTCTTGCCGAAATGAATTGTTTTAAATTCTTCATTCATCGCTTTACAAACGATACAACAGCTGCAAATGCGAGTCAAGACTTTTATATATCCACCTATTTATCCACAATAAGCGTTATTCTGTACACTTGAATTATCGTGAGTATACCGATATATTAGAGACACCTTCGGCTTATGCCCTTTATTTTTACCCAAGCATATCGAAGTTTTAGCGATATTTAACAGCTTCATGAAGGCAAAATGATAAGAGTTTTTCCAAAAGAGATCGACCCCGAGAGGTTAAGCAGCCAGCTTGATTTGCTGGCTCGTGCCATTTGGAAAAACGCTGAATATCAAATCAGGGCAGAAATGAAGACGCTCTCCAGGAAATCAAAGGCACCATATTCGACTCATGAAGAGAAAGAAACCGTTTCACCACCCGTTTCTATTAATGGAAACCCCCGATAGAAACCCCTAGAAACTTGAAAACCACCAGGGAAATTAACCGTCTTGCAGGGCATTTAGCCTCTTTAAGCCGGTGCCGTCTGTCTTCGTTTGTAGGGCAAAACGAAGCCCGACTCCCCGCCCCTCGACTTGCAGTTACCCTCGTTCCTTCGTCTCTTCGGCGAGGCGCGGGGAGTCTGGCTTATCAGCCAGACGGCGCTCCTACGGAGCTTAATTTCCCTGGTGTAAAAACATGAAAGGCAAAAGATGAAAAGAAGGAGAACAAATCAAACGGTATCAATGCGGCTGACGGCTCGTGATGTGGCGATCATTTTGAGCGTTTACGAGAACCGCTTTTTGAAGCGGGATCAGATTCAGCGTCTGCATTTTCCCGATGTTTCACGCTATGCCTGCAACAAGAGGATCAAAGCTCTTTATGAGAATAAGTTTTTGGATCGGCTTGTGAAACCCGTGGCTGTCGGT
This sequence comes from Actinomycetota bacterium, assembly GCA_023489275.1. Taxonomy (GTDB): domain Bacteria; phylum Actinomycetota; class Thermoleophilia; order BMS3ABIN01; family BMS3ABIN01; genus JACWAD01. The sequence continues at coordinate 13,559 of JAMDDD010000008.1, forward strand.
TCTCATCAGCTGGTTTATGCCCTGGATAAGCGGGGAGCCGACGTCGTTGCCGCCGCCCTTGAGATTGACCGTCGCAAGGTCAAATGGCAGAGAGCCCACAACCGGGTTGAGTTTCTGTTCCTTGATCATACGCTTGGAGTTTCCGAGTTTAGGGTTTGCCTTGAATTGGCGCTCAGGGGAAGAGGCGAATGCGCCTTTTTCTATGAGAGGGGCGACAAATCACACCTTCGGCGCATTTCCATGACGGGAGCCAAGAAGAAATATTTCGTGGTCGCCCCCGACGCCTTCTTCGGCATTCAGAGCGGAAGGGGAAAGCATGTCTTCTTTCTTGAAGTTGATATGGGAACAGAACCGCTGTCGAGATTCGCCGAAAAGATTGTCGCTTACAAGAGATATTGGAAATCACATCAGTACACCGAAGAATACGGATTTAACCATTTCCGCGTCCTCACGGTCGCGGAAAGCGAAAGGCGCATGCTTAATCTGCGCCAAGCAACGGGGAAAGCAGGGGGACAGAGAATGTTTCTGTTTTCGACCTTCCAAGCCATTCAGGAAAACGGCGCGCTTGGAAGTGTCTGGCTTTCTCCAATTTCAAACGAACCAACTTCTTTGTTGGAATAGCCCGAAAGGGTAAGAGTTTTCAGGGCTATCATCCCTGAAGGATGAGGCCCTTTTCCGCAAATCTGTCATGTCCTTTGATTTTACTTCTGGCAGGTTTTGCTCTTGCTGGCTGCGGAAGGTCCGGCGCGGGCTGCAAGCAAGTGTCCCTGCGCCGGGCTGAAAGCTCAATTATTGACAGAAAAAATATCCAGGTGATAGATTCACTGGCTGATGAGCCAATCTGACCATCTTGGTCTTGAAAGCAATCCTAGCCGGTTAATCATATCGCTTTCAGCCGAAAAGCTCATCTTCTAGTTCGTTTCTGCTCAAAACTGTGAAAGGAAAGTTCATGTCATCAGTTTTTTCTTTTTTTATGATTGTGATTATCGCCCTGGTCATCATTACCGTCCTCAGAATGGGCAGCCGGCCAAAAGAGGAAAACGTCGTTCAGAGATGGGGCGCGTATCTGCCCGGGAAGAAAGAAGCCGGTGAGGAGTATTTGGAAATGGCTGAAAAGGAATTTACAGGCCGTAATACAGATTTACGCCATGAGCGGATCTTTTTCAAACTGGCCAGCAAAGAGGGTCCAGCACTCCGAATCATACATAGCCCAACTTATTCGAGCTACATAGCCTACGATACAACCGGTGATGACCTCTTCCTTCATTACGTTCTTTACAGAAGAGGAGATTTTCTTTATGCAATCCCAATGGTTGGCTGGCTTTTTTTCCGGCTGTTTCACAACGTTTTCGTCCATGACCACAATAAGCTGATCGGGTTTGCCTCGATGACGATTGACTGCGCCAAAGAAGCAGCCGGAGATCTTATGGACAAGTTCAACATGGACAGGTCGAAGGGGATCAGACCGTCCAGCGGAAAGCTTGGTTCGTTGTAAACTTTTTGTCGCGGGGTAATAACATTGGGCGAAATTAAAACATGCAAAGATTGTAATAGCTCCTTTGAGTTCATCGATGGCGAGCGTGAATACTTTGCGAAGCAGGGGCTCGTTGATCCAAAGAGATGCCCATCTTGTAGAGCAGCTCGCAAAGATATCGAAGACCAACAATTAAAATGTCAACGATGCGGTCAACTATTTGTTTATCCTAAAGAACTCCAGCTTTATGCCAGAAGCTATAAATGGGACCCTCCGACTACCTGCCTGGGAGGATGTGGGGAAGATAAATTTCAAGAGGGCTATGAACTTTCTCAATTTGAGAACAAAGCATCAAGAATCCTCGGTCGATTCTCAAAATATTTTTCTAAACAAACAGATACAAAATCTTCACGCACAGCTGACTCAAAGAGCCCACCATTAAGACCGCGTCTGGCGGGGACTAGCCAGAACCCCGTTATATCAAATCAAGATGTCGAAGAATTCTTGGAAAACAAGATTCCAAACGAGCATCTGCGTAATGTCCGCAAAATACAATTCTCTAATGAAACGAAAATGACGCCGGATGGTCCTTCTCGTGGCTTCTATTACGAAGAAATACAGCTGATTGTAGTTAACAACCTTCTTTTAGAGGATGACACAATCGACGAGTACAAAAACACCCTTACACATGAAATTGGCCACGCCGCGCTCTCCAATTTGAGCGAGGCGGAGCAAGATGACTGGACCCATCAATCGATGCTTGCCGGTCCCGTTACTGATAGAATGAAAGATTTGTGGTATAATGAACTAAACCGACATCCAGAAAATTTTGCTGAAGCGTATCGCCTTTATGTTATGGATCCAAATGAATTTTTGCAACAAAGCATCGAATGCTATGAAGCATACCAATTTTTATTGGATAAAGTGTTTAAAGGTAAAGAATATCTATGATAACTATCATCGTTGAAAAATTTAAAGTTTTTAAATACGGCAAAGAATATCATTGCGAGAGCGTTGTGGTTGGTCATATTAATTGGCATAGAGACGGAACATATGAAGTATTTTCAGACTCCGCTGATATTAAAAAATTCATTGAAGAAGCTGTCAGTTACAAAATTGCAAAAGGCGTCCCAAATTTTTCAAGCCAGGTGAGAGGACCTAGAATTATTGAATACATGAACATATTAAAACCAACAGATCCGCGATTTCCTTCGTGTCTGGCAGGGCGACTTTCTGAATCACATATCAAGATGGGCGATTACCAGATGATGGCTATGTTGGAAGAAAAGTTCTACAAACACAGGAAGTCTTGGACAAAAGTAAATGAAAATACTTATAGGATTTGTTACAAATAATAAAAAGATATTTTAACAGCAATTTTTTTAGTAGCTGCCTTTGTTAGTCAACATATTTATAAGGTTCCTCTGGCTCTTCGATGGCAATTGAAGACGAGAATGTTACATCTTCATCAAGTGTTGCCAAGCTGAGTGTTTTGCCTGAATCCTTATTTCGTAGTCGAAGGGTCGCTAGATTTTCTACGAGGTGGGAGCTTTCATCCAGGTCGAAAGTTCGAAACATCATCGAGTTTTTCCCTTTTGTTTTTAGGATGGCAACCTGGGTGTCTAAGTCCATCAGTTCACTGATCCCTTGTTCTCTCTGCTCGTCTTTTGTGAAATAGGTATTTGATAAGTCAATCCTGTCCTTCACATCCCACGGATCGTATTCCCTCATGTATTTGATGATCAGCTCCGCGTCCTGCCTGTCGCACCTGTAAATGACGAAATTCTTGGCGTTGCCGAGGATGATGTCCCGTAATTGCTGGTCGAGCTGAACGAGGCTCTGATGAGCCAGGATGAGCGACAACCCATATTTCCTGGCCTCGCTCATGATCTCGGCAAAGCTCAGTGTGGCGTAGTTTTGAAACTCGTCAACGTAAAGGTAAAACGGCTTTCTCTCTGATGGTGGCAGGTCAACCCTCGACATTGCTGCCATTTGAATCTTGGCGACGAATAAAGCTCCTAGCAGGAAGCTGTTGGTTCTCAGTACTCCTTTTGCGAGGTTAATGAGGACAGTTTGTTCTTTGTCCATGATCTGCCTGAAATCAATGGTTGATTTTTTGGCAGATAGCATTAGGCGTATTCTAGGGTCGCTGGTAAATGAAGAAACTTTGTTGAGAGTAGATTCGACGTTAGAGATTCTGTCTGCTTCAGACCATCTCTCAAATCTGTCATGCCAGAATATATCTACTCCCTCATAAGAGACATACTTCATTTTCTCTTTGCGGAACTTCTCGTTTGTGAGAAGCGGTTCAATGTCTAACATTGTTCCCCCCGCTTCGATGAGGGTCAAAACTGAATTCCGCAAAATTTCTATCAGCCGAGGCGTCTTGTCTTCCGAGAGATTCCAAATCTTCCGAAACACTTCAACAAGTTCAAGCATTTGGGTGTAAGGATCAATCCCTGGCTGAACTTCCAGTGGATTAAATCCGATGATGTTGGCCGGATCGGTCATCTCGACTAGGGTGACATTCCGAAAATCGTCAAGATTTCCAATAATGTCGTTGATAAGGTCGCCGTGGGGATCAATAACGCCGCATCCATTACCGTTCATAATGTCACCCAGAATCCAGGTGGCAAGCCCTTTAGATTTGCCAACACCTGAGCTACCCAGCACATAGATGTGAGTTGATCTGTCCTCCTCGGGCAAATAAAAACCGACGATCTCGTCGGCGTCGTTATATGTTATGCCGAGTTTTAAATTCATAAATTGAATGATAGACACAAAGTTATTGACATCATTATAGTTGTCATGTTCAATGATTTATAGCATTACCATTAAATTAGAGGATTTCCATGGATACTAAAATTGAGCCCAAGAACCGTAACAAGGTTCCAGAGAAATTAACAAAATCTTTCAAGAATGCTGGGAATAGTACGTTCGCAATTGGCATTTTTATGTTAGTCGCATTACCAGCAGAAGCATTTTTTCTTCACTTTCTTGGTGGCGCTCTTAATCTATCTTCTTTCCTTGTTATTTACCTCCTAATGGCCATATTCATGGCTTATTTCATTTTCGCCGGTTGGGGAATGAAAAAAGATACTTTCACGAATGCAAAAAAATCTTATACTCGCGCTTTGTTGCTCATGATTATAAGTCTGGTCTCAGTTATTGTATTTGCTCCTGGTGGCATCCTGCTGATTTTTTACATCTTATTGATAATCAACAATATCATCGCCTTTAGCCAAATCAGCAAATACAAAAAGATAATGGGTAGTTAGTCTGGCATAGATACTGCGTAGAAATAATTGTCATCATCACCAAAGTAGGCCGTATTATTTTCAATATAAGGCGTTGATTCAATTTCTTTGTTCATTCCAAATCGCCACATTTCCTTTCCGTTTGTGCTATCAATGGCGACCAGATAATAAGCAGTTTTGAAAACATCATTTGTTGTTACACCCATATAAATATCATTATTACTAAATGCCGGCACTGAAGTGGCATTTATTCTTATTTCCCAGTTTTCTTGTCCACTGGTCGCGTCCACGGAATGGAGTACCCCATCATCACTATTAAAAATAATCTTTCCGTTCCCGAGGACCGGATCTTTCACACTCCCGTTACATTTGTAAACCCACATTTTTTTACCAGAAGCAGCATCCAGAGCAAATAAATTATCACCTCCGCCAAATATGATCATATTATTGACAAAAATCATGGGTGTACGAATTGGGTTTGTAAGAAAATCACTGTCTGTTTTAAATATCCAAGTTTCTTTCCCTTGTCCTTCGTAACAAGTGTTTGAACAAGCTGCATTAGATGGAACTGCTATTATCCGGTTATTTCCTTCAACAAAGACTAGGCCATTATTTATAACTGGCGATGATACGCCAAAATTACCAGTATTATATTGCCACAGCTTCTGTCCCGTATCTTCAGCGAGCGCAGTGTCTACGAGCATTTCTCCAAAAAAGACTTTTCCATCTACGATGGAAGCATCCGAGAATGCATTAAAAGGGACGTCTGTATATCGCCACTTCTCCTTCCCAGTGGCGGCGTCAACTGCGTAGAAATTTGGTTGGCTTCCAAAGAAAATGATGTTGTTATCAAGGGTTGGCTTTATGGAGATTGAATTTTCAGTTTTAAAGCTCCAAATCTTATTACCAGAACTTGCTTCTAATGCATATAAATTCTTGTCATCTGAACCAAAGTATACGGTCCCATTTGAGAAAGCAGGTGATGATTTTACTGTTCCCCCTGTTTCAAATTTCCATTTTATTTTAGGGCCACCTGATTGGCCTGCCCCCTCGCTCCCTGGAGTGTTTTTTAATAGATATTTAATGTAACCTTCTGTGCCATCAGCTATTGCCCATAAGTTAGAAGATTGTTCGCCTAGCTTAAGTGTCATAGCCAATTCATTTTCCGACATAGCTGAAATTGGCCGAACTTGATGTTCGGGAATAACAGTTTGTCCCTGATCGCCAAGTCCTCCGACTGCGTTGGCCAAACTAACACCATCAACCACAGTTGCAATATCACCGCTGCCAGCCCCAAAATCGTAAGAGGATACAGCATTCAGTTCAAGACCTTTGGCATCGCTTATGACTTGGTTTTGTCTGATTTCAAGATTTTTGCTTACTGCATCTGTCAATTTATCTTCAATTGCGTTATATTCTGAAATTACTCCTAATGAGACTTTTCTGGGCTCAACTTTTTGCCCATCTGGAAAAGCTACTGCTTGAAACCTGATAATATGTTCACCGGTATTTTCACCACCATTATTCTTTTCGAGGTCTTGCGTCAAACTCGTTAAATCACCAAGAGTTTGTTGTAGCGGGAAACCCTCAGGTAGCGTCTCTGGTATGTCCCCAATGAGCGTGTCAAATCCATCTTCGATCTTTGTTCTTGCATCATTAAGATTGGGCGACCATTCTATGATGGATGGTCTTTGGCCGTCCATCTTACCGCTTCGTCTGGCCACTTGGATTTCACTGCTGCTTTCAATTATCGGCCGCATGTCGTTAGCGATAGTATTGACATTACCTTTATCGGGACCATAGAGTTCGTCCGCTTTTTTGCTTAGATTGGAATAACCTTGCGGGAAGAGATCATACGATCCTAAATTTTGAAAATCGCCAAATAAACCTGCTAAAAAAATGTCACCCTGGAAAGACTTAGTTTGATCATCAACGGCACTCATGCCTTTTCCAAAATGATCAGCTACACTCGAAAGTTCGCCGTTTTCATTTGTTATACTGCTGCCCGAAAAAAATTCATCTTTATTTAAATTGCTAAAGTTCAGACTTGTGCTGACGAGATCTACGGACATCCTCAAAGAATCGAACACCATGCTGCTCCACTCACTGATTGTGAAGGCTGGATTGTTTCTATAGACTGAGCCATTTCCATAAGCTTTTGTAGTATCAACAATATTGTAATCGTAAGCAACTAGAACCTGATCTCTTAAATCGCAAAGTTCTTTTCGGAGTTGTTGGCCACCAGATTGTGGATTTTCAATTTCACAATTCTGTTCGGGAGTATGAGGATTCCCTACAGCGGCACTATCAGACGATGAGGAGCAACCAAAATAAAAAAGACTCAAAAAAGCAATGGCAATTAGAGCTAAATATTTAAGGTAATGAGACGACAAAATTTCGAAATCCGATTCTTAAACTGTGATTCAATTTCTTTATTCTATTTTCAACCGCTCGGACTGTGTCCCCGTGAATTGTTTACGGCATTTCTTGTTCAACGGTTCTGGAAAAATTACCCGTCATCGCACTTCTTGCGCTATCGACTCGTGATGTATCAGTTTTCACCTTGGACAAGATAGCCTCTGCATCCGCGGCTCCCGTTTCTTGATTTCTCTTCGCCTCCTCAAGCTCTGTGGTGGCTTTGGAAATAGCTTGTCTTTTATCCTCTTTGATCTTGGGCCAATCCGACAGGGCAGTTTGTAGCTTTGAGGAAAATTCCCTGGCTTTTTCGAACTGCTCGGGCTTGCCTTCAATCAAGCTTTGAAAATCTTCTGTCTTTATATTCAAGTTGCCGTTAGGACTTGCCTCGGTTTGAATAGCACCGGCATCAAATGAGGCCGTTCCCTGGGGCGTTTCAATTCGGTCTTCATACAAAGCGGCTGCATGAAACTTTGCCAGTTTCCGCTGCCCCATTTGATTAGCAGCGCTGACGGCCTTTTCCGCTTGCTTAACTTCTTTCTCAAGGCCCTTGATCGTTGCTTTGTATGTTTTTTCCGCCTCTTTTACCGCTCTGGTATATTCTTTCTCGGCCACACGCAGTTCAATCTGTTCTGGTGTCATCGCAACTCTATCCTGTTTCGCCCTATCCAATAGAAAAACGACCAACCAAATGGCAAGCAGGGCTACTCCTATCAGCGCGATAATTATTGAAATCATGAAACCAAGATCTACGTATTTTCCGTAGGAGGTCATTTGCTCGTACATGGCTGAACAAGCATCACCATATGGACAACCAGAAAGATCGCTGTAAAGCTTATATCCGAACCCAATACTTCCTAGTGTACCGAGACCCACGATGATCAGTGCGATATTTCGGAATTTCTTCAGTGTTGGCGAATTCACTAATCCTCCCACAAATATTCTAATCTTATAAAACCATTACCCTCATAAACATGACGGCATACCTCTCCTGAAAAAAAGCATTTCTTTAACTCTTATCAAATCGAATATCACCGCCCTCCTTAATAAAATTGCCATACCATTCGCACTCATCAGCGTAGTTGCCTTTTTTTGTGGAATTCATTGTAATCGAAACAATTCCAGTATTTTGTAAAACCTCAATTTCGTATGTGCCGGTATCAACTATATTAGTCACTTGTGCCTCGCTTGAATCTGCTTGCATCGTATAATCATGCTCATAACCACCGTCAGCTTTGAGAATAATAAAGTCGTCCGATTGAGATTGATTCGTATACTTTCCCGCCACTTCGCTATTGGTTGGAGTTTGGCGATGCCTTTTCCCGGTTGTTGTCGTGGCCGTCTTTCCACCTTCAATGTCATCAATTTTCCAAGTGTCATTTTCTTTTATCAGGGTGTATATGGAGAATCCACCAGAAATCTGTTGTCCATCGGTATCAATCGTTGCAGTAGCTTTGACGCCTGCCTTATCATCAGAGATATTCGTGATCGAAGTATTTAATTCTTTTACTTCCATTTTTCCAATGTCACCGACTTCTTCTTCACATTCCTGTATCTCCCGCTCTTTTGAGTTATACATATAATTACTAAATCTTAATGTCTCTAGAGCGGCTACCTGTTTACAATCTTTGTTTGCATAAGCCATTATTGAAGCTTTAACGACAGCGGCGGGGTCATCCCCATTTACTGCAGTACTTGAAGAAGCGGATTGAAATGATGCTTGGTTATGTAACTGAGGAGAATTTGCTGATGAAACATCATTCCCACAACCTGAGACAATAAAAGTCAAGAAAACGATTGCCAGCGACAATAACAAGATAAATAATTGCTTTTGTTTATAAAATCTCATAATCTATCAACCACTTTTTTCGCAAAATTTAATACCTTCTGTTTAAGATCTGGATCACCTGTACTACCAGAATGGGGAGATGCAGAAATAATCGTATCATTATTTTGGATACTCAAATTAATGGCGATTTCTCTTGATCCTTTGCGAATGTCTAAACCCTCTTCGGACCAAAAAGCATCATCGCCGAGATCAGATACAGTTTGAGCATCCGCCCGGTCAGGATAAAACCGTGGATAATCCCAAGAAGTGATAAATATTACGTAACGTGGCTGCATACCCTCATTGTTTACATCAATCTGCTCAACTGAATCAATCTCACAACTTTTTGATTTGGGTGGCACGGATTCTACATAGAAAGATCCGAGATATCTTGGAGTATTCACGGATCCTATTTCAGCTTCAGCTTCATCTTTTGTAATCACGGAGCACGGATCAACTGGCTCGGAATCTTGCTTTGTAGCGGAGGAGACTTGATCTGAATTATTGGTAACCTGCAGTTGCTCACTTAATTTACCATTGCTAGTAGTTTGTGAAATGCCAACTGATGAAGCATTCCCGCCACAACCGGAAACAGCAATGATTCCGAATAAGCACGCGCTGAGTAAAAAGAGAGTCAACTTTTTCAATCTTTCACCCACTTCATGCCATCATTATCTGTAATTGTGTTTCCGCTGATTGTGTCCTTCTCGACATGTTTGGTAGTTAGTCCAGGATAGTGATAACGAATGGTTAATGAGTTCCCTGATATTTCATAAGTTCCAGTCACATCCATATTGTTAGCGTGACCATAAAATGTGCCACCATCGTCGAGCACTATATACTCTTCGTGATTATAGGCGTTGTAATATTTATTTCCGCTGGCATGGTTGGAAAGAAAATAATATCCGCCACCTCCACCGGCAAGAATGACAACAATAATAATGATGGCTTTAAGTTTCATAAGAGCAGTCTGTCCGTTTAATAAATAAAGGTCCACATATTGCGTGCACCGCACATAGGACAAATCTTTGCCCTTCCGTCACCTCTCCTTATAAGCCAGATAAAAGCCAAATAAAAAATACCTGCGCCACCAGCAAATAAAGAAATAACGCCAACAATCCAATGGCGGGGCAGAAATATCGGCTCAACTTTCCATGGAACTGCAGCTCCGCATGATTGACACTTAGGGACCGGGTGCTGTACTGGTGTGGCTGCAACCGGTTGTTGCGGTAATAGATGTGTTTCAGTAGCACCTTCCATTTTACCTCCTGAATTTTCAGTCAGCCCCAAATGGACTAATTTGTGCAGTTCTGCAACCCATTTATCTTCCGGACAAAAAATTTTAGCTAATGGTACCCCCCCCCCCCCCCCCGAGACTTTTGTCAATAATCTGAGTCGTGCTAGATTTCATCACGTCTCAAATTGCGCAGCCCAAGGCAAGATCGTTAAATAAGTCTAATTTGCATGCAAAGCTTGAGTAAGAGGAGATTAGGCCAAGGGTTTGACCTAATTAGGACGGGGGTTTCTTACGCTTCGGCTTGATCCTGAAGTAAGTTCAATTGAAGACGCAACTGATTCTTTAAATTTAAAGTGCCCTCTGTGATTTGATCTAAGGCCGATTTGTCTGGTTTGCTCTTTTGGAGTATATGTATTTCTGATGTCAACCTCGCAATGAGACCTTCGAGTTGCTTAAGGGCATCTGAGGCAAGGCGATACTTTTCTTCGTTTGAAGCGGTTCTTGAAGTTTTTTCTTTCAGAGCTTCGAGACTTGTAAGGAATTCGGCTCCAAGCCCTGCCGAAGCGGCTGTTAGCCATAGCGAAGTGCTGAAGGTAATGAAATCCTCGACCGCTTTGCCTTCGAAAGGGCTTGGCCCGAAATAGTAAGCAAGAAAAGTTCCAAGGACAAATAGTCCGCCGGCCAGCGAATTTCCGAAAAAGCCCAAGAATAGGCTGCTGATTAAAAAACTCACTCCGATATACAAGCTGAAATAAATAGGAAGGCCGGCCTGTAAAGCAACGACAAATAGAACCGCAAATAATGACTGTTTGATAATTAAAAAAACCGGGAAATTCTGGAAAGCAATGGAAAGTCGCAGTCGGAATATTACCCATGCTATGCAATCCAGTGAGAGCACTCCCGAAATGATGAGAGCAGCGGCGGAGAACCTCTGATACGGCGGCAGAAGCATCATTTGGATCAAAACCAAGCCCAGCATGAGAGCTTGTATCAGGATTAAGAGCGAGAAGATACCGCCCCCTTTTAACTTCAGGCGGTTTTGCAGTTTTCCCTGATGCACTTTTAAAAACGAGAATTTAACGCTCGTTCCTTTTCCGGGGATGCTTTCAACGCTTGCCTTCCCGCCAATCCGCGAGGCGCGCTCTTTGAGCAGCTTTATGCCCTGGCTTCCTTGAGTTTGTTTTCTTTGAAGCTCTTCCGGGCCAAAGCCCCTTCCCTCATCGTTGACTTCGATCATCAAATGTTTTCGATGATAGATGATTTTGATGGTTATCTCTTTTGCAAGGGAATGAGCGGCCGCATTTCTCACAGCTTCCCGAACCAGAAAAAAGATTTCCCTTTGAAGCTCAGGTGCTAGTTTGATGCTCTTATCATTTGAGACAAGGTGAATCGTCATATCATTTGGCTTAAAGCTTTCAGAAAGCTCTGAAAGAATTGCAGTCAGGTCTTTATTCTCTGAAGATTCGAGATCAGAGAACAGGCGTTTAATGGTGACGCTTGCCAGTTTGGCACCTTCTGAGAGCTGATTTAAGGCATTCTTGATCTCGTCCGCGCTTTTTTCGGCAACACCCTCGCTCCACAAGCAAAGGCCGCAAACGATGCTGCCAAGATCATCATGAAGCCAGGCGCGAAAGAGCATCCGCTCCTTATTCAAAATACCGGCAAGTTCGAGATTTGAGACTCTCTCAAGAATTCCGGCAAAAGCAACTGAACCGAGGCCAAAAAAATAGAAGATTACAAAACTGCCGAGTTCATTTGGCGAGCCGAGAAGCTGGCGTGGTGTCTGCACCCATAGCCACTGGGCTCCCAGATAGGCGAAGCTTAAGAAAAAAGTGGTGGCAAATGCTTCAGAAAAGCGGCGTTTTGGAAAAGCGATAAGGGTTGAATAAGCATACATGGAAGAAATGTAGATTAGCTTTGGCTCGCGGGCCATGATCATTAAAGAGGCGCAAACGAGAAGATCAATCAGGTGAAAATATTTGTTTGCCGATCTCTTTGACACGATAGCCATATATGCGTAAATCGCGGTGTAAAGGGCGGCGGACGTAAAAACAAATAAAGCCCAGCTAACGGAGCCGAGTCTTTCCGGGCAAAAGATCGACATGACCGGTATTTGAAGGATAATCACGAACCGCCAATAGACGGCCCACTTTTGAAGCACCAAGTGCCTGCGGCGCGATCCGTCTTCACCGATGAGAGCCGGGTTTTCTAAAGAAGGTGCTTTTGGGACAAAATTTCTTTTAAGAAATGGACGCAGATACAGGCCAAGCCCGGTTCCATCCAAACTCTTTTTTTCTATGGCGGCTGCTTCGGTGTCAAAATTCATTTAGCTTGGAAGTATGCGGATCGATAAGCCCTTCTTTCACGGCCAAGACCACCATCTCCTGGCGCTCGCGAACTCCCATTTTTTCTCTTAAATGTTCTTCAAAAATGCGGCGTATCGTTCTGGGGGAATTATTAAACTGGCTGGCTATCTCTTTGTCCCGTTTGCCTCGTGAGTAAAGATCAAGCACTTCCAGTTCTTTGTCAGTGAGATTAAAGGGCAGAAATGAGCCGTCTTTTTCAAACTGCGCCCGCATTTTTTTAAGATTCGCAGGCAAAGGCAGGCGGCCGCCGTTTTGAACGATGCTGAGGCACTGGGCGAGATTATTATCAACATAATCTTTCACTAGATAGTCATGAGCGCCAGCTCTTAGAGCTCTTAAAAAATATCCGCATCCATTGGATACGGTTAATACCACTATTTTAGCCTCAGGCCTTGCTTGAGAGCAGAACCTTATCAGCTCCAAGCCGATTTCGGTTTTCGGCTGCTTGTCGGCCTCCGGAAACCAGGATGTTGCCGAAGATACGAACTTTTTTCGGGGGATAGCCAAATCGGTCAAAAGGATGTCAAAGGCATTTTTTTCGATAAGCTCTGTGGCATCTTCAAAGCTTGTGGCCGATCCTGCGATCTCCACGGCTGTGCTAGCCCGGAGATTTTCGAGCAGACTTTTAAGGTAATACTCCTGATTTTCCACCAGAAGGACGTTGATCTTTTCAGTTTTATCGCTGATCCTTGACCTCCCCGAACCCGATCTTTGACCAGTCAAGATTTGTGCATTCTATCATCCTATCGGCCCGAGAATTTGTCAAAAAAACAGCTCGATTATTGCATACGGGATTTGGACTCAGCGAAATCAATTGAACGGAAAAGGCACAGTCTCCTTTTCGATTCTTGCCTTATACGCTTTAGCGTGCGATACTCCGAACCTTTCCGCCTGCCGCGATAGCCATGGTGATGAAAACAAATCGCTTTAATTCCGAAAAAATTATCGAAATTCTGAAAAAGAAAGAACTGCGAAAGCCACTGAGCAAAGTATCCGTCCTAGAGAACCTGGAAATCGCCGAGGAGGCAAAGCATTCTGGGGCCGAAAGCCTGTACTACAGGGAAGAAATAAATGAATCAGAGCTGAAGACGCGCTTGAAACGCATCTTATCCTTGATTTAAGTTTTCTACCGCTTTTTCGAGCTGGAAGAGGACATCATTGTTCGAATAGCTTACGATAGCGTCTACCATATCTATTACGGTCTCGTTCTTTCTCCAGGCGCTCGGCCTCGTAGTCCCTGCCTGAGCCAAAAACTTCGGGCATGGATTTAAGCGCCTGCTTCTTCCATTGACCGATCTGGTTGGGATGGACTGAGAATTCCTGGGCGAGCTCGTTTAATGTGCGTTGTCCCTTGATCGCTTCCAGGGCGACCTTGGCTTTGGACTCCTTTTTGAACTTTCTGCGGTTAACACTCATGAAGCCCCTTTCCTGAAACAGCAGGTTCCATCTTGACCTACTGTCCCGTTTTGGGGGTCCACTATAATGATTCAGACATTTGTGCCCTCTTCGACAATTTTAATTTCTTCTTCAGTGAGATCGTAGAGCTCGTAGACGAGGCGGTCGATCTGGCGGTCGGTGGCGTCGATCTGGCGTTGGAGGGTTGTTTTGTCGTGGGAGGTTTTGGCGGTTTGAAGTTGTTTGTTTAGGTCTAGCATGCGGTTGACTAGTTCGACCATCTCGTCATGGCGAGATTTGTCGGTGGGGTTGGAGAAGTTGATTTCTTTGATAGGAACTTTAGCTAAATCGACTACACGAATTGACACATCTAATATACATTTTCGATACCAAAAATTAATAAATCTGGAATTCAGCAACCCTAAAATATAAAACAGATTATAATTCTGACCAGATTTAAGAACTGCATTTAGAAGAACACCAGCGCTATAAGTCAAGTCATCGTCTAAATAACCAACGACCAGGCGCTGGCGTAGCACTGGATTCCTTAGTTTCTGGATAACGAGGCGAGGGCCTTTAAAAAACCTTTCATTTACAGCATGGGCCAACCAGGGACCATAGCTAATCCAACTTTTTTGATTCCAGTGGACTTTGTAACGTGAGACATCGCGCCCTAAAAGTTCTTTTTTAAATGTCCCGTCCTTTTGATGATCACAATGAAACAGTCGGCCGTTAACGATTTCTTCCGCTCGCGAACGACCATACTTTTCAGCAAGCGATGATCTGCGGTAAAGTGTCAAGCCTTGAGTAATCTCAACGATCTTACTCAGCGCAATTGTGTGTTTGCTGATGTTTTCCAGAATGTTGATGTCATCTGCTGTGATCCGGGGGTTAAAACGTAACGAAGGATTATAGTGGACCCCCAAAATGAGACAGTGGGTTAAGATGGAAACCTGCTGTCTGAGAAAGGGGTTTCATGAGCCGCAGAAAGTTCAGCAAGGAGTTCAAAGCCAAGGTCGCCCTGGAGGCGATCAAGGGCCAGCGAACCATAAACGAACTCGCCCTGGAGTTCGGCGTCCATCCCAACCAGATCAGCCTCTGGAAGAAACAGGCGTTGGCCTGCCTACCGGAAGTTTTCGGCACCGGCAAAGACCACGAGGCCGAGCGTCTCGAACTCGAACGCGACCGCCTCTACAAGAAGGTGGGCCAGCTGCAGGTGGAAGTGGACTTCCTTAAAAAAAACATCGGACATCTGGACTGACGGTGGCTACCAAACGTGCCATGATCGAGCCGGCTCACCGGGAGCTTAACGTCAGCGCTCAGTGCGAACTGCTCGAACTGCCCCGGGCCAGCTATTACCGCACTCCTCAGCCGGAATCAGATGAGAACCTGATGCTGATGCGCCTGATCGACGAGCTCTACACCCGCCGCCCATCCCTGGGATCGCGCGGGATGCGCGACCGCTTAAGGCTTAAGGGCCACAGGGTAAACCGCAAACGGGTGCAGAGGCTGATGAATATCATGGGCATCGAATCGCTGGCGCCCCAGAAGAAGAAAACCACCGTGCCGGCCCCAGGACACAAGATCTATCCGTATCTGCTCAGAAACCTGGACATCGTCAGGCCGGATCAGGTCTGGTGTAGCGATTTTACGTATATTCGCCTCAAGCGCGGCTTCGTCTTCTTAACGGCGGTGATGGACTGGCACTCCCGCTACGTGCTCTCCTGGGAGATCTCGGTGACCATGGACGAGGAGTTTTGCGTCAGCGCCCTGGAGCGGGCCTTAAGACGGCACGGCGCTCCGGAGATCTCCAACACCGACCAGGGTTCGCAGTACACCGGCGCCGCCTATACCGGCGTGCTCAAGGATCACAAAGTCAAAATTAGCATGGACGGCAAAGGCCGGGCCACCGACAACATCATGATCGAGCGCCTCTGGCGCACAGTGAAGTACGATGACATCTATCTCAAGGACTACGAGACCGTCGAACAGCTGACCCGTGGACTCAGGATATTCTTCGATGACTACAACAACCAGCGGCCGCACAGCTCGCACGGCGGCAAAACTCCGGCCCAGATCTACTTCGGCGCCGCTGCTCTTCGGCAGGCCGCCTGATGACTGTCATGCTGGTATGCGGATTGAAAAAAACCTTTACACCTTAAATCAAGAAAAGGTTGTATTGACATTGGGGTCCACTTCCGATTGCTCAGCCATGACTTGATTGGCACGTTTCGACACTTATTGATCAATGTTCCCGACGAAGAAACTTCAATTATTTCTTCCTTTTTAATCTCGCCTAAACAAATTACGTTGCACCTATTACGGGATGCTACGATTATGCAGCTGTCCATCTTTACGCCAGCAAAGACATTTTCAGGAAACACAATTAAGGAATGTGGACAAAATGTACCGAACAGGAACTCCCGAAGTTGCGCTGTTTGGGAACGAGAAATCCAATAACTAGGAGTAATGAATCCCCATAGTCCAAACTTATTTAACAAGAGCGAAACGCGTTCCACAAAATAAATATAGCTCTCAAATTTTCCTGTATTCAAAGAATAACGAAGCTTGAAATACGGCTTTTCTGATTCATCAATGTACGCGCCCCATGGCGGATTTCCAATCACGATGTCAAACCCTCCGGCCTTCATAATTTCCGGAAAGCCGCCTGGCCCATCCCAATCAAAAGCATTGACACGGTAACGCACTTCCTCCTCCAACAACCCCATCTGCTGCCCCTCAAAAAAATCCGTCCCAATCAGCGAGTTACCGCACTTGATGTTATTTCCCAAATCAGGCAGCGCCCGCTCGTGAAAGAACTTGAGCTGCGAGTTGATGGTTTCCTGCGATTCTTCTTCCAACACTTTGAGCAGCAGTGAAAGCTTGGTAACCTCGACGGCCTGCGGGTCGATGTCCACGCCGTAGATGTTGCCCAGCAGAATCCGTTTCTTCTCCGCCGTGGTCAACTGCCAGCCGTTCTTGCCCGCGAACAGGCGCGGCTCCTTGCCGGTGGCCCACTTTTTCGCTTCGTTCTCTGAGTACCAGTCGCGGTGCCAGTCGAGCAGGTATTCGTAGGCGCCAATCAGAAATGAGCCGGAGCCGCAGGCGGGGTCGAGTATCCTCAGTTTCTCTGCCTGCTTCGGGGTCTTGTCCGCAAGCAGCTTCCCGACGGTGTTCTTCACGATGTAATCAACGATATAGGTTGGCGTATAGTAAACGCCTCCCGCCTTCTTAACCTCAGGCTTGTCCTCGACCTTGGCCTGGTGCCCGGCTGTCAGCCTGATGACCTTGCCGAGGAACTGCTCGTAGACCTGGCCGAGGATGTCGATGGGGAGCACCGAAAATTCATAGGGACTGTCAGGGTAGTAGAGCCCTTTTAGTATCTGCTTCAGCGGTTTGTCGTCGATGGTGAGGCCAAGCGTGAGCTCATCCGGATGGTTCGGGTTGCCCCGTTCCTCCCTGAAGTGGAACAGGCCCGAGTTGTAGCGCTCGTCGGCTTTCTGAAACAGCTCGAGGAGCCGCGCGTAAACGTTGGCGCCGTTTTGCATCCCATGGAGATTGCCGTAATCCTCGATTCCCCTGTCCTCACAGATGCGCAGGAAGATGATGCGGTCGATGGTGACCTGCACCGCCTCGTTGAGTTCGCGCTGGCTGAGGCCCGGGTTGCGCAAGGCGATGTTTTTTGCCAGAAGCTCGCGCCAGCTTTCTATCTCCTTGAGAAATTCCTTGTCCACCTCACCGGTGCCGCGCTTGGCCTTGGCAGAGGTGGCCATGCGGTCGAGCCCGCCCCTCTTGATGCCCTCGGGAGAGAAAGCATCGAGCAACTCTTCAAGATGGTCGAGGTACTCATCGTACCGCCAGTAACGGATGCGGCCCGTGCTGGCCTTGTCGCTCGGCAGCGGCTTTGCCCGGCAATCGACGATGGCCAATTCCTCGAAATCGGTGACGATTGAGAGCGGCAGCTTGGCGCTATAAGCGTAGCGGCGGAGCTGGTAATACGGATCGGGGTCGTTCTTCATATCCACGGCGGGCTTTTTGGCTTCAACGAAGAACTTGCGCTGACCGCCGATGCGGAAGCAGTAATCCGGCGCCTTGGTCATACCGCCCACCTTGATGGCGTCTTCGTGGATGACATCCTTGTAGGCGGGCGCATAGCCGGCCTCGTTGTCTATGTCCCAGCCGAGCGCCTTGAAGAAAGGGTCGATGAATTCGCGGCGGGTCTGGGTTTCGTTGTAAGCGGGATTCTTGTAAGCGGCTTCGTTGATACGGAAGTTTTCCACCAGCTCGGCGACGCGCACGCGGATCTCGGGGGGTACGACCGGGCGCGCCGGCTCGCCGGTAGCAGCTTGCTGCTCGCCCACGGGCTCGTCAGGGTTTGGCTGACCAGTTGACATGCCGCGATTATATCACCGCATGCGGATGGCGCACTATGGCGGCTACCTTCAAACGCGAGATTCTTCGGCGCCTGCGGCGCCGCAGAATGACTAACTTATTTCTTTTTCGCCGGCGTCCGTTTCCTGGCAGGCGACTTTTTCCTCGCCGGCGTCACAAGCTCCGCATGGAATCCAACCTGGTTCTTCCTCGGATGAGGCGGCGCCATCAGCTGGCGGATAGCGTCGAAGACGATACGGAACTGGACGTCGTATTTCTTTTCCATTTTTTCAATTTTCTGTGAAATTTCGCTATAAGAAACCATCATTCGCTGCAGATTGACGAACGTTCTCATAATTTCGATATTCACCTGAATCGCCCGTTTACTTCTGAGCACGCTTGAAAGCATTGCCACACCCTGCTCCGTAAAAGCGAACGGCAGATATTTCATATGCTTGCCGCGTTGAGAATTGCCGCCGGCCTCGCCTGTCGCAGTCGTGATTTCTTTTGTAAACTGCCCTTGAGTCTTTATGGCTTCCAGCTCGTTCCTTGACAGCTGAAACATAAAATCGCTTGGAAACCTATCCATATTCCGCTTTACAGCCTGCATCAATACGCGATGTTCGACGTCGTAAAGCCTGGCGAGATCGTTGCTCAAAATTACCTTACTACCGCGGAGAACGATGATCCTCTTTTCGACAACCTCTTCAGTAATGGCAGCCATTTCCCTTGTCATATCCTCCCCTTTCGATGATTCTTTAAGATCACATTTTGTGACCTTAAAGATTCGTCCCAGCTATCCCTCGAGCTCATATCTGATCATTTCAGGCCAATATTATTTTTGACCGCCATCGGGTGACAGAAGTTTATCAGGTGGTGTCGCCAGACATCATATCCTCCTCCCTTAAGTGACACGTAGTTTCCCGCACCCTGCAATTCTTGCAGGCAGCTCTTCGTCGAATATTCTCTGGTTAAGCAACCAGCGACCGGCGGAGGGCATTCGTGGCGAAACTCACTCAGGAGGAAATAATGGCCATCAAACAAACAGGCCAGAAAGACATCAGCAATAGAAAGCTTGCCAGGCTCTTCGGTGTCGATGAAAGCACGGTGCGCTATCATGTCGCCAGGGGCAAAAAACCCGACGGACGGGGGAACAAGCCGCAAAAGGCAGAGCAGCTGGCCCAGGTGATCACCCACTGGCTGGGTCACAACAAACCCGATCCCGGTCGCAGGCCTAACGCCAGAGCCCTGTGGGAGTATCTGGTGGATGGTTACGGCTACACCGGCAGCTACCGCTCCGTGGTCAGATACCTGGACCGGCATCTGTCGGCCGCACCGCTTCGGCCCCGCCGGCGGGTAGAAACACCACCCGGCATCCAGGCCCAGGCCGAAACCGAAAGCGAGGTGAAAGAGTTAATCAACCGGGCTATGAGCTACTATAATCGGGACCGGCTGCACTCGGCACTTGACCACGTAGCTCCTGACAAATATATCAATAATATTAAGAAGCAAAAGCAACCAATGACTCATGCTTTAGCTCTGGCGTAACTGGTGCAGAAAAAAGGGCGCGGCGCCAGATGATCAGTTGGATTTATTTGTGTCTTTTGGCTCAGCTTCCAGCATCGCCAACGCCGCCTCAATCCTGCTGACGCTTTCCTGGCGTCCAAGCACCGCCAGGGTCTCAAACATCCCCGGGGTCACCAGTTTGCCGCTAACGGCAATCCGTACCGGCTGCAGGAACTTGCCCAGCTTGATTTCCATCTCCGCGGCCGCTTGGCGAAGCTCTTCTTCGATGCGGCCGACAGAAAAATCAGTCAAGCCGCTTAAAATGCCTGATACCGTGCGGAGGATCGCTGTTGCATTCGCATCGTGCTCCAGCTTTGCCAAAGACTTGGCTTCGAATGCGATCGGCAAGAAAAAGAAATCAGTCAAACTGATGAAATCCGCGAGCGTCTTCATCTTTTCCTGGACCAGCGGGACCAGATCGGCTACACCCGGTTTCCCCTTTTGGCCGGGTAGACCGGCCAGGCGAGAGGTTGACAAAAAACCTTCGATTCTCGCGGCCAGCTCGGCCGCGGGCAAGTTCCTGATGTAATAACCATTCATCCATGTCAGCTTGTCTTCATCGAATGCGGCAGCAGTGGCGCCCACGCGCTCAAGAGAGAATTTACCGGTAAGCTCCGCGATCGAAAACAGATTCGTATCGCTGTCATAACTCCATCCCAGCAGCGCCAGATAATTGCAAAGCGCTTCCCGGACAAATCCTCTTGAACGGAATTCCTCAACGGAGACGGCTCCGTGCCGCTTTGAGAGCGGTGCCCGGTCCGCTCCAAGAATCAAAGGCAGGTGTGCATAAACCGGCGGCTGAAATCCCAGTGCCTCCATCAGCAGCAGCTGACGCGGCGTGTTGGGAAGATGATCATCGCCGCGGATCACGTGGGAAATCTTCATCGCGGCGTCATCGACAGAAACAGCGAAATTATACGTCGGCACCCCGCTGGACCGCATCAGAATAAAGTCGCCAAGCTGCGCATTCTCGAATTTTACATCTCCCTTGATGATGTCCCTGACGACCGTTATCCCGGAGGCTGGCGTTTTCAGCCGGAGCACGGGCTGGCGGCCCTGTTCCCGGAGGAGCCTGCCTTCTTCGGCTGAGAGGTTCCGGCAGCACCCCTGATAAATCACCGGTCGGCCCTGCGAGCGCGCCTGCCGCCGCTTTTCTTCCAGCTCCTCATGCGTGCAGTAACAATAATATGCCTTGTCTTCAGCAAGAAGCCGCTCGGCCGCGCTCCGGTACAGGTCCAGCCTTTCCATCTGCCGGTAGGGACCGTAGATTCCGGCTGCTTCCGGCCCTTCATCCCAATCAAGCCCGAGCCAGCGCATGCTGTTGATTATCTGGTTAATCGCCTGCTCAGTTGAACGCGACAGGTCTGTGTCCTCAATTCTAAGAATAAAAACGCCGCCGTGGCCGCGGGCGAACAACCAGTTATAAAGCGCGGTTCTTGCTCCGCCAATGTGCAAGTGGCCGGTGGGGCTCGGGGCAAACCTGACGCGAATTTGATTGTTATTGTTGAAATTCATTTTATTAATCAATACAACTACCGGCCACACAAAAAAAGCCCGGCGAACCGGGCTCTTTTAAATCATTTCCGGATTTTTCTATAACCGGCAGGCCCCACGGTAGGTGCCGCCTCCCGATACCGGAGAAATCTGCACGACGGTGCCCGGATACGGTGCTTGAATGATCTGGCCGCCGCCAATGTAAATGGCGACATGCTCAATACCACCGTCTCCATAGAAAACAAGGTCGCCTGCCGCCAGCTGACTATAACTGATGGGCGTTCCCGCTTCATACTGCGCGGCTGCCGAGTGTGGCAAGTAGATGCCAACCTGAGCATAAACGTACATGACCAGGCCCGAACAATCAAATCCAGCCGGAGAGGCTCCGCCCCAAACATATGGAACGCCCAGGTATTGCATCGCGATGGCAACGACTCCGCCGGTGTGAGCCGGTGGCGGTGAAGACGAACCTCCTCCTCCTCCGGACCCGCCGCTGCCAGAGCCGCCACTGTTGCTGCTGACTGCCGCGCTGGCCTCAAGCTGTTGCTGCTCCGTAGCCTGTTCGGCCGCCTGCTGGGCGGCTTCCTGCTGCTGCAATTGGGCAATGTTCATATGAATACTGTCAAGTTTTTGCTGTCTGTCAGCGATGCCCGCCTGGATGCTGTTCTTGTCCGTCGCCAGCTGGCTGACCAGAGACTGCTGCGAGCTTTCTTCACCCATAAGCTGCTTTTGTGCGGTCACGATCTGGGACTTCAGCATTTTTATCTGCTCGACGTCGTTCCGGTCCTGCTCGCCGAGTTTTGCCAGCATGTCATAATTTGACAGAAAATCATTCAGGCTTTTTGTATCCATCAGAACGTCAAGAATACCGGAGGAGCCATTCCGGTAAATCCCGCTGATTCGCTTGTCAAGCCTTTCCTGGGTCACTCCCAGAGTTGCCTGCGCCTGGCTCAGCCTGTTCTGGTTATCAGTGATGCTTGTCTTGATATTGCCCAGTTGAACGTTGGCATAGTTGTAACTCTCTACCTTCGCTTCGAGCTGGGAATTCATGGAGTCTATTTGCGCCTGAACTGATTGCGCTTGCGATTGCTGACTGGCAATGTCACTCGCTGGGTCTGCAAAGGCAAAAGCAACCATCGCTGTCAGGGGAACGAGAACTATCAGGGGTAGACAAGCAAAAAAGACTTTAAGTCTTTTAGGGATGCGCTTATGAGGGGTATTTCCTTGAGGAGTATTACTCGTAACTGACGAAAATTGTGGCTTAAACCTGATTGTATTCGCCTCCTTAAGGACACTCCTGGTGCCGGTCAGTTGGCATTTAATCCACACGAAAAACTTCGTGCACCATAGCAAGCGGAAACGGTGAAGTCAAATCTTCAAGAAAAATAATAACTAAAATCTTGCAAATTGCGGCATTTTTATTAACAATTTGCCGGTGCCGCCGGTGGCTGACCCCCTTCCCCACGCCAGACCGGCGACTCTGCTAACCGCCATTAAAATATTCCTTAAGCCCGGAAAAGATGGCGCCGGCTTCCCGCCGGGCAAAGGTTTCAGAGCCGGCCAGCTCCGTCATCTCCGAATCAGAAAGAAAGACTGGCTCGACCAGGATGGCGGTCATGGCGGTTTCCCGTAAAACGGCAAAATTGCGGCCCAGCGCCGGTATGGCTCTTACCCCCAGCTTCCCGGCCACACTGTCGACAATATGCTCGGCAAGCATCTTTCCCCTCTCGGAATAATAACCCTGC
Source organism: Actinomycetota bacterium (assembly GCA_023489275.1). GTDB lineage: Bacteria > Actinomycetota > Thermoleophilia > BMS3ABIN01 > BMS3ABIN01 > JACWAD01. Next base: position 36,707 of record JAMDDD010000008.1, read on the forward strand.
CGGCAAAAAAAATAGGCCGCCGCGCCCTGCGCCCGGGAGCCCGATTCATTGTTGTGATGGATGCTGATAAAAAGATCAGCGTTTTTTTGATTGGCAAGATCAGAGCGTTCGTAAAGACCGGTGAAATTATCCGCGTCTCGGGTGAAGTAAACTTCCGAACCGGCCTCGGCCAGCGCTTCCCCCAGCAGCACCGCTACTCGCAGATTCAGGTCCTTCTCGCAGAGGCCATTGGCGGAGATTGCTCCCCGGTCGCTGCCGCCGTGTCCGGGATCAATCACGACGATCATCTCCGACAGCGACCGCCCGGTGGCGTAGCCGCCGTTCCGGTCAGGTATTTTGGCGCCGCCGGAATGAGGATCGCCATCCTTGGTTACCCGGGCCATCACTCTTAGAACCGAATCGTCGACCATTCCGTCCATGATCAGGCCCGAGTTCTTCTGGAAATCCAAAACTGCTCTTTCCGTCATGTCGCCAAAGATGCCGTCTTCCGGGCCGGCGTTGAAGCCAAGACGGTTAAGCGACCGTTGCAATGTCAGGACATCAGCGCCGCGAAACGGCGGTATTTTAAGATAGAGCAGCCGTTCTCCCGGCTCGTACCTGGCTTCCACCAGCTCCAGCCAGGTATTTTCCCCGACGATGCCATCCACCAGCAAGCCGCTATTTTGCTGAAATCTTTTCACGGCTGAGCGCGTATCGGCACCAAAGAGGCCGTCTACTCCGTCGGTGCCAACGTCGTAGCCGAGGCTGCTGAGCCGCGACTGCACGTCCAGAACCTCTTTGCCCCTATCGCCAAATTTTAAAGTTCTCAATTGGAATCGTCCGTATTTCCCGGAAAGAAGAATCCCTCCAACGCAAGCCGGTCGAAGTTCTTACAGGTTAAAGGTTGCCAGTCCCGGGTTCAACCGGGTCTTGTAGCCATGGAATTTTCAAGCCGCGGCCAGGTAAGACCGCTCCGGTGGCAGCTCGCTCCACCATTGACTTCGCAGCCCGGACTGCCTCGCCAAGCTCGAAATCGCGCGCCAGCAACCCGGCTAAAGCCGCCGAAAACAAACACCCGGTGCCGTGAAGTTCGCCGCTGCCGCGCCTGACACCTTCAATTACTTCTGTCCCGCTCTTTCCGGCCAGGACATCGACAGGGGCGCCTTCGAGATGGCCTCCGGTGACACAGGCGGCGGCCGCTCCCATCTCGACCAGTGCTTCGGCGGCTGTCCTGGCTTGAGCCAGGGTCTTTACCGGACGCCGGGTAAGCGCGGATGCTTCCTTAAGGTTTGGGGTGATTACGTGGCAAAGAGGCAGCAGCCGCGCGGCTATAGCAGCGGCCAGACCAGCCTCCGCCAGCGGAGCGCCGGTCGTACTGGCAAGCACCGGATCGACAACGATGGGACCGGTAATGCGCTCCAGAATCGTTGCAACCGCCTCAACTATGGGAGCGGTGGCGAGCATCCCGGTCTTGACGGCCGCCGGCCTGAAGTCTTCCAGCAGCGTTTCCAGCTGGCTGCTGACTTCCGCCGGATGCAGCGGAAAAATATTTCTTACCTCAAGGGTGTTTTGTGATGTGATCGCCGTGACGGCGCCGAGACCGTAAAAACCAAGCCAGCCGAATGTGCGCAGATCCGCCTGAATGCCGGCGCCGCTGCCAGGGTCATGGCCGGCCACACTTAATACTGAGATCAACTCTGACTTGTTCATCCGGCCAGAAAGTGATCGTATCCACGCTCTTTAAACAGCCGCTCACCGTAGTCTCCAGACAGCAGCAAGCCCCGCTCTTCCGGCAGAATTTCCCCGATCTCCGTCACGCGAACGCCAGTTGCGGCGACGGCCGTGGCAATCCGGTTGCTATTTTCGGGCCGGACAGTAAACAGCAGTTCGTAGTCTTCGCCCCCCTCCAGAGCGAGGCTGGTGACGTCAAAGTCAAAGCGACGCGACGCCCGCAGGAGCGCATCCGAAATCGGCAGTCTGGCCTGAAAAATTCTGGCTCCGGTGCCGCTCTCCCGGCAGATATGGCGCAGATCGGCTGCCAGGCCGTCGCTTAAATCCGTCATCGCCGCCCCCCCGTGTTGACGGACTCTCATTCCGGCTTCCACTCTGGGCTCAGGCCTGACGAAAGCTTCCCTCAGTTCGGGAAAATCACCGGCGGCCTGCCTCATAAGGAGTAGCAGCCCAGCGGCGGCGTTTCCCAGGTGGCCGGTGACAAAGATCCTGTCCCCCGGCCGCGCGCCCGATCTGAACACCGCCGTCCCACCATCCGGAATTACGCCGGACAAGGCGAGGCCGACAACCAGAGGCCCTCCGGAAGCAGTCGTGTCGCCGCCGATCACTATGAGCCGGTGGGCCGCAGCGAGGCTGGCGATTCCCTGACACAATTCCAAAATATAGTCAACTGTGGTTAAAGCAGAACAGGCTACCGAGAGCAGCGCGTACCGCGGCGCCGCCCCCATCGCGGCCACGTCGCTCAAGCTGACCGCAAGGCTCTTGTGACCAAGTTCCCGCGGCGTTTGCCATTCCGTTTGAAAATGGATTCCTTCCAGGAGAAGATCGGTAGTCCAGACTTCGCTGCCCGCGACCGGCGCAGTCACGGCGGCATCGTCGCCGATTCCGATGATGACATTTGCCGGAAAAGCGGCCAAACCTGACGAAAAGAGGCGGCGCATCTTTTCCAGCAGTGCCTCTTCGCCAAGTTCACCAACTAGCAACCCGAGATCTCACCGGCTTTCAGGCCCAGGTGGTCAGAGACAATCTTCATCGCGCAAAGTTCGCCGCACATACTGCATCCCGCTACGGACTCACTGTGGCGGCTTCCATAGATGGATCTTGCCGCCTGCGGATCGATAGCGAGCGCTATCTGCTCCTCCCAGTCGAGAGACTTCCTTGCTCCCGCCATCCTGATATCCCAGTCCATCGCCGTGTGGCTGCCCTTGGCGATATCGGCGGCGTGAGCGGCGATCCGGGAGGCGATGACCCCGGAATGCACTTCTGCCGCAGTCGGCAGCCCCAGGTGCTCGGCGGGCGTCACATAACAGAGATAATCGGCGCCGGCGGCGCCGGCGATGGCACCGCCGATGGCGGCCGTGATATGGTCATAACCGGGCGCGATATCCGTAACCAGCGGACCGAGAACGTAAAAAGGCGCGCCGCCGGTCAGCTTTTTTGCCATTTTGACATTAGCTTCAATATCTGACAATGGCATGTGCCCGGGCCCTTCGATCATGGCCTGAACGCCCGCCTCATTGGCCGCGGCGGCCAGTCTGCCGAGGGTTACCAGCTCCTCGAACTGGGCTCTGTCACTCGCGTCGGCCAGGCAACCGGGGCGAAGCCCGTCTCCCAGGCTGATGGTCACATCCCACCGGGCCATGATATCCAGCAGCAGATCGAAGTCCTCATAGAATGGATTTTCGCGTTCATGATGAATCATCCAGGCAATCATAAAAGCGCCGCCACGGCTGACGACATCCATCAGCCGCCCCTGCGACTGCAAGTGGTCCAGCGCCGATAGCGTCAGCCCGGCGTGGATCGTCATAAAATCGACCCCGTCAGCTGCGTGTTGCTCAACGGCGCCCAGCAGGTCGTCCCTGGTCATTGCCACGACGCTGCCCGATCTCTGCCGCGCCAATGACGCCGCCTCATAGATGGGAACCGTGCCAAAAGGCAAATCGCAGGCGGATATCAGGGCCCGCCGGAGCGAGCCGGTGTCACCGCCGCTGGAAAGGTCCATTACCGTATCGGCCCCGGCGCGGACCGCAGCGTCCAGCTTGGCCAGCTCTTCCGGTTCGGAATTGAGCTCGCTGGAAGCGCCGATATTGGCGTTTACCTTGGTTCTGACCCCGCTCCCGATAGCGACACCGCGCACCCTCCGTCCGGAATTTCCGGCCGGCGCCACCATCGTTCCCGCGGTAATCCGCTCGCAGAGATCGTCTGCCACCATCGATTCCGTGGCGGCAATGCCGGCGATCCTTCCCGGAAGATTTCCCGCCCGCAGCATATTTATCAAAGTGCTCAAACCATGCCTCCCGCGGCCCGCCTGCGGCTGGCCGAACTCTTGGCATCCATTAGCGCTTCCTTTAGCTCCCTGGTGGCCGCCACCATATCCTTAGCCATTGCCACAGAAGAAACCACCGCCACCCCGTCCGCACCGGCGGCAATGCAATCGGCGACATTGGCGGCATTGATGCCGCCAATGGCGATAACGGGAATGTTCAGCAAAGCCTTGACCTTCGTGATCCTGCCAGGACCCACCGGTATTTTTCCCGGTTTGGTCGGTGTCGCAAACACCGGCCCGGCGCCGACATATCCGGCTCCCTCCTGCTCCGCCTTGACCGCGGCGTCGTGCTTGTTGGCCGACTTGCCGACAAACTTCCCGCGGCCGAGCATTCTCAGCGCCGCCGTCACCGGCAGATCGTCCGGCCCCACATGCAGTCCTTCCGCCTTGGAAGCCATGGCAATGCCCACGTGATCGTTGATTATCAGCGGAATCCCTGCTTGAAGGGTAATTTCATGAATGGCGTTGGCAATCTTTAACGCCTCCCTCATGCTGCGCCGCTTGATCCGCAGCTGGATCGTGTCGGCGCCGCCCTCGATCGCCGCTACGGCCACATCATAATGGTCGCGGCCCAACTCGGGAACCGAAGCGGTAATGACGTATAATCCTAGGTCCACGACCTGTCCCCCAGGGCTTGATAATCTGCCAGTAAATCACTATGGACGCGGCAAAATTCAGGGCCGCTTCCCAGCTGCGAGCGAATCAGCTCGCTCTGCCAGTGAGCGTTAAACAAACAGCAATCCTTATCAGTACAGAAAGGCTCGTTTGTTAACCGGTAAACGACCGCCTGCATTGCCAGTCCTTTAGCTACGGATGTCAACCGGGGGTCTTCGAGCTCCAGGAAGTCATCAGCAAATGAACGCGCCATCCTGTTTTTTTCCTCTTCCTGCAGTCCAAGCCACTCGCCGCTTCGCCTGGCGAGATAATATCCGCGAGCCCTTGCTGGAGCCTCTACCATCCCGCCAGTCGAGACGATCGAAGGCGCCCCCAGAATAACCGTCCTCGCATGATATCGTTTGTCGGCTAAATCACGGCTTCCTATTAACTGATTTGTAAAAATTATACTGAGATCGGCAAGGCCTGATTCAGTCGATGGTATCAGGTCACGGCAAATTTCCAGCATCATCCCGGCGTCATAAAGAATCCCGAAGACAGATGATTCCCGGTTTCGCAGCCTTCTCAGCTCGTACTCGACCTCGCCGCTGAGCGGCTGCCGAGCCTGTGGCGCCGGTCCCTCCAGGTGCCTGACCCTTGCCGCCGCCAGCGCCCTGGCCCGCGTCTCTGTCATGGCTTCCCCGCCCCCGGTGAACTCCTCCAGAAGCGGCCCCCTCAGGAAGACCTCTGCCGCCGGCATTTTTCCCTGGATGTAAGCGGCGACATCCTCGTACTCGATCGAGCGGCATCTTGGCTCGGCATATATGAATATGTTGGAGATCCCGGTCATAACGGGCTCCCGCGTCCAGCAATCAGCGGTCTAACAAGTAGCAAGTCAGTAAACTATTTCACCGCAGCCTTGTGTGAAAGCTTCTCCGTCACAATCTCCGCGGCGCGCCGGCCAGAAAGCAGCATGCCGCCAAATGTGGGGCCCATCCGCGGCAGCCCGTAAGCAGTCGAGACGGCCATGCCGGTGATCACCAGACCGGGCAGAAATTCACCGGTGTGCTCGAGGATCAGGTCTTCGGAGCGTTCTACCCACATGGCTCCGAAGCCTACCGTTTCGGCCATTCCCCTCTGCTCGAGCTTCGAAAGCACGCATGCGTCATGCCCGGTGGAGTCGATGATCATGTCGGCCTCGATTGCCACCGGATCAACGCAGGTGATCTCCCGCGGCAGCGAATTGATCGGCGTCCAGTTGATGACGACGCCGGCTACCCGGTTACCATCACGGATGACAACATCTTCGAAAATTGTCATGTTCGCGAATTTGACGCCGGCATCGCAGGCTGCGGCAATAAGCTTGGAACAGGCGTGCGGACCGTCAGCAACGTAAAGACCTTCCTGAGCTTCCTGAAACGGTACGCCCAGCTCCTCCAGCACTCCCTGCGCCGGCGCCCGCAGCGTCACTTTGTTCATCAGATAACCGCCAATCCAGAAACCGCCGCCGATGTAATTGTTCCTCTCGACGATTAAGGTTTTAAAACCATTGGCGGCAAGATCCCTCCCTGCCATCAGGCCGCTGGGGCCGCCCCCGACAATTATGACATCGCTTTGTGAGTACTCTTCAAACTGCTTCATGAAACTACCCACAATCGCTTTGGTCACGTCCTTTTCATCAATGGGATGAAATACCGACATCTTGCTCCTTTCCATTTGGGGCTTTCGAACAAATAAAAAAACCGCACAGCGGCGGCATGGCTCCCGGCCAAGAGTCATCCCTTCGCTGGCATTATCCAGATCAGGTTCGCAGGGTCAGCGAAAACATCACTTTCTCAGCTGCTTGATTGCAGCTCCCCGTTATGAATGGGAGGATTATATCATGCGGGTTCGGACAGCGTAAAACATAAAACCGGACATTGCATTTTAGCTGTTGGATTATGGACAAAACAGGCTTCCTAGACGGCACCCTTGCTTTCAACCATCTCAGGGGTTCTGCCTATAAGCTGGCCTTCTTCTTCAGAATCAGCCGGTTTTGCCAGCGATTCCCAATCCACCAGAGAACCGGGGTCTTCATATTCCTCACCGCAAATCTCACAATATCCCCACTGATTTACGGATCCGGCGGAGAGGCAAATATCGCAGTCGTACATCTTCATGCTATCCTCCTTCCTGTTGTTATTTGCCGCGGAAAAGGCAACCACAAGCTAATCACAAGCATTGGACGCGCTAAAATCAGGAATGAGAGAAAAGCGCCTTGCTTTTTTTTCAGGTTACCCGGTAGCAGTCGGGGATAAACTTTAAGATTTTTTTTAGATCCTTATTGACTTAACGTCACGGATCAGGACCTGCCCACCGTGGCGAAGCCCGGCGAATGTTTTGGATCCGCTTTTAGCTGGCTTTTTTTTGCACTGCGAAAGGCCGGCCGGAAACGGGACAGAACGGAAGTTCCTGGCAATCTTCGACCTTAATAAAGAGATCGACGACCGCCGGATCGAATTGACTGCCTTTGCCGGCCAGGAGCTGTTCGCGCGCACGCTCCGGCGGCATTGCCTCGCGGTAGGGGCGGTTTGAGGTCATGGCGTCGTAAGCGTCGGCCACTGCCATTAGTCTCGCCCCGATCGGAATCTCCTTACCTGCCAACCCGTCCGGATAGCCACGCCCGTCAAATCGCTCGTGATGACATCTCACCATCTCCAGAATCTCCGGGTCCTTGATAATAGGCATAAGGATTTTTTCTCCCATAGCGGAGTGCTCCTGAATGCTGCTAAACTGCAACGCAGTCAGCTTCCCCGGTTTATGCAGAATGTCTTCAGGAACGCCGATCTTGCCGATGTCGTGAAGCATGCCGGCCAGCCTGATCTTCTCGACATCTTCCCGGGGCAGCCCCATCTCTTTGGCCATGGTCACCGTCAACTCCGTAACCCGGCGGGAGTGCCCGTTTGTGTAGGGATCCTTGGTCTCGAGCGCCTCCGCCAGCGCCTTGATCGCCCCGAGAAACGTCGACCTGATTTCACCCGTCTGCTCCTCAACTTTCTTCTCGAGAGATTTACGATAATCCCGATTGGACAGGAGCAGATTTCTTTTTTCTAGGGCGCGGCCAACGGCCATACGAACTTCTGTCAAATTAAAAGGCTTGATGATGTAATCCTCGGCGCCCTGCCTCATGGCGTCGATAGCCGTTTGAGCGCTTGCCACAGCTGTGATCATCATCATCATCGTATCCGGCCACCGCTGGCGGACCTCAGTCAGGAGATCAATACCGGAGCCGCCGGGCATCATGATATCGCTCAGCACCAGGTCGGCCGGCGCCGACTCGAGAGCAGAAATCGCTGCTTCCACGCATGTGGCGGTCCGGCAGATATATCCCTCAGACGAAAGCAACCGCTGCAGCACATCCCGCACCGACGACTCATCATCGACGATGAGTATCTGCGTGCTGCTCGCGGCCTCTTCGATCTTTTCCGGATTTATACCGGACTGATTCACGCAAATCCTCCAATTTGTTCTTCTTAATCGGCATCGGCCGGACTGTTCTTAAGCGCCTTCACCAGCAGGATGTTCTGCTGCAGCCAGCCGCAAAAGCCCAAGTCCTTTTCGCTCGGCCTGGCTGCGAACAAGCCATTGGCAAGGCTCAAAATGTCTTGCCCGCCCCCGGCTGTTTGCGGCGCCGGCTTTAGTTTGCTATTTATTAAAAATTGGTAACTAGATTAAAATCATGATTAAAGATTTACTCCTGTGACAAATAGCAATCAATCAAGGACCGATCATGGATGTGCTTGAAGCGATAAAGAACCGGCGCAGCCACCGGGCGTTTACCGCCGAGCCGGTAGAGCCAGAGAAGGTTGAAGCCATTCTGGAAGCAGGCCGCTGGGCGCCGTCAGCCGCAAATTCACAGCCCTGGGAATTCATTCTCATCACTTCGGAAGCGGCCCGCAGGAGAATTTACGAGCTGTCGGAGGAGGCAAAGCGAACGGGGCATATCGCCATCCGGGGGTTCAGCTACGTGCGCCCGCTTCCCGGCGAAGTGACCGGCGAGGACGAAACCCTGGCGGCGGTCCAAAATTATTCCTTTAAGTTCCTGACAAATGTCCCGGTCATCATCGCGGTCGTGGGCGTGCCGGCAACCCCGGTGCAGCAAGCCAGTCCGGGGGAAACCGCGGACAGTTATAAATATGCCTGCGGCGCCGTCATCCAGAACATGCTTCTGGCGGCCGAATCAATGGAGCTCGGCAGCCTCTGGTTTACTTTCTTTGACCCGCAGCTGGCAGGGCAATTCCTGGGTATCGGACCGGACCGGCGCCTGGTGGCGCTGGTTCTCGTCGGCTACCCGGCCGGGAACCCCCTGCCGCCGGGCCGGCTGCCGCTTGCTGCGAAGGTTCGCAGAATCATCTGATGGTAATGTTTCTGGGCATATCTGCGAGTCCGAGGCTGGGTGGCAACTCGGAGACCCTCCTTGATCAGACCATGGCGGGCGCCGCCGGCGCCGGTGCTGAGGTGTCGAAGATCCGGCTGGCGGGCATGAATATCCACGGCTGCACCGAGTGTAACGACTGTTACGAGTGCGGCGAGTGCAGCACCGCGGATGATATGGACCGCGTCTACGCCCTGCTGGAGCGCGCCGACCGAATCGTGCTTGCTTCTCCCATTTTTTTTATGGGCCTGCCGGCACAGGCAAAAGCGATGATCGACAGATGCCAGAGATACTGGGCCATAAAGTATATCCTTAAGGAGCCGTTACCGCGCCGGACGGGAGCGCCGCTCCGGTACGGAGCTTTCATCGGCGTGGGAGGCACACGGGGCGAGCGGCTGTTTGATGGCGCAAAGTTGACAATAAGGTACTTTTTCGATGCTATATCGGTATCGCCGCGTGAAGACCTGTATCTGCTTGTCCGCGGGGTTGACGCCAAGGGTGAGATTGAATCCCGGCAGGCAGCATTAGACTCGGCCTACAAGCTGGGAGAAACGCTGGCGAAACTCTAACAGGCCTGGGGCCGTCGCTCATACCGCTGCCTTCGGCCTAGCCGGCGGATGACCAGCTATGATGCCTTCCCATCTGCCGCCGGTCCTGCAGGTCTTGCGGATCCTGACTGACGCGCCTGTCCACGATGATCTCGGTCTCTGGCATTTGCTCGCTCAGCTCTTCGCATCGCTTTTGCAAATAAGGCATGTCCCGGTCCACGATTAAAATCTTGCTATCTTCCTTATCTATCAGCGCCGATTTAAATCCGCAAAACCGGCACCCGGAAAACCTGTCTGGCGACGACTCGACCTTTGCCTGGCCGCAATATGGGCAATGAAATTCAACCATAGCTTTAATATAACTGGTAGCGGCCGAATCGGTATCGGGGATATCCCTTAAATGGAGAAACAATTGCCGCCAGATTGGCCGCAATAATTTAGCAATAAAACGATATAACTCAACCGGTCAAGGCCTGGACGCCGGCCGGAGCACTTGCAAAGACTGGCTCCTCGGGCAGGACTCGAACCTGCAACCAACCGGTTAACAGCCGGTTGCTCTACCATTGAGCTACCGAGGAGCATAATGGAGTACCCGCATTATGAATCACGTGCGGGGTCTTTTCAAGGCTGAAAAAGGACACAAAAAATCCCGTCATCAACGGGTAAATTGCCTGGTCAAGATTTGATTGGAAGCTACTCCAGAAACTCCCTTAATTTTTGGGACTCGCGGTAGCTCTTGAGCTTTACCAGCGTCTTTGCCTCTATCTGTCTGATCCGCTCCCGGGTGACGCCAAACTTCTGCCCCACTTCTTCCAGCGTCCGCGGATGCTCGCCCTTGAGACCGAATCTCAGCTCGATCACCTTCCGCTCCCTGTGGGTGAGGCTGCCCAACACTTCAGAAAGATCCTCTTTCTGCATAATGTCAGAGACCGCGTCCACCGGCGCCACCGATTCGCTGTCCTCGATAAAATCTCCCAGTTGGCTGTCCTCCTCCTCGCCGATCGGCGTTTCCAGCGAAACCGGCTCCTGGGAAATCTTCAGGATCTCCCGCACTTTTTCCGTGGTGGTATCCATCTCCCGGGCGATCTCGAACGCGGTCGGCTCGCGACCCTTGTCCTGAAGCAGCTGGCGCTGCACGCGAATCAGCTTGTTGATCGTTTCCACCATGTGTACGGGGATACGGATCGTTCGGGCCTGATCGGCGATAGCCCGGGTAATTGCCTGCCTGATCCACCAGGTGGCGTACGTTGAAAATTTATATCCCTTGCGGTAATCGAACTTCTCCACGGCGCGGATGAGACCGAGGTTGCCTTCCTGGATCAGATCCAGAAACAACATTCCCCTGCCCACATACCGCTTGGCGATGCTGACGACCAGGCGCAGGTTTGCCTGAATCAGCCTCCGCTTTGCCTCCATATCCTGCCGCTCAATCCTTTTGGCGAGAGCGACCTCTTCTTCCGCCGTCAGCAGCGGCACCCGACCGATCTCTTTCAGGTAAAGCCGCACCGGATCGCTGGTGGGAGTCTTGACGGAAAGATCGAGGCGGCTGATTATGCCTTCATCCTGTGACTTGGGATCCCCGAGGTCGCGCGGAATCAGATCGTCATCCTCTTCGACAACCTCGATGCCCATGTCGAGGAAAGCCGTGTATATATTTTCGATCTGCTCAGTGGTCAGTTCGATATCCTGAAGCACGTCGGCCACTCTGTCCGCCGACAGATAACCATGCTCCCTGCCTTCAGAAATCAGGTCGCGCACCTCGTCTATTCTGAGCTCTTCCGAGGGATTCATCTACGCTTCATAGTTGCCAGACTGGATCAGCTCGATTATTTCACGACGGTGCTCTTCGAGGCGGCAAAGCTCCTCAAAGCGGTCGGAGCCCTCCCCTTGTGCAAGATCAACCTTCAGCCGGCCGATCCGCCGGGAGATCTCTGCTTCGGAAAGCCGGAAATATAGCTCGTGCAGCGCCACCGCGGATTCACCGTCACCGGACTGCGATTTGATGATGAGCTCAGGCAGGATCGAATGCGCCGCAACCGGCGCGGAGATGGGCTTGGCTAAGACAGGCCCGGCACCGCCGTCCCCAAGTCTCTCCCTTACCCATTGGAACGCCGACTGAGTCGATTCCGTCGTAAAGTAGGCGTCAGTCATGTCCCGCAAATACCTTCTGGCCTCCCCTGGGTGTGCCAGACACATACTGAGGAAATTTCGCTCCGTCATCTCCTCATGAGATAAAACCCGCCGTCTTGTCTCTTGCCCATTCCCCCCGGAAGCGCGGGAAGAGATCGACTCCATTAAGTATGCCACATTTTCAGGGCTAAGGCGGAGTCGATCGGCAATAATTCTTAGCTGCTCATCCCGCTCGATCGAGGTGGCGGCTGCGGCCAGAACATTCTGCAGTGACTGCAGCGCCAGGTTGCGCCCCGCGGCGGTTTCGAGATTGGACGCCGCCAGGACGCTGCGGACCTGATATTCCAGCAGCGCCGGCGCCGCGGCGACAAGCTCGAGAAAAGACTCCGCCCCGCCGTCCTTTGTTGCCATATCTGCCGGATCCTGGCCTGCTGGCATCTGCACCACCCGCACTGTTAGCGACAGCTTGCGGGCCAGCTCCAGCGCCCGCAGCATCGCCTTCTGCCCGGCGGCGTCGGCGTCAAAAGCGAGATAGACATTCTTGGTGAATCTTGATACTTCCCGCAACTGCTGCTCGGTGAGCGCCGTCCCCATCGATGCCACCGCGTGCTTGATCCCCGCCTGCCAGAGCGCCAGTACGTCGGTATAGCCTTCGACGATGAGGACGTTGTCATGTCGAATGATTTGCGGGCGCGCCGAACCAAGGCCAAACATAAGCCTGCTTTTATGGTACAGATCCGATTCGGGAGAGTTTAAATACTTGGGTTTCGAATCATCGAGCACGCGGGCGCCGAATCCGATCACGCGGCCGCGGTGATCGGTAAACGGAAACATCAGCCGGCCCTGGAAACGATCGTATGATCTCTCCCCTCTGGCCGCCGCCAGACCCGCGTCCACAAGCTCCCCCACCTTGTATCCCTTGCCGGCGGCAGCCTGGATCAGGGCCCGGCCGCCCGAGGGAGAAAAGCCAAGCCTGAATTCACGGGTCACGGCGTCGCCAAATCCCCGGCGCTTCAGGTAAACGCGAGCTTCCCGGGCCTGGGATGATTTTGCCAGAAAACGCGCATAGTAAGATGCTGCCTGATCCAGCAGCGACAGCGCCCGCTCCCGCTGCCGGAAACGCTCTTCCTGATGTGGAGAGCCCTGCTCGTAATCTATCCGGATGGCGTTTTTTTCCGCGAGCCACCGGACGGCATCCGCAAAATCAAGCCCCTCCTTTTTCCTGATGAATGTGAGTACATTTCCGCCTTCGCCGCAACCGAAGCAATAATAAACTTTTTGCACCGGGTCAACAGAAAAGGAGGGAGTTTTTTCCGCATGAAAAGGGCAGCGGCCCATGTAGTTCGCGCCTGCCTTTTTCAACGTCGTGTACGGTGACACGATATCCAGCATATCGCAGGCATCGACGACGGCGTCGATAGAGGACTGTTTGATCAGCGCCAAAATTCCTGGTTTCCGGTTTCCAGTTTCCGGTTTCCGGTTGAGAAATAGATTTCAGCGCCCCAGGAATCCCCGGCTTGACATCGGATTGGAAACTGGATATCAGATTTTAAAAAGTAACTGATCATCTAATTAAATCAGTTCAGGTAAGATTGACATCCCGGGCGAAGTGAAGAACTTGTTTTTCAGGACAAATAATCGAATGCTCAATTATCAATGTCAAAATCCGGTTTGTTCATTCTTCATTCTCCCATCCCCGGGGGAGAAAGATTTCCTTGAACGTCCGGATGGCGAACTGGTCAGTCATACCGGCAATATAATCGGTTACCTTCCGGATGTCATCGCCGCCGCCGGCTCCCGTCCAGGGGGGGGAGCAGCCGGGGATTTTCCATATAGTATTTAAACAGGTTGCCTACCACCATGTTTACCCGCCGCATCTCCCGGCTGGCGACCGATCCCACGTAGACGCGATCAAACATAAACTGACGCAGACTGTTCATCGCTTGCTTCATCTCCGGGCTCTGGACGATCTCGCCTTTACTCCGGCTGGTTTCGACCAGGTCATGCACCAGCGTGTCGATCCGCCGGCTTAGAGTGTCGCCCAGCAGGCCAATTTCATTTGGCGGCAGATCGCCGCCGCGGATTATCCCCGCCCGGAGGGCGTCGTCGATATCGTGGTTGATATAGGCGATGCGGTCGGCCAGACGGACGATCTTACCCTCGAGCGTCAACGGCTTTCCCGGCCCCGTATGATGCAGGATGCCGTCTTCAACTTCCCGGCAAAGATTCAGGCCGTTGCCCTCCCGCTCGAGCTTCTGCACCACCCTCAAACTTTGTTTGTGATGCTCAAATAAACGGCCGGTGTGGCTCTTGAGCACATCCGAAAGCGCCTCTTCCCCCATGTGTCCAAACGGCGTGTGTCCCAGATCGTGGCCCAGGCTAATCGCCTCCGCCAGATCTTCATTCAGCCGCAAGGCCCGCGCCGCCGTCCGGGAGATTCCCGAGACTTCCAGGGTGTGCGTCAGCCTGGTGCGGTAATGATCTCCTTCCGGCGCGATGAATACTTGCGTCTTGTGTTTGAGCCGGCGGAAGCTTTTGCAATGAACGATTCGGTCGCGGTCGCGCTGAAAACAGTTTCTTAGACTGCAACCTTTTTCCGGAACGGCCCGCCCCAGACTGTCAGAAGCCCTGACCGCGAACCGGGAAAGTCTGTCCTCCTCCCGGCTCTCAATCTCGGTTTTAGAAGAAGTTTGAGGAATCATCCCTCATCTCGTCTGGTTGGTAATAGGGTTAACGTATCATCCAATATAACCGACCGGCCGGACGGATAAAAGCGGCAACGCTATTCCCATTCCGTCATCTCCTGATCCCATAGCGAAATCCTGCCCAACAGCGTTAAAAACGACGACAAGGTTTTTTTCCGCAGCTTCTCAGTGAAGGAAAAAATCCCGTCCGGCCATCTTTTCCCTAAAATTTTCTTCGGTTCACAAAGAGAAACGGACGGGGTGTTTTTTCCGGAGCTTCCCAGCGAAAACATCCCGTCCGTCTGATATCGATTACGTAAAATGCCTCAGGCCGTCGTAAACGCGATCTCCGTTTCTTCCAGCACCGCCTGGGCGGCCGCCAGCCTTGCCAGCGGCACCCGGTAAGGAGAGCAGCTCACATAGTTGAGCCCGGCGCGGTGGCAGAACTTGACGCTGGCCGGCTCGCCGCCGTGCTCGCCGCAAACGCCGAGCTTGATGTCCGGTTTCTTTTCCCGGCTGGCTTCAACAGCAATTTCTACCAGCTTGCCGACTCCGTCTACATCGATTGTCTCAAACGGATTGCTCTTGACGATGCCCTCTTCCAAATAGTATGTGAGGAACTTGCCTTCGGCGTCGTCCCGGGAGAAGCCCAGTGTCGTCTGCGTCAAATCGTTGGTGCCGAAACTGAAAAAGTCGGCATAATCAGAGATCTCGCCGGCAGTTACGGCCGCGCGCGGCAGCTCAATCATCGTACCAATCCTGTATTCGAGGCTGCTGGCGGCGCCAGCCAGAACTTCATCGCAAACTTTAACGGTCAGTTCGCGCATCCGCCTGAGCTCCTCGGCAAAACCGACCAGGGGGATCATGATCTCCACTTTCGGCGCCTGGCCGGAACGTTTGTCGACCGCCACCGCCGCCTGCATGATGGCGCGCACCTGCATCTCATAGATTTCAGGCCACTGGATGCCCAGGCGGCAGCCGCGTGTGCCCAGCATCGGGTTCATTTCCTTCAGCGACCGCACCCGGGCGGCAACCGTTTCCTTTTCGTCGATCTCCGCCTGCGAGCCGCCGGTACACTTGAGATGCTCGATCTCCACCATCAGCTCGGTAAAGTCCGGCAGGAACTCATGCAGGGGCGGGTCCAGCAACCGGATAGTCACAGGCAGGCCGTCCATCACCTCGAAGATGCCTTCGAAATCACCCTGCTGCATCGGCAGCAGTTTCTCCAGAGAGGCGGCCCGGTCCCGGGCGCTGGAGGCCATGATCATTTCACGGACGATCGGCAGGCGTTCGGTGGCCATGAACATGTGCTCTGTGCGGCATAGGCCGATGCCCTCGGCGCCGAACTCGCGCGCTTTCTCCGCGTCTTCGGGGGTGTCCGCGTTGGTGCGGACTCCCATGGTGCGGATCTCATCGGCCCAGGCCACAATCGCCTGGAAGTTCTCATTTATCTGGGGCGGCACCAGCTCCACCGCGCCTAGAATCACGTTGCCGGTCGTACCGTCGATGGTGATGATATCGCCCTCTTTGACAACATGCTCATCAATGGTAAACTGACGCTCTTCTTCGCTAATCTTGATCTGATCAGCCCCGCAAACAGCCGGTTTGCCCATGCCACGGGCAACGACCGCCGCGTGGCTGGTCATGCCGCCATGAGATGTGAGCACACCCTGCGCCTGGATGAGCCCGTGAATGTCATCGGGGCTGGTCTCCCAGCGGACGAGGATGACCGCCTCACCGGCTTTCCCCTGCGCGGCGGCTGTGTCAGCGTCAAAAACAACCTTGCCCACGGCGGCGCCGGGCGAGGCGTTAAGTCCCGTGGCAATAATGTCGTACTTCCCGGTGGGATCAAGCATCGGATGCAGCAGCTGGTCCAGCTGGCCGGCGTCGACGCGGGCTACCGCTTCCTCCTTGCTGATAATGCCCTCGTTGAACATGTCGACGGCGATCTTGACCGCCGCCGCCGCGGTGCGTTTGCCGTCGCGGGTTTGCAGCATGTAAAGCTTGCCTTTTTCAAAGGTAAACTCGATGTCCTCCATCTCGCGGTAGTGCTGCTCCAGTTTCAGCATGACGCCGGTCAGTTCCTCGAAAACCTGTGGCAGCTCCTGCTGCATGTCCGCCAGCTTCTTGGTCTTGCGGATGCCGGCCACCACATCCTCGCCCTGGGCGTTTGTGAGGTAATCGCCAAAAATCTCCTTCACGCCGGTAGATGGGTTACGGGTGAAGGCGACTCCGGTGCCGGAGTCGTCGCCCATGTTTCCAAAAACCATGGACACCACGTTAACCGCGGTGCCCAGGTCATCGGAAATATTGTAGTGGCGGCGGTAGGTTACGGCGCGGGCGCCACCCCAACTGCGGAAGACGGCCGCGATCGCGAGATCGAGCTGCTCGCGCGGGTCGGATGGGAACGAGCGGCCTGTTTCCTTCTCAAGGATCTGCTTGAAGGCGGCCACCAGCTCCTGCAAATCGGCCGGCGAAAGTTCGTTATCGAACTGTACGCCGGCCTTTTCCCGCTGAACAGTGATGGCGTCTTCGAAAAGCTGCCCTTCTACTTCCATTACTACCTTGCCAAACATCTGGATAAAACGGCGGTAAGCGTCATAGGCAAAACGCTCGTCGCCGGTCTGGGCCGCCAGACCCTTGACCGACTCGTCGTTAAGCCCGAGGTTGAGCACGGTGTCCATCATGCCGGGCATGCTGAATTTGGCGCCGGATCGCACGCTCACCAGCAAGGGGTTGTCCGGATCACCCAGCTTCTTGCCGGTCTTATCCTCCAGGGCGGCCAGGTATTCGTTGACCTGATTATCCAGCCCGTCCGGGAAGCGATTGCCATCATTGCCATACTCGATGCACGCCTCGGTCGTGATCGTGAAACCCTCAGGGACCGGAATGCCCAGGTTTGCCATCTCAGCCAGATTGGCCCCTTTCCCCCCGAGCAGGCCCTTCATGTCGCGAGAGCCTTCCGAAAAGTCATACACATACTTCTTGCCCACTTTTTCCTCCCAAGATCAAAAGGTCAGATGTTCCTGGAACCGCAAAACAAGGTATTGCTCACACCTCGGCCCGGTCCAGGAATGGGATGATACAAACCCCGGTAATCCGGGGCTTAAATTTTAGCGCATGAAAGCAAATTAGACCATACCGGCGCCGCGGGCGGCGAGGGATATCGGTTATTCCGGGGCTCATTTCTCCGGGATTATTTGGGCGCCGCCGCGACCAGCATCGGATCGCCCAACCCCCCCAGCAGCAAAGCCACGCGCAGCACGAGCGCCAGACGGTTATTGCGGACCCGCCCGTCTTCTGACATTACCAGGACTTCGTCAAAAAACCGGTCCACAGCGGGCCGGATGGTTCCGGCAAGCTCAAGGGCCTCAACGTATTTTCGCGCCCGCGCCAGAGCTTCGATTTTTGGCGCCATCACTGCCGCGTGCCGGTACAATTCCCGCTCGCTGCCGTGGACAAACAGGGACTCATTAACGCTGGCGGGGTCCACGCTCTCTCCGGCCTTTGCGGCAATTTTGCTGCAGCGGAAGAAAGCCGTATAAAAATCCTCGAACGCCGGCGTTGAGCGAAAAGTATCCAGGGCGTCAGCAAGTAAAATTATCCGGAACAGGCTCCGGGCGCCGGATGCGCGCGCCGCCTGGACGATCTCCACCGCTTTGCCGCTTTCGACCAGCCGCTGCTCGAGCCGGTCCAGAACAAATTCCAGGGCAGCGCCGGCAATGGAGGCGTCTTTGCCGGCATCAGTTTTCTGTTCGATAAACAGCCGGTGCGAACCCGCCAGCAGCGATTCCAGATTGAAGTCGAATTCAAACCGGCGGCAGATTTCCATCAGGCCGGCAGCCGACCGCCTCAATCCGTGCGGATCCCGTGATCCAGTCGGAAGCTCACCTACCGAAAAAGCCGCCACGATATTGTCAACCTTGTCACAGACCGAAAGAGCCGCCCCAGCGGGCGACGACGGCAGGGAGCCGCCGGCCAAAACGGGCAGGTACTGCTCGGCGACGGCCTGGCAAACCTCGGCAGGGTAGCCTTCGAGGCCGGCGTATACCGATCCCATGTAACCCTGCAAGTCAGGAAATTCCTGGACCATCATGCTGACCAGGTCGGCTTTGGCGATTTTCGCCGCCGTCGCGGCAGCCTTTCGGTCCGGCCCGCAGAGATCGACAAGATCGGCAAACAATTCGACCAGTGACCAGAGCCGGTTGCTCTTGTCCACCAATGAACCCAGCCGCCGGTGAAACGTGACTGCGTCCAGACCGGCCGCCATCGCCTCGATGCCGGCGCCAAGGTCTTTGTCATATGAGAATTCCGCGTCCTCGATCCGGCCTTCCAGCACCCTCTCGTTACCATCGGTAATCTCCGCGGCGCAGCCGGGATCCCCGTTCATCACATATAAGAACCCTGCCATTAAGGACCCATCCTCGCCCCTTAGGGGGAAGTAGCGCTGGTGCGACTGCATCGCCGTAATCAGGACCTTTTCGGGAAGCCGCAGATGCTCTTCGCTAAAAGAACCAAAATGTACGCTCGGATTTTCCACCAGATAGATAACTTCTTCCAGTTCTCTGGCAGGGTCAAAGAAGGATGCCCCCAGCTTTCCCGCCGCCGTTGCCAGGCCTTCAAGAATCAGCCGGCGGCGTTCTTCCTGGTCGACGACGACGCCGGCGGCCGCCAGTTGCTCCCGGTACGAGCCGGCACTTTCAATCGCCAGCTCTCCCGGAAACAGAAAACGGTGGCCGTGGCTTGATCCGCCTACAGGCAAATTGTCATAGGCTGCCGGGCCCGGCGGCGTCTCGTCACCAAATTTTATCACCAGCCACCTGACCGGCCGCGAGAACCTGAGCCCCGAAGAATCCCACCTCATGCTCTTGGAGAAAGTGAGGCCCGCCAGAATCTGCATGCAAATATCGACAATCAGGTCGCTAACGGGACGGGGCTCGGGCCTTTTCACGGCAAAGACAAACTTCTTACCCTCAAATTCCCGGATTTCCAGCGACCCGACATCGACCCCCTTGGCTCTGGCAAACCCGGCCGCGGCTTTGGAGGGAGCGCCGCTTTTGTCAAAGGCGGCCTCAGCGCGGGGACCGCGTTCAGCGATCTCTTCCGGCTGCTGCTCCAGGGGGACACCCGCGACAAAAATGGCAATCCGCCGCGGTGTAATCCAGACGCTCAGATCTGCCGGATTGATCCGGGTGGCGTGGCGCGCAAACACCTCCAGCGCCAGCTGACGCGCTTGTTTTAATGCTGCGCGTGCCGCCGCCGCCGGCAGCTCCTCGCAGCCGATTTCAAACAGGAAATCACGGGATTCGCCGCTCATGACTCTTCCCCGAGTTTACGGCGGAGAAGGTACATCTCGGCACAGCGGCGGGCAAGATTCCGGACGCGGCCGATGTAGCCGGTCCGGTCGGTGACGCTGATCACGCCGCGGGCGTCAAGCAGGTTAAAGACGTGCGAACATTTGAGCACGTAATCGTAACCCGGCAACGGCAGATCGTGAGCCAGACAGCGTTCACACTCCTGCTCAAAATCATTAAAGTGCGCCTGGAGCGCTTCCACGTCGGCGGTCTCAAAATTGTAACGGGAAAACTGCTCCTCACTGACTTGATAGATATCTCCATATGTAACATCGTTGGCCCATACCAGATCGTAGACGCTGTTTTTCTTCTGCAGGTACATATCGATCCGTTCCAGCCCGTAGGTAATCTCCACCGGCATCAGCTCCAAGTCGATGCCGCCGACCTGCTGGAAGTAAGTGAACTGGGTGATCTCCATGCCGTCGATCCAGACCTCCCATCCAAGCCCCCAGGCTCCCAGCGTCGGACTCTCCCAGTCATCCTCGACGAAGCGAACATCATGCGCGGCCAGGTCTATGCCCAGATGAGCCAGGGAGCGCAGGTAGAGGTCCTGGCAGTCCGCCGGAGCCGGTTTGAGAATCACCTGGAACTGATAATAATGGGAGAGGCGGTAGGGGTTCTCACCGTAGCGCCCGTCAGTTGGACGGATCGACGGTTCCACATATGCCGCCCGCCAGGGCCTGGAGTCAAGGCTTCGTAAAAAAGTCGCCGGATTAAAGGTACCGGCACCCACTTCAGTATGGTATGGCTGCATCAGGACGCACCCCTGCGAAGCCCAGTAGTTCTGCAGCGATAGGATAATCTGTTGAAAGGTAGGGTATCCGTCCAAAGCGGTGTGTAATTCTATAGAAAGCAAGCAGGTTTGTAAACTTCCGCCACCTTCGTCACCCGTGCAAGTAATTCGTGACGAGTTGCATCGGCCTGGAAATGCCCTTCACAGCTGCCGCATAACCGCTCCCGCTATAATAGTTTCATGCCACGCGATTTTTCTACCGAAGCGGTCGTCCTCGGCTCGCACCGCCTGCGCGAAGCCGACCGGATCGTGACCCTGTTTACCCTCGACCGCGGCAAGGTTCCCACCGTTGTTAAAGGTGTGCGAAAAGTCAGCTCACGCTTCGGGGGGCGTCTGGAGCCGTTTACTTACCTGAGGGTGAGCCTCCATGAGGGCAGGAGTCTGCACACGCTCACCAGCGCCGACACTATCAGGACGCACGCGGCCAGCCGCGACCATCCGGCGGCGCTCAAGGCAGGCCTGTCTTTCATTAATCTGCTGGCCCGGGAAACCAACGATCTGGAAGGCCGCCCCCGGACTTATAACCTGCTGGTCAGGTTTTTGGATGAGCTGGACCGGCTGGTCAAATCAAGCGCGGCGCCGGCCTGCCTGCCGCTGCTGGCGCTCTCCGCAGACCTGAAGCTGCTGCTGCTGGCCGGTTATCTGCCCCTCCTGGATAACTGCCCGCTTTGTGGCAGAAGCATCGAGGCTCCGGCCCGTTTCTCCGCGGCTGCCGGCGGGGCCATTTGCAACGAGTGCCGCGCGGACGCTTTTCCTCTCTCTGTGACGGCCCTGACAACGATGGAAGCGCTGCTTAAACAGCCGCTGAGCGCGGTTCCGGAAATCATCATCGATTCCGGGACGGCGCGGGAGGTGTGGCGGGCCATCCGCGAAATCTGCCACTATCACCTGGGAATTGATCTGAAAATTGCCCCGGTGTGATCTGGGTTTCCTGAACAAAATAAATATTCCGGCGCCGAATGGACAGCTGCAGGAGCGATGGCTTCCCGCGCGGGAAGCCGGCCACAGATCAGGCAGCCCGAGACAAACCCCCCTCGCAGATCCCCTCCTGGTTTACAACCAAATCATCAGACCCGGCGAGACTGAGCAACCCCCGAATTAACCCGGCGAGTTTACCCGCCGGAGAAATTCCTGGTAATTATCGGTGAAGAAGTGGTGGCCGGCGGCGTCGCCAGTGGCCACATAGTAAAGATAATCAACTTTGGCCGGAGTCAGCGCCGCTTGCATCGAAGCCAGCCCCGGGTTACAGATCGGTGCCGGCGGCAGACCGGAAAACAGGCGGGTGTTAAATGGCGATCGGATCTCCAGGTCCTGCTTAGTAAGACCGTCTTTCCAGTAACCGAGGGCATACTGGACAGTCGCATCGACCTCCAGCTTCATGCCTGAGGCCAACCGGTTGTAAATTACCGCCGCAACCAGCGGTCTCTCTTCCGGAACCTTCGCCTCCCGTTCAATCATTGAGGCAACGATCAAAATCTGATATGGAGTCAGGTTTGCCGGAGCGGTCCGCACATGGGCGGCGCCGCTCCAGTCAAGCCGCGCGGTCTGTTCACGGAAGGCCGCCAGCTGCCGGGAGACAAGCGAGGCGGCGTTGGCGCCGGCGTCCAGGCTGTAGGTGCTGGGAAATAGAAATCCTTCCAGCGTGCCGGCGCCTTCGGCGCCCGCAAGCGGCAAAAGCTTGCCGGAGGCGGTCGAGGCCGCCAGGTACTCACTGGCTGAGACCGGCGTCCGCAGCGATACCAGTTTGGCGATATCGGCATCGCTGTAACCCTCGGGAATGGTCAGTTTTCCCTCAGACGCCTGCCGGCCCGATTCCAGGTCGAAAATGATGTTCTGAACGGGCTCTCCTCGCTGAAACCGGTAAACGCCTGCCTTCAGCTTGCCGGAAGCGCCGGTGTCATCAGCGGCGCGCATGAAATCATCCTTGCTGGCGATCACGCCCGAGTCCGAAAGCAGAGAGGCGATCTGCCCGGCGCTGGTTCCTCCCGGGACGCGGACGGTGGCCTCACCGCCAGCCAGGATCCGGGGGCTTCCGGTCGTGGCGATCGCCGCGATAATGACGGCGCCAATTACGATGAAGATGCCGTAACGGCGCAAGAAAATAAAGAGCAGGCTCCTTCCCGGTCTGCCGGGCCGCCTCCGCCGGCGCGCTTCGCTTCCGCCTCGTCCGCCACCACCATGGGAAGACCCGGTCCTGGGCGCCATCACGACACCCTCCCGGCAGAGCGCAGGTAGTCATCGAGAAGCAGGCTGGCCGCCAGACTATGAGTCGAGTCCCGGCGCCTGGATTTCTTGACGGCCACGCTCCTGCCGGCTATCTTGCTGGTAAACCGCTCGTCCCAAAGAATCACAGGCACGCCAACCTGCTTCCGGAGATCTTCGGCAAACTTTTCCGCCTCTTGGGCCTGCGGCCCTAACCTGCCGCTCAATGACACCGGTAGCCCGACAATTACAGTGCCGGCGCCGGTTTTCGAGACTAGCCGCTGAAGCTCCTGGAGCCCGGCGCGCCCGGCCGCATCGGAAATCTCTTCGAGCGGCGTCGCGATAGTGCCAGAGGGATCGCTGATGGCGACTCCGGTATGGACTTTCCCGTAATCAAGCGCGATAACGCGGGCGCATTTTTTACCTTGTTTGTTGCCGGGCATAAAAAAGATGCAGGCCTAAGCGAGCTTTTCCCGCAGCCAGGTCTTGCCGCTGGCGAGGGCATCCCCAATCTTGCTTGTTTCCTTGCCGCCGCCGCGCGCCATGCCGGGCCGGCCGCCGCCCTTGCCGCCGACAATCACGGCAACTTCACGGATAAGATCGCCTGCTTTTAATCCCTTCTCAACCGCCTGATCGGAAAAGTTCGCCACCAGGCTAACGCCGCCGGCGATATCAGCGGCAAGTAATACCGCGGCGGCGCCCAACCGCTCTCTCAGGGCGTCCGACAGATCCAGCAACTGCTGCGCATCGCTCACTATTACTTCTTCTGCCAGGATCTTGATGCCGCCCGCCTCTTCCGCACGGCCGGCCAAATCGACCGCTGCCGAAGCCATCTTTCCGGCGGCCGCGTCCCTGGCCAGCTCCCGCAGCCCAGCCAGTTCTTCTTGCTGGCGCGCCAATGCATCCGGAAGCCGGAGCGGGTCGGTCTTTAACTCCGCGGCCAGTTCGGCAAGCAGCTGCTCGCGTTCGCGCAGGTAATCAATCGCCGCCTTTGAGGTGATTGCCTCAATCCGCCGCAGGCTGGCGCCGACACTGGATTCGGCAATAATCTTGAACGCGCCGATCTCCGCCGTGCTGTCAATATGGGTGCCGCCACAGAGCTCGCGGCTGAAGTCGCCCACCTCGATGACGCGGACATACTCCCCGTATTTTTCATCAAACAGGGCAATGGCTCCCATGTCATGAGCATATTCCTTGGTGGTCGTAAACGCCTTCACCGGGTGATTCTCGATAATCTTTCTGTTGACCATGTCCTCAATCTGTCTCAACTCCCCATCCGTCAGCGCCGCGCCGTGAGTGAAATCAAAGCGGAGTTTTTCCGGACCGACGGACGAACCTGCCTGGCGCACCTGCTCACCCAGGAGCTGCCTGAGCGCATTATGAAGCAGATGCGTGGCCGTGTGATTGCACGCAACAGCGTGCCGGCGCACCCGGTTGACCATTACTTTTGCCCGGGCCCCGGCCTCGACCCGGCCTTCCACCACTTCGGCAAGAATCACCTGATCACCATCAAGCGAGATCACCCCGGCGACATCGGCTTTGCCATCATCAGTGTGGATCCAGCCAGTGTCAGAGATCTGGCCTCCCGATTCCGCGTAGAAGGGCGACTCCCGCAACTTGAGGGCAACCCGCCCATTCTCCAGTTCCCTCAAATCTCCGATCGACGTGTAGAGTTCATTTTTTTGAAAGGAACGGTCACCAGAGCCGCCCTTGGCCCGGCGCCCCAGCTCGGCCAGTGCTTCACGCTCCTCGTCGCCCACCGACCTCACGGCAGCGCGCGCCCGGCGCCGCTGATCATCCATTAACCTGTCAAATTCCTCCGTATCGACTTCGAGCCCCTCATCGTGCAGAATCTCGCTGGTCAGATCAAATGGAAAACCATACGTGTCATGCAGGCGGAAGGCGACCTCCCCTTCTACCGTGTGCCCGCCGGCGGCCCTGGTCGCAGCGATGGTCTCCGCGAGAATGGCATTTCCCTGCTCAAGCGTCAAACCGAAGCGCTCCTCTTCCTGCGCGGCGGCCTCCTCGATCATCTTCTGGTTTCTGGCCAGTTCCGGATAGGCTCCTTGCATCTGCGCGACCACCTGCCGGCACAGCCTCGCCAGAAACGGCTTACTGATCTCCAGCGTCGATGCCGCCTGGATGGCCCGGCGCATCACCCTTCTGAGCACGTAACCGCGCCCTTCATTGCCGGCGAAAACGCCGGCGGCGATCAGGAAAGCGATTGCCCGCGAGTGGTCCGCCAGCACGCGGATAGCACGGTCGTGCTTCTCAGCTTCGCCATACTCGACTCCGGCCGTTTCAGAGACAAAGTCGATTAAAGGCTGGAAAAGATCAGTGGTAAACACGCTGAGTCTGCCTTCCATGACGGCGGCAATCCGTTCCAGTCCCATCCCGGTGTCGACGTTCCGGCGCGGCAGCCTGGTCAGAACTCCAGCTTCGTCGCGGTTAAATTCCATGAACACCAGGTTCCAGAACTCGACAAATCTGTCGCAATCACAACCGGGCCGGCAATCGGGCCGGCCGCAGCCGGCGGCCTCTCCCAGATCGAAATAAAGCTCAGTGCAAGGACCGCAGGGACCGGTGGGCCCGGCCGACCAGAAATTGTCGCCGGTGGAAAGCGGCACGATTCGATCTTCCGCCAGGCCCGCTTTGATCCAGTTGCTCCTTGCTTCCTCATCGGCCGGCACATCGCTGTCTCCCTGGAAGATGCTGACCCACAGCCTGTCCGTGTCCAGCTTGAGTTCCTCCGTTGAGAAGCGCCAGGCCAGATCGATCGCGCCCTCCTTGAAATAATCGCCGAAGGAAAAGTTCCCCAGCATCTCAAAGAAGGTAAGATGGCGCGCCGTTTTCCCGACGTTGTCGATGTCGGTGGTGCGGAAGCATTTCTGGCAGGTCGTCAGCCGCGGGTGCGGCTCCTGTTGAATTCCCAAAAAGTATGGCTTGAACTGCTGCATACCGGCGGTGGTAAGCAGCACCGAAGGATCATTTACCGGTACCAGCGACGCGCTGGGGCGGCTCTGGTGACCGTTCCTTTCAAAAAACTCGCGAAACCTGGAGCGAATCTCGTGACTTTTCAACTAGGCGTATCAACTCTCCTTTCCCTCCCGCTGCTCTATCTCGGCGCGCACCTTTGCCAGCGCTCTCCGGATCAGGCGGGACACATGCATCTGCGATACGCCTATGTTCGCTGCTATCTGTGACTGAGTCAAGCCTTGAAAAAACCTTTGATGCAGGATTATGCGCTCGCGCTTGCTTAACTGCTCCATTCCCGGCTCGAGGATGATCCGCCGGTCCGCAGCCTCAAAGCCGGGCTCAAATTCGCCGATGGACTCCATCGGCGACCTGTCGTCTTCTTCTTCGCCGCCGAGCCGGTGATCCAGCGATAGGGCGCTCCTGGACCTGCCGGCCTCGATCGCTTCCATAACTTCTTCCGGTGAGGCTCCCGTGGCGTCAGCCAGTTCCTCGACTGTTGGCGACCGGTGGTTGGAGCTGGCCAGCGTACTGGTCACCTGCTCCAGGCGAATGTTAAGCTCCAGCATTCCCCGCGGCACTTTCAGCGCCCACCCCTTGTCGCGAAAATAGCGCTTGATTTCACCGATGATATTTGGTGTCGCATAGGTGGAAAGGGCCACGCCACGGGTGGAATCAAACCGGTCAATCGCCTTGATGAGACCGATGCAGCCGACCTGCACCAGATCCTCAAGTTGCTCTCCCCGCTGACTGTACCGGCGGGAGACACCGAAAACAAGAGGCATGTAACGAACGATCAACTCTTCCCGGGCGCGGGAATCGCCCATGGTGTGATACGCGTGCAGCAACTGCTTTTCTTCGTTGCGACGATGACGAACACTGATTGTAGGATCGGGACCGCACAATACCGCTGGCATCTGACCACCTCCATCGAATTTGCCCTTCATGACGAAGGACCTTTTGACCCCACTTTTTTCGATAGCGTGGATACCCTCCGGCCGGAAGCCTTGTGCAACATTGTCCCAGAGCTCCGTCCGCCCGCTTGCCCGCGCTTCCCCGGCCTTAACGAATCATCAGAAAAGTCCGGGAGTTTTAGATTTACCCGGTGTTTCGAAGACTAAACATCGATTAAAACTTGCAGATGCATCAACCCGCGCCGATTATTTAACTCGAGAGACGGTCACAAGAAAGGCTTCCGCAGCACTTTCAAACGACGTAATCAATGTTTGCCGGTTCCGGTGGCTTTTCCTCAAGCTGCTGGTCGATTTCTTTTTCCTTGCGATCCGCCGCCTGCTTCCCGGCATTGACAGCTTTTTCGATCCTGATTTTCAAGTCAGCCTGCGTTTTTTTTAGCTCATCCGGCAAATTGGAGAGGACTGTCATCATATCCTTTCCTGTCTCAGCCGCCCGTTTCTGCGCGTAGATAATCGTCGCCGCGGCGCCGATGACGATAGCTAAACCAGCTTTGGATACCAAATTACTCAATTTTGTCTCCCCGACTACTTGACCACAGAGATAAAATCGCCTCCGAGACGCCGGCCGACAGGCCCGCTACTTTTTTTACCGGAGTGGTCACCGCCATCTGCATGACCCTGGCGGTGGTCTCGACCCTGTCCGTAACATCAACCAGGGTGCTCATCATCTCGTCCGCCTTTCCCAGCTGGCTGTTAACCTCATCCATCGTCACCTGGAGCCGGGAAAGCAGCGGAATCACCTCTTCATCCATTCGCCTGAGAAATGTGTTTATCCTGCCAAATGTTCCGCCAATCCTGAGCAGCAGGTAGGCAGACGCAAGCGCGATGACGACCAGAAAGAAGCTGAGTGCCGCTTCAAGGATCGCTGTCCAATCCATTTGGCTTTTCCTCCCGTAGAGTGACGGCGTGGCTTTCGTATCTTAACATAGTTTATGGCGCCTTTTACCCCAACGCCACCCCCGCCTGCGGGGCGTCCATGCCGGCGAAGCAATCGTGATATCCCCTTTTTGACGGCACTGAAAACCCGCAAGCCGCCCCCACTGGAAGACGGCCGCTAGATTTCGCGCAAAAAGCGGATAGCGCCTTAATAACTTTTGTCAAACACGTGCGTTATTTTCATAATTCTAGTATTCTGTTAATGGATGACTCTTGTCCGGCTGTACCATGAGCCGGCTGCTCGAATTTGTTTTTTAAAACAAGGATTTCGGATGCCAGAGGATCGTCCAGATTTCTCATCAGACGGCCAGCTGGAGCTGGAGCCGTGGCGGAACACCCATTACCGGACTTTGACGGAGTCGGCCCAGGATTTCATCTTCATCGTCGGGCCTGACGACAAGATCCTCTACCTCAATAACTTCGCCGCTCAGCAGGTTGGTCTTAAACCCCAGGAGATGATGGGTCGGCCTCGCTGCGATTTTTTCCCAATGGAATTTACCGCAGAACAACGGAGCGGCCTTCGTCAGGTTTTTGAGAGTGGCGCCTCCTTGTCCTGCGAGAGCAGGGCTCACTTTCCGCACGGCTCTGCCTGGCTGAGCACCACTTTTACGCCGCTTACCGACGAAAATGGCGAGGTAACGGCCGTACTGGGAATATCACGTGACATCACCGAGAACAAAACGGCTGAGATTCGCGTTCGCAGCTACAATGAAAAACTGGAAGATGTGAACCGGGAGCTTTCCATCCTGTTTGACATCTCGTCGGCGATTAGCAAAGAAACCGAGATCGGCAAGCTGCTCAACCAGTCACTGAAAATGGTGATCGGTCTGGGCTTGCTTGACGTTCAGCATAAAGGCGGCATTTTCCTCATTGAGGACAGCCGCCTGCAGCTGGCGGCTCACCTGGGCCACGACGAAGCCTTCATCAAGGCTCATGAGAATCTCAAGGTCGGCGAATGCCTCTGCGGCACCGTTGCCGCCAACGGCAAACAGATCATCTCCTCGAACATTTCCAGCGACGATCGCCACTGCATCGATTATCCGGGCATGGAGCCTCACGGCCATGTTATCATCCCGCTCCGGACCGTGGATAACACCATCGGCGTCCTGTTTCTCTACATGAAGCCCAACCGCGGCATCAAGGACCGGCAGCTACGGGTGCTGATGGCGATTGGAAATCAGCTGGCCGTCGCCGTCGAGAAGATCAGGCTGTACGAAAAGACAAAAGAGCTTTCCCTCCACGATCCCCTTACCGGGCTCGCCAACCGCCACTTCATGGACATCAGCCTGAAAAGCTCGCTGGCCGCGTCAAAGCGCACCGGGAGGCCGTTTTCGCTCATCCTGATGGACCTGGACATGTTCAAGGAGTACAACGACACCTTCGGCCATGTTGCCGGTGACAAGCTGCTATCCGATGTTGGATCGCTTCTGAAAAAAGAGGTCAGGGAGATTGACCTGGTGGCCCGTTACGGCGGGGAGGAATTCCTGATCATCCTGCCGGACACCGGCGAGAAGACGGCGGTGGACGTAGCGGAGCGGATCAGGGGCGTTATCTCGGCGACGGCGTTCAGCTATTCACGACGGCGGCCGCCGACGCGGGTGACGATCAGCGCCGGCGTCGCCAGCTTTGAACCTTCCATCCTGGAAGAAGAAGTTCTCATCGCCCGGGCCGATTCCGCCCTTTACCGGGCAAAAAATAACGGCCGCAACCGCGTCATGGTCTGGCTTAACCAATGACGCGATAAAAGCAGATTCCTGGCCGCTACGCTTCCCGGAAAGACAGGATTCGGCGGCCGCCGGCACAATGTTAAATCTGCGGCTCAGCCGGCGCCGGTGATAACGCCGCCGGCGACCACCAGATCGTCGCGGTACAGCACCGCCGATTGTCCCGGGGCCACGCCGTAAACCGGCTTGGCCAGCCTGATTCGCCAGCGGCCATCGCCGGTATGAACTGTTGCCGGAACCGGCTTTGTGTTATATCTAAGCTGGACGTCAAGTCGTTCAGATTTGCTTAAATCCTGAAAGACGTTGACAGCGCCGATCTCTACTTCGCTGACTGACAGCGCCTCCCGTGGACCGGCAATTATCTTGTTTTCCGCCGGCACGGTGCCGCTCACGAACAGCGGTTCAGCGGCGCCGCCGCCCAGGCCGCGGCGCTGGCCGATCGTGTAATTGAAAAATCCCTGATGCTTTCCGATTGGCCGGCCGGCGGCATCGACGATCAGGCCTTCTCCGGGCTCGGGGATTCCTTCCGCCTTGAGGCGCGACCGGATAAAACCGCGGTAGTCCCCGTCCGGGATAAAGCAGATATCCTGGCTGTCGGGCCTGCCCGCGGCCGGCAATCCGGCCGCGCGCGCCAGTTCGCGGACCGCCAGTTTATCCCGTCCCCCCAGGGGAAACTCGATCCGGCCAAGCAACTCCGGATCGATGCTCCAAAGCATGTAAGACTGATCCTTGGCCGGGTCATCTCCCCGGGCCAGCGCCGGCATTTTTCCGGACTTGACAATGCGGGCGTAATGACCGGTGGCGATGCTGCCGGCGCCCGTCAGTCGCGCCAGTCGCGCCAGTCCGGGAAACCGGAGAGCCGCATTGCAACTGACGCACGGATTGGGAGTGAGGCCGCTCATGTACTGATCAAAAAAACTCCGGACTATCTCTGACTCAAAGTCAGCAATGTAATCTACCGTAATATGAGGCAGACCCAGTTGATGGCAGGTCTGGCGAGCCATCCGGATGGAGTCCGGCGAGCAGCATGCTGCGGCGGCCCCGGCTGGATGATATGAGGATATGTCCGGCGAGTTATTATTGGCACCGCCGCCAAGCAGCTTCATGGTAATACCCAGGACTTTCAGGCCCCGCCGTTTCAGCAGGAGGCAAGCAGCCGAGCTATCGACGCCGCCGCTCATGGCGACCAGAACCGAACCCTGGACAGTCTGCCCCGCAGCCGGAAACCTTTTCCGTCTGATTGAATCTTCCAGTGCGCGGTGGAGCGCCTCGATGGCAAATCCGGCCGCCTTTTCCCTTGAGGCTGTCTCCGCAGGCGGCTTTTGCCCCTGGCTGCGCCGCGCCGGCCCAAGCGCCGCTTCGATCTCCGCCGCCGGTATCGCCGCCGCGCTCCGCCAATGCTTTCCCGATGCCATCCTCGACAGGGCCTCGCCCGCGGCAACCGCCGCCGCCGAGCCTTCGGCGTCAATCAAAATCTTCCCGACCTGCGGTCCCTCAAAAAACAGCGACAGCCTGAACCGGGCGCCGCAGGCTTCGCTCCCGGCTTCCCCGTAGCCATCCGCGGCTGCTTTTGCCCCCTTTCGCGGGCCGTAATCATCCATGCCGTCAAATCCATCCATGGCTAAATAATATCTAAAAAGTCAGCTGATTTAACCGGCTTCGGCTGATTGCCGTTTTGAAAGTGAATCCTTAAAAAGACAAAAGAAACAGCCCCTGAAAACGGGGCTGAAATAACCGAAAAAACCAGATTCTTCGCCGCCTGCGGCGACCGGGAATGACAAATTGTTGTCGATCCCGATTGAATGAATGACCAGTCTTATTTACCTTAACCGCCGATAATCTCCGTGATCCCCTGCTGCAGCGATTTTTTATCCACGTATCCGGTCCAGGCTCGCTGAACTTTCGCCTGATTATTGATCATAATGACGCTGGGAGTTGTATTAACTTTCAGGAGCGACGTCAAATCACCAAAGCTCGATGCGTCAGAGAAAAGATAATCCTCAAAATCAACCTGTCCCGTATACTGGCTTTCCAGTTCCGTCATCGCGGTACGGACGTAATTGTCGTCGGCGGCGCCGGTCATGTAAAAAGTGACTACGACGGGGCGGCGTGCCTTGATCGAGTTCTGAAAGTCTGACGGCGACTGTTTGGTTGGCGACACCGCCTGGCCAATCAGGTTCTCCGGTTTATCGGTGGGGCTGGCTTTGCCGCCCGCGCCCGCCGCATGGGAGGCAACCGTCGTGGGATTGGGGGCGCCGGCGGCGGCTCCGCCGCACCCGCAAATCAAAAAAGCCACGAACACTGGAATCAGCGCCGCGGCCAAAATCGTCGGAATTTTCTTCATGAATTAATTCCTCCAAAATAAAGCTCCACCTTGCCGTGTCTGGCAATTTATTGAACCTGCTCCAGCAGGTGGGTGCTGCTCCCCAGCTACCCTCGGATAGCGGGAGAAGACGAAGCTCCCGTACTCAATATGTTGGCTCAATAAAGTTACAGATCACAAACAAGGTCGAGCACTGCTATACTAACATACGATATTATCTTCGGCAATGGTCATCTAAACCCTTTGCCCGCCAATTGGCGCAGCCACCGGGCTCCCTGCTACTGCTTCAGCTTCAGTTCCATCAGCTGCCGGGGATCTACCGTGGCGGGAGCCCCCGTGAGCGGACAGCCACCGCTTTGCGTCTTCGGAAAGGCGATCACGTCGCGGATGGTTTCCAGTCCGGACATCAACATCACCAGCCGGTCCAGCCCGAAAGCAAGGCCGCCATGCGGCGGCGCGCCGTACTTAAGCGCTTCCAGCAAAAAACCGAAATCGGACTCCATCCGGTGTTCTTCATGGCCCAGCGTCCGCAGCACCTGCCGCTGGATTTCCTCCTTGTGGATGCGAAGTCCGCCGCTGGCAATCTCCACCCCGTTGAGCACCAGATCGTAGAGGCTGCCGCGGACGCGGAGCGGATCTTCCTGCAAAAATTCGAGCGTATCGGCTGTCGGCAGCGTAAACGGATGATGCTCGGCAACGATATCGCCGGTCTCGTCATCGAGTCTGAACATGGGAAATTCCGTCACCCAGAGAAAGCTCCAGCCGGGAGAGACAAGCTTCAAATCGGCGGCGATTCTTGACCGGAGCGCCCCCAGCACCGGCGCCGCGATCCGGGGCAGATCGGCGACAAACAAAATCAGGTCCCCTTCCCGGGAGCCGGTTTCCCTAATCGCCGCCTGGATTTCTTCCGGCGCCAGGAATTTCGCGATCGGGGAGGCTATCTGGCCACCTTCCCGGAGGTGAAGATAGGCAAGCCCCTTGGCCCCTTCGCGAATGGCGAAGTCCGTCAACTCGTCAACCTCGCGGCGCGATAGCGCCGCGCCCCCGGGGACGCGCAGGGCCCGGACCACGCCACCGTTTTCCACAGCGCGGGCAAAAACAGCAAATTCGGCTCCCTGGAAAATATGCGAAACTTCCACAACCGGCAGCTCGTAGCGCAGATCCGGTTTGTCGGAGCCGTAGCGGAGCATCGCCTCTTCATAGGTCAGGCGCGGAAAGGGCAGTTTCAAATTGACTTCCATCACCTCGCCGAAAAGGCCGGCAACCATCTCTTCCAGCAGGCCCATGATCCCGTCTGCGGTCATGAACGACACCTCCAGATCAACCTGGGTGTGCTCCGGCTGCCGGTCCGCGCGCAGGTCCTCATCACGGAAAGCGTGGGCAAACTGGTAGTAGCGGTCGATGCCTGAAATCATCAGCAGCTGCTTGAACAGCTGCGGAGACTGCGGCAAGGCGTAAAACTTCTTCGGCTGCAGCCGCGCCGGCACCAGAAAATCACGGGCGCCCTCAGGCGTGCTCTTGGTGAGAACGGGCGTCTCCACCTCAATAAACTCATGGCTGTCGAGAAATTTCCGGAGAATACGCGTTATCCGGTGGCGCCGAAGCAGATTGTCCCTCATCTCCTCGCGGCGCAGATCGATATAGCGGTATGTCAGCCTCAGATTTTCATCAACCTCGCCGCGCTCTTCGACGCCA
>JAMDDD010000031.1 GCA_023489275.1 Actinomycetota bacterium
CTATCTGAACATGGAAGATTTGATGGAGAGCAAACCCGAAACAAACAGCAAGGACCGCACGCTGGTGGCAATCAGTTAACCGGATCTTGGAGACGAAGGCAATTTACAGAAGATTTTGGACTTGACCTCCAAAATTGTGTTTCGACCGGGATAGTCTTGCCGTGACGCACGCCTACAATGTTAGCTTCTGTGACGTTTAGCGTTCGCGAAGGTTCGACATAGATGTGCCCAGCATTCGCCTCCTTATCGAAGGTGACGCGCTTGATCAATGCGGCATCGATCTGGTCGGCGAGTGCCTCGTACCCTTCGTTCTGCAGAGACTGCGACAGCTCTCGGGCCAAAACTGAAAACGTGTCGACGAGTTTTAACATGTGGCCGGCTGACGATCGCTGTAATTGACTCTTAAAAACAACGCGAAGAATAAGCCGCGCATTTGACAGCCCCGGTTGATGGCGGTGTTAGAAATAATTTTCGCCATTACCAGCAATTCGGATCTTCCTTCGCGGGGTCAAACGGCTCTGGTCTAAGTTCAATGCTCAGCTCGTAAAGGGAATCCGGCGCGAAAAACTCTCGGAATAACAAGCTCTCATTATTGTTTGCTTCCGCTACTCGGTTCTTGATCTCATCAGATAAACGCCCCAACGACCATAAAGGCCCAGCTATCCAGTCATCCGTTATTTCGGGTTCAGGCCATGAGCCGATTTTAAGATACATGTACGGGCCTAGGTGGTCGTGCTCGGACAGCCGCTCATTGCGCAGGTTTGAAGCGAACTTCGCTAACGCACTAATGAAACTCTGAACTCCAATTCTGGTTCCAATGATTCGCCAGACTTTTGCGTCATCGTCGCGGTCGTAGAAGAAGCCCAATTCTCGCCACTCCCGACGCGTTGCTTCGTTTGTCCGTTCTGATGGCATTCAACCCCCCTTTATTTCTAAAAATGCATCTTAATCAAGTGAAATCACAAGTCTTTCAATTTTGCAATCTTCTGGAGACCCTGCAAGAAATTCGCGAAAAACAATTCCGAGGACAAATCCCCATTCGTGGAATAACTCTTTATCTTCTTCTGTGCGTGTCAGGACAAATAACCAAGGTTTTAGCGCCATCTGTTTCACTATAGCCAACAGTCTTATCCATTGCTCATCGCTGGCAGCGACTGTAAATCCAGGCGGTTGCCTGACGGCATCAATTTTCTTCATGAATTCATCATTTGAAACCTGGCGGAAATCAGACACGGTGAGCGATGATGACTGAAATGGACCATGTAAACCCGCTGCAAGCCCAACTTTTAAAAAACTCGTTTGAAATTGGGACGATTGGATGTATGAATCTATCAAAGAAGATGGCGAGTCAAACTTTGATAGCAAAACATCATCATGATACGCCCATCCAAAACCCCAAAGGGGCAACTTCCGTAAATCTGGATTATCAAGTTCGTCATTCATAGCGTTCCAGACATCGACTGAAATTATGTTCTTGTAAATCAAATTTCGTGCAATGAAGTTCGAACCCTGTTCGCTGTCATCGATTTATCCGTAAAGAAATGGCTTGGTTAAGCCATAAACGCGGGGGAAGAAGATGGTGGGCGATAGCGGGTTCGAACCACTGACCCCCAGCTTGTCGAGCTGGTGCTCTCCCAACTGAGCTAATCGCCCACGGTTTAATGAAATTCCGCCCGTTGAGATACGGGAGCCTGCCGGGCGAAAGCGTTTGGCTGGTAGCTTTTTCATTTTAACTGTCTCACTATTGCAAGGCAAGAAACCGCGTTTTACGCAGAATAATCCGGGGTAGAAGCGAACGAATATCACATCATTTTCACAGATTGGAAATTCCGGGACAGGTCGGGCAAAAAACCAGCAGGGAGGCAAAAAATGAAGGAAATTCACATCAGCTTGAGCAATATCGCGCACTGCGCTTGCAGCCGGTGCCCCAGCTTCCCCGGGCGCGTGCACGAACTCATCCACATGGACATGGTCACAAAGCTATTTTGCGGCCATGGCAAGGCAAAAACTGGTGTCACGCAAAAAGAATGCATCTGCGGCGAATGTCCGGTCTACTCGGCCCATGAGCTGACCGAAGGCGCCAGCACCAAACAGGCATACTACTGCATTTACGGAATGGCCGGTGAGAATTATGAAGGAACCGGCGCCATTCCCGAAGCGCCCTGAACGGATGACATCGGACAGGCCCTAGATCGCCCAGCTGACAAACCACTCTTTCAGCCTGTGGTTTAAGGTATATGCAAACTTGTCAAGCTCTTTGTGGTCTATCCCGGCGATCGCCTGCATCTCCTCTCCCGTTAGTTCATACCCGTCCATTGCCTCGTGCGGACTGCTTTTTAGCATCTCGCGATAATGTTTATCAACGGATGCGAGGCCAATGACAATTGCCACACCTTTCTTTGACATTTTGCACCACCCTTGATTCATTCAATCGGGGCTTGATTGGCAAACCTCTCGAATTAAAAAACTGCCAGTAGATTTTTCGGCATTTCAGCAGTTCCGGTAAAGTTCAGAATTTATCGCCACGGATACCATCCTGAAACTTTCGGTGACCGCAAAAGCTTTTAAAGCCGCCGCGCCTACTTCTGCGGCTCAACGATGACTTTGATCGAGTCCTTGGGATTAACAACCAGGTCAAAACCGCGGCCGGTTTCCGCGAGCGGCAGCCGGTGCGTAATCGTCCGGGAAACGGGCAGGCGGCCCGCCCTGATCAGCTCGAGGGCCATTTTACAATCAGCGGGGCCGCCGGCGTAGCTGCTGGTGAGAGTGACTTCGTTGCGCCAGAAGAATTTGTTGACCGCTAGGGGAATGGAGACTTCCGGCTTTGTTGTTGCGAAAAAAAGAATGGTGCCGGAACGCGCTACTGCGGCAAGCGCCTGTTCAATTGCCTGCGGAGCTCCGGCGCACACAATAACAAGATCGGCGCCGCGGCCCCCGTTTATCCGGCGAAAGGCGGCTGGAACATCGTCCAGGGCGCTGATCGCGTCCTCGGCTCCCAATGTCGTGGCCGCTGCCAGGCGGTAATCGAGCACATCCGTGGCAACAATGCGCCCGGCTCCCCGGGCTGCCGCCGCCATCACATGCAACAGGCCCGAGATGCCGCTGCCAATGACCAGCACCGACTGCGCCGGCTGAAAGTTTGCCTGCCGCTGGCCGCGCAGAACGCAGGCGAGCGGCTCCACAAAAGATCCTTCTTCATAGGAAACAGAATCCGGAAGATGAAACGTGCCGCGATCAACGTTAATTGCGGGTACCCGCACGTATTCAGCGAACCCGCCCGGATCAAAACTGGTAGTGCGGAGAGTGTCGCAGACGGTTTCATACCCGGTCACGCAGTAGTGGCAGCTCATGCACGGTACGTGATGCGTAACAACCACGCGGTCGCCCTGGCGAAAACGGGAAACCCCCTCCCCCACCTTTTCCACCTGCCCGGCAATCTCATGCCCCAGAACCAATGGCACTTTATCAGCGCGGTACCACTCCATCACGTCGCTGCCGCAGATGCCGCTGGCCTCGATGCGGACCAGCAGCTCGCCCGGCCCGATCTCAGGAACCGGCATCTCTTCCAGCCGCAGGTCGCGGTTGCTGTAGTACATCGCTACGCGCATGAAAGCAGATCCTGGATGTTGGAAACTGGATTTTGGAGAACAAAACCCGGACCTGGGATCCTGAAAACTGGATTCTGGATGAAATCTAAATTCAAATCAGACATCCCGCGAGAGAAGTAACGGCGCATGGCAGATTTTCACAGATTTAGCGGCCGGCCCTGACTTTCGCCCTGGGCTTTGCTTTTGCCTTTGCCCTGGGTTTTGCTTTTGCTCCGAGCTTGGACTTAAGCGAGCGGTACAGGCCGTATGCGTCATCAACACCGGCGTTTTCGTGAACGACGGCGCGCACCGCCTGGATCATCGCCACCGGGTTCTCGGCCTGGAAAATATTTCGTCCCATATCAACCCCGGCGGCCCCGGCGGAAATAGCATCATGAGCCATCTGCAGAGCGTCGCGCTCCGGGATTTTCTTGCCCCCAGCGATAACCACCGGCACCGGACAGCTTTCCACGACTTTCCGAAAGCCTTCTACGTAATAAGTCTTGACGATGTCAGCTCCCAGCTCAGCGCCCATCCGCGATGCCAATGCCATGTAGCGGGCGTCCCGCACCATGTCCCGCCCGACGGCGGTAACGCAGAGGCTGGGTATGCCATAAGAGCGGGCCTCGTCAACCATTTTTGTAAATGCCAGGATAGTATCACGCTCGTACTCAGCGCCAACGAGAATGGAGAAGGCCACGCAGGAAACGTTCAATCTGACGGCATCCTCCATGCTGCAGACGCTGCCTTCGTGCAGCAGTTGCTTGTTTAGAATGCTGGTGCCGCCCGACATCCTGAGCGTGATGGGAACGTCCACTCCCGGATCGATATAGTAGCGGAGCGCCCCCCGCGTCAGCATGAGCGTATCAGCGTATGGCAACAGGGGCTTAACCGCGCGGCCAAGTTTCTCCAGCCCCGTCGTCGGTCCCATGAAATAGCCGTGGTCCACCGCCAGCATCACAGTCCTGCCGCTGGCCGGTTTAATGATTCTGGAAATACGGTTTTGCATGCCCCAATCCATCGGCGGTAACCTCCAAATCTTGTTTTTTGCGCGCGCCTTGCCGGCGCGTCTGGCGAGCCGTCGCAGCGGCGGAAGACATCCACAGAAACCAAAGATATCACGCTAGAGCCCCGGGGTGCCAGCAGGGCAAATCGGGAGCAGGGCTCCAGCCCGGTCCAGTCTAGACTCCCAGCATTTCTCTAAGTAGGACCAGGTTCATCACGTCTTCCTCGTTGTATTTAAGCAGACGCCTGAGCGCATCTTCATCCTGCTTGTGTTTCCAGCGCGTCCAGCAGCCCTGGATCTGATAATTTAGGAGCGGAGCCTGCGAGCGCACAATGCCCAGCCGCCGCTCCACGGCCTTAAGTCCGCCTTTGAGTCCATGATACCAACAATCATACATAAGGTCATGACTCTTGTAGCGGCTCAGCAGGTCGATCCCGAGCTGGCTCCGGATTACCTTAAGGTCGAAGGCATTGCCATTAAAAGTGTAGACGCGCTCCGCGTCGGGCAGCTCTGCCGCCAGCGACTCAGCACTTAAATCGGGCCAGATTAATTGCCTGAGCCCTGTGCTTTCATGATAAAAACCAAGGACGGTGATGTACTGCCGGTCCCAGCTGAGGCCCGGAACGGCGCGGGTTTCTATGTCCAGATAAACGGCGATTGGCTGAGGATCTTGAAGTGAAACAACTTACCATATTCTAGCGGCTGGGAAGGCTGGAAGGAATCCGCCAGTACAGTGAGCCCGATCAAGTTATGGAGGCGACGAGCGGAATCGAACCGCTGTACGAGGTTTTGCAGACCTCTGCCTAGCCACTCGGCCACGTCGCCTAAAAAGCAGGTAATGGACGCTCAATTCTGGATCTTGCTTGTCCAAAATCTAACGTCCAATGTTCCAATGTCCGGTTTTGGAGCGGATGAAGGGATTTGAACCCTCGACCTTCTGCATGGCAAGCAGACGCTCTAGCCAGCTGAGCTACATCCGCCGGTGCGCTATGTGCGCTATGAATTATAGGGAAAAGACGCCATCGTTTCCAGCGTGCGGACTGCATCGGCCTGGTGCCAAAAAGTCTGCCCGTCAGTGATTCGCGGCCCTCAACTGCGGCTTTGCTGCGAGTAACAGCAGACAGCGCCTGCGGGACAGCTCTAGTCGTTGCCGGCAGCCGGCGACCAGATATGCATCTGGGGAAGCAGCCGGATGAATTCTTCCCATTTCTGCTGCCGGGCCAGATATTCGCCAAAGGCATCGCCCCGGATGCGCGATTCGGCTTTGCTGATAGCTATATTAACCATGCACTCCGCCGCATCCTCTTCCATACCGGCCGCCAGGTAATCAGCGGCCATCTCCAGACTAGTGCTGGCGACGATGTCGTGCAGGTTATCTTTTAAAAACCGGCCGGGATAAGGGTCAAAATCGGCAGGATCGACCGCGTGCAGGCCCGGGCCGGGCCGTTGCGTGGCAAGCTTGGCCCGCTCTCGCGCGAACCTGACTATATTTTGCCGGAGCTGATGCCATGCGGGCGCGCACCTGGGAGGAGGCAAATGCCTGATCCAGAGCTGATTATCCAGCAAGAACCGGTGCCCGAAAAACATCGCGTTAATCATGTAGTCAAGATCATCTCCGCGGGGAATCCGGTTATCAAAGGGAACTGATTCAAAAAGCCTCCGGTGAATAACCATGTTGCCGCCAAAGACAAGCGGCGCCGGCTTGAGTCTAAGTGGCTCGCCGATAACCTTGAGCGCCTCATTTCTGGCTTTCCGGCCGCCCCAGGTCTTTTGCCATGTGCTCTGTTCAGGCGGAGCCAGATATCCTCCTTCCGGGCGGACATAATATCCCGTCACGCCGGCGACGAAGCTACCCTCATGCTCGCGGCCAACAAATTCAAGCGCCTTGGTCAAGTATTCCGGATCCTCAAACACCTGGTCGTCATCAAACAGAATTGCCACCTCCGCTTCCGTTAGAGCGGCGGCCAGGAGACACATATTGCGGATATTGGCGTAACCATCCAGGTCAAGAAAATCGTCGTATTCACGAAACCCGGCCTGGACAAGGCGGCGGCGCCAGAGAACCAGCTCATCAGGGCCGATCATCAGGAAGGGAAAGTCATAATCATACCGGGCGATGATTGACTGCACTTTGAGTTCCACCGCCTGCTTGATCTCACGGCGGGTAGAGGCGGCCACCACGGCTACGGCAAAATCTTCCGGGCTTTTGAGAACGGACAGGCTGTCCAGAGCCCGGCCAAGAGTCCCCTCGCTGTCCAGCGGCGTCGCATGGTCGTAAAGGTAATCAGACTCAAGCGTGCACATGGGCGCTTCGGACGCGGGCCCCCTCCAGTATGTTGGAATAACTATCGTTGCTTTCAAGATTGCCCTCGAGATATCGAACGGCGGTGAATGATACGGCAACCAAAACCCGTTCTGCGGAAAAGCTATCGGCGAATCCTTCTCCCCGGCTTAGCGTCAAATTCAGCTCCGGGATTCATCCAATGCTTTATTGACAAGGCCATCTGCAAGCTCATTTGAACTGCGGGGAATGTTTCGGAGGTCGAACTTTATCAGACGGGAAAGAACTGACCTCGCTTCCTGGAAGTATGGCCGCAAACGCTCATTTTTAACCCTGTACTGTCCCTTGAGCTGGCGCACAATCAACTCGCTGTCGGAAAAAATCGCCAGGCGCCTGACATTGTGATCAAGAGCCATTTCGACGCCGGCGATTAGCGCCTGGTATTCAGCGATATTATTTGTGGCTACGCCGATATAGCTGGACAGCGTCTCAATCATGCCGCCTTCCGGGTCCTGCAGGACGGCGCCGATCGCCGCCGGACCCGGATTTCCCCGGGAACCGCCGTCAACAAACAGCATATGCATCGACTCTTCTCCTTTAAGGGCGGCGCCGCCGGTCTCACGCCGGAGTGATTTTTGCCAGACGTCGCGCGAAATCGACGAAAAGATCAACTGAACATCGCCACCTGCTTTCTCCAGTTCGACCCGGAGCCGGGACGACCAGGAGGACAGCGAAACACCTTCACTAATTTCATGGGGAATATCGATCAAGGCAAGTCCGAGCTCCCGGGCTTCAATTCCATCATGATATTTGAAATCGCCGCTCACCAGGCAGTCAGCTCCCCGCGCCGCACAGGCGCCGATATAACCGGCGCCGCTTCCCGGCACGACGGCGACGCGTCGAATTAAGCGGTCCTGGGATCCGGCAAACCGGGCTTCATCGAGGCCAAAAAGCACGGCAGCCATCCCGGTCAAATCGGACAGCGTCATCGCACTTTCCAGCTCGCCGATCCGGCCGGCTCCGGCGCTGTGCCTCCGCGTGTCCAGCCGGTAAATATCATAAGCCGGCTCTTCGTAGGAGGAAGCTTCTTTAAGAGCGGCAATGACATCATCTTCAAGACCCGAGGGGAATACCATTTCCAGACGCTGCTCCGGCACGGACTCATCGCTTCCTAAAGCGCCGACCGCCGGATGCGCGCCTGCGCCCGGCAGAAAAGTTCCCGTCCCCCCGGCTGTAAAAGAACAATGTTCGTAATTGCCGATGACGCCCGCGCCGGCGGCGAACAGAGCCGCCTTGACCCGCTCCAGGTCGTCCGGAGGGACAAAGGCCGCCAGCTTGGACCAACCGGAAGCGGCTCCCGCGAGCGGTGCGATCTTCTTCAGACCCACCAGCTCAGCGATAATATCCGCCAGTCCGCCGCGGGCCGAGTCGAGATTGGTGTGTGCGGCAAAAACCGAGATTCCGGCGGTGCAGGCGCGGCGGATCAGCCGCCCCGTCAGACTGTCTCCGCTTACCGATGAAATTGGCCGGAAGATCAGGGGATGGTGGGACAGGATCATGTCGCAGGACGCAGATTCAGCCTCAGCCACGACTTCGGCGGTTACGTCAAGACTGACGAGCACCTTGCTGACCTCATCGCCGTCCTCACCCACCTGAAGCCCGGCATTATCCCAATCCTCCGCCAGGGCAACCGGCGCCAGGCGTTCCATTAAAGCCTTAAATTCGCCAATCAGCATCGACTTTGCCTCCTCTTCCCTTGCTCCGCGGCAGCATCTTACCAAGTTATGTCCTCATGCGGCCACCCAGGTCCTCGTTTGCTTTATCAGGAAGAAGAAAAAAGCAGGACCAGCGCCGGCAGCGCCAGTAATAATGCGGCCCAAAAAAGAGAGCCCCGGGGAAGATCCCTGATATCGGGAATGGAAAAAAAACTGTTCTGCCGGTGGTTGGCGTTACGTATCAAAACTCTTTGCCCCCTTCACAAACGTGGTGAACCGGTCTGTTCTTTAATACCCGGTTAGTTTGAGCTATTGGACAAGCCCTGCTGCCGGTGGAGCGGGAAAGCTGAAATGTTGGCCGGTTACTTTATCCTTGTTGACGGCGTAAACAAGGATGCTGCCCTCATCCTCCACCGGCTGATGTGATACGGCAATGTATGCCGTGTCGCCGGTGGGAGTAAAAACTGTCGACCGGGGCTCTCCACCGATTGGGACTTGCTGCACCATCCTATCGGTCCCGGATCCACTTTAACGACCTCTCCATCGGCACTATCAGCGATATTGATGAACCTGCCGCCGGGCATGATCGCCGCCTGCCCGTTGTTTGCCGGCCGGCCGGGACCGGGCCGGTGGGTAGATTTTCCCGTCGGCGAACGCATCCATGCCACCGATGGAGAGGTCTGCGGCAGACGGAGGTACATTGTTGTCGATAACCTTCTTTTTCGAGAGATCAGCTTCGAGCACGGAGCCGTCCTGAAGCGTCTCCGAGGAATATATCCCTTGGCTTTGCCCTGGCTGTCTTTCCCTGCGGGGTAAGGTGGCGATGCCCGGCGCAAAAGCGCATTGTCCGGAGCTAACAGGATGATCAGTCAGATTTAAGATTGACGATTGCGTCCGGATAAGCCAGGCCG
This sequence comes from Actinomycetota bacterium, assembly GCA_023489275.1. Classification (GTDB taxonomy): domain Bacteria; phylum Actinomycetota; class Thermoleophilia; order BMS3ABIN01; family BMS3ABIN01; genus JACWAD01. The sequence continues at coordinate 9,501 of JAMDDD010000031.1, forward strand.
GAAGGATATCACCTGAGCACCTCGCTAGTACGCATGACCGCGCGCCCCGAATCTGCTCTTAATATCTCGAAAGGGCCGGCTGGATTTCCCCGAAGCAAGGGGCGCAGCAAGCTGCGCCCCATTAGGTTCATTGCCTGTCAGATATTCTTAGCTGCCAGTTTTGGTTGTCGCCGTCCCGTGAGCGCTTCCCTGCTGTTTATGCCAGGGATGGCCACCAAGGCCGGCCAATGTCAGCAGGCTTTTCAGCGAAGGAGTGTTTCCGCCTGGTTTGGTGATATTGAAGTTCTCATTAAAGTGGGAAAGATCAATCGTCGCATCGAGCTTGACCGAGGTAATTCCCTTCAGGATATTCACCAGGTGGGCATCCTTGCCTCCATGGGCAGCTGCCAGCGTGGTGAGTCCGGAGGGGTCGATCTCGACGGCAATTTTGACCTGTCGCAGGTTTTTGCTGCCATCTACCCACCAGTCCAGGCTCAGCTCCTTGGCGGCGGCGTCGATCTGCGGGCGAGCCGCATCCAGCCTGGCGGCCTGCTGCGTCTTGCCGGTGTTTTTCAGCGCCGTTTCGGCTTCGGTAATGGCTTTGTCCACATCGACGGAAGCGCTGTAATGAGTGGTGTTGACACCGCCGATACTTTCCTGTCCGACGGTTTTTTGATCTTTAAGCAGCGCTTCGGGACCGCCCGGGAAATAGCTCTTGAGATTCTTGAGATTCGGGCGACTGCCGGCCGCACCCGGATGAGCCGCGCCGGGTTTCCCGCCCTTGTGGCAAGCCGGACTGGCCAGATTGCCAACCTCGTACCATGATCCGGCCAGCTTGACGTAGAGGTCGTGATTCACCTCGGTAAACTGTACGTCAGAAAGAGAGCTGGAAACGATCCCGCCCAGCCCCGAATGGCTGTTGCCGCCGGCGCCGCTCCCGGTCAGATTCTGGACGATCTGGCTAATGCCGCCCAGCTGAAGATTGCCCGTGGCGCTGACCGCGCCCGCGGAATACTGGACGTCAGCGCTGCCCTTGGCGGTCAAGTTTAGCGGCAGCAACCCTTTCAGCTTCGGATTGACGCCGGAAAGATTGCCGTTAACCTGCAGCGATACGTTATAGTCGATCTGACGCGAATGAGTCCCCGGCGCCGTCGCCGCGGTCACAGGCCCGCCAGATTCGGCCAGGGCGTAACCGCCCAAAATCGCGGCAATCGCAACCGCCACAATAGCGAAACCCGCTATTTTAAATTTGCGTTTTTTTAACATCAAACGTCTCCTTCCCAAGCCGGACCCAGGCGCCGGCTACATCCTTGCCCTAAAATTTTAGCACCGGCAAGCGTTGGGCAGTGTTAAGTTTCTGTAATAAGTTTGTAAAGGAGCCTGTGAGAAATTACGGCGTTGCGGGTATCATGGCTCTGTCCGGCGGCGTACTCAGGGAGGGCTTTTGTCCAGAAACAAAGCTGGTTTGGCGTTGACGTTATTCTTGTTAATAACGCTATTTCTTACCGCCTGCGCCCAGCACGATCAGCTGCAGGGAACGGCCGGCGCCGCCGGTGTTGCCGGGTTCTGGTCCGGCCTCTGGCACGGGCTCATCCTGCCCGTGTCATTTATCATCTCGCTGTTTAAAAGCAACGTCGGCGTTTACGAAGTGCATAACAGCGGCAACTGGTACAACTTTGGGTTTGTGTTGGGAATCTGGATTGCCTTTGCCCTCGTTCTGGCGCCAAAGTCCAGTGCGGCCCGGCGGCAGTAGGTTGCCAGACAAAGGCAAATCGCTGCCCGGAAAGAACGCAGCGCTTCAGGCAAAGCAGATTCGGGCAGCCCTGATGCGGGCTTGCCCGGCGTTTCGCTATTAACCTGATGATTCAGGCGTTTCTTTGGAAAGGCTTCCCAGGATGGACATTTGCTCCTCCTGCAGCTTTAAAAGCTGCTCGACACTACTGCTGTAAACGCTCTCGAGCTTGGCATGGAGATGATCGATTTTGCGGTGCAGCCGCTCCAGCTCCGCTTCGGCCTTGACGTTAATGTGGTAATCGGCGTCCGCTTCCAGCCTGTCCCTGTCCTCCTGGCGGTTCTGACTCATCATGATTACCGGCGCCTGAATCGCCGCCAGACAGGAGAGCACCAGGTTAAGCAGGATAAATGGATATGGATCCCAGCCCTTGACAAAAGCGACGCTGTTTAAAGCCATCCAGATTACTAACACCGCCATAAATCCCATAATAAACCGCCAGCTGCCCGCCTGTTTGGCCAGGGAATCGGCCGCCCGCTCACCGAAACCCTGTTGCTCCTGATGCAAATCGTTTACGTTTCTAGAAACCTTTTCCGGGACTGCCGGTCCCAACAGCTCTGGATCCTCCATTAATATCCGGGCAGCACCGGTGCCAGCATTTTTGGGTGCGGCTTTGTCTGCATTCATCGGCTGCTCCTTTTAAGGGTTGCAAGAACAACTAATGATAATGCGAAAGATGCGGGCATGAAAAGAGGGAAAAGCCCCCGGAACAAATGTCACGGGTGCAAATTATTTGACGTCGATGACTATTTTGCCCTTGGGATGAACATTTTCCTGGTAGGAGAGAGCATCACGCGCCTCCTGTAGCGGAAAGGTCTTTTCGACGTGGATCTTGATGACGCCTGCGTCCACCAGCTCCGCTAGTTTGTTAAGACGCGCGGTTGTGACATCGTATGACTGGTAGATGGCGGTTACGCCGTACTTCTCCATCAGTTCGCTGTCGGGCCGCTCCAGCGAAGATATAATAGCGCCGCCGGGCTTGAGCACCTGATATGACCGCCGGTAAACATCGCCGCCGACCAGATCATAGACAGCGTCATAATCGTGCACGACATCCTCGAATTTGCGGACGCGAAAATCAATTGCTTCATCGGCGCCAAGCGACTTGACGTAATCGATCTCATCGGCCGCGCAGGTTACCGCTACCTGCGCCCCCAGATGCTTCGCCAGCTGGATGGCGATGGTGCCGATGCCGCCCGCCCCGCCCTGAATCAGAAGCCTCTGGCCCTGACCAAGCCGGAGCTGCTCTGTCAGGGCCTGCAGAGCCATCATTCCCGTCATGGGAAGCGCGCTCGCCTCCGCCTCGCTCAGCGTTTTTGGCTTGGGCGCCACACTGGCGGCTTCGGCCAGGTCATACTGGGCAAACGACCCGGTGCCGCCGTTGTAAAAGCCGGCCTGCCCGTAAACCTCATCGCCAGGCTTAAGTCCGGAAACCCCGGGCCCCACCTCCGCGATGACGCCGGCAAAGTCGCCGCCCATTGTTACCGGCGTGGGCGCCTGATACCACCCCTCGGCGATCTTCCAGTCAAGCGGATTTACCCCGGCCTCGTGAACCTCAACCAGGAGCTTTCCTTCCGCAACTGCCGGCCTTTCCACATCCTTGATCTCCAGCTCCTGTTTTCCATCCTCATTGATTAATTGCGCCGCCTTCATCATGCCTCATCCTTTTGCCCGGGTTTGATTTGATTTATGGCTTTACGTGCCCGGGAAAGCGGAAAGATAAACGTCAGCTGTAGGCCCGCTTAATGAAGCCGCGCAGGCCGATACCGCTGAGGATGATAACGGCGCCAAAGAGCCCCAGGATGGTGAATAACATCCGGATGTGGGGAATCCCGGGAGTCAGAACGCTGCGGAATCCCTCCGCTGCGTAAACCATCGGGTTGATTAGTATTATTGTCTGGAGCCAGACGACATTGCTCAGCGCGTGCCATGGGTAATAAGTGGCTCCCAGAAAAATCATCGGAATGATAATGGTGGCAAACATCAACGGAATCTTAAAGGGGGAAATGATCGTCCCCAGCGTGATCCCGGTTGCGGCTGACGCCAATCCCACCAGAAACAGGTAGAGAAACAGGTAACCAAAGCTCGTGACGTGCAGCGACAGGTTGCTGCGCATGATGGCCCAGGCCAGCGGGAAGACGAGCCCGCCGGCTATCCACGCCTGCAGCGTCCCCATCACGATTTTCTCCAGTACGACCATGCTGACCCGAATCGGCGCCATCAGCCGGTCCTCAATCTCCTTGATAGCGCCAAAGTCCTGGGACAAGGGGATGGCCGTCCCCTGAACGCCGGCCATCATCATCGAGGCCGCCAGGATTCCGGGCAAGAGCAGATTGGCATAAGAAGACTTGACCTGACCGATACTGGGCAGCACGTAGCCAAAAACAAAGACAAACAGAAAAGGCTGCATCGCGATCCGCATGACAAATTCCGGCAGATCCCGGATCAGCACGGTGACATCCCGCTGCAACAGAGCCAAAAATGTCTTCATTTAATCCCTCAACCGTCTTCCGGTCAGATGGATAAACAGGTCTTCCAGAGTCACGTGGTGAAGCTGGACGCCGAGGATGTCCGTGTTCGTCTCCTGAACCGCCTTGATGATTCCGGGAATGAGCCCCTGGCCACCATGGACAGACAGGATTATGCGGTCCTCCTCATCGCGGCGGCTAATTTCGCCAGTCCGGTCAATTCCTCGCAGGATATCAACAAGCCGGTCCGGAACTTCCGGCAACTCCAGATCGATTCTGTTGCCGCCGGGCACCATCCTCTTGAGATTATGCGGCGTATCCAAAGCCAGCACCTCGCCATGATCGATAATGGCGATCCGATGGCAAAGCTCATCAGCTTCGTCCATATAATGGGTCGTCAGCAAGATCGTCTGTCCGCCCTTATTCAATTCACGGACCTTGTCCCACAGCAGCCGTCTTGATTGCGGATCCAGACCGGTTGTGGCCTCATCCAGGAAGAGCACCTTCGGCTCATGCATGAGCGCCCGCGCGATCATTAACCGCTGCGCCATGCCGCCGGAAAAGGCGCGTACGTAATCGTCCTGCCTCCCTTTCAGGCCCATCATCTCCAGGAGTTCCTCAGCCTTCTTTTCCCGCACCCGCTTTGGAACACCAAAATATTTGGCATGAAAGATGAGGTTTTCGCGGGCGGTGAGGCTGCGGTCAAGATTGTTCTGTTGCGGCACGACCGCGATCAACCGTTTGACGGCAACCTCATCCCTGATATTGATTCCGGCGATGAAGGCGTCACCGGCGGTCACTTTCACTCTTGTTGTCAACATGCCGATTGTTGTTGTCTTACCGGCGCCGTTCGGCCCCAGCAGTCCAAAAATCTCTCCGGTTTTGACGGAAAATTTGATCCCTTTGACGGCCTCGACCCGGCGGTGAGAATCAAGCGTGTACGTCTTCTTCAAACCCTCAATATCGATAATCGCTTCTGCCTGTTCTGCCATTCGGAATCCTCTCAGGCGGCCTGCGCCGCCAGGGCCGCGATCCTGTCGCCGGCGCCGTCTTCATAAAGCCCCCCATGATAGCAGACGACCCTGTCGATTTCATAACTGGTCAGCTTTTTGAGCGACTCCCTCGCCATGCCGATGTCGAAAGCCACCTGTTCCCGCGGTCCCAGTAACTGACCGTCTTCAATCACCATCGCATCGCCGGCGATCAGGGTTTTGCTGCTGTGGCAGTAAAGACATATATGACCAGGAGTATGACCCGGCGTATCAATGACGGTGATGCCCCCGCAACAATCGATCCGGTCGCCGTTGGCTACGGTTCTGCCAACCTTGGCTTTTGGCGGATTTTTCAGAATCCGCAGCATCGCCTGACGCCGCTCTTCAGCCATTTCCGGCGGCATTCCCGCGGTGATCCTGGCTATCGCCTCCGGTGTCAGCTTCACCAGCTTCTTTTCCCCTTCGATAAACGGCTTTTCCCTGACTCCGGAAATCACCTCGACTTCCTGCGGCGCCGCCGCCAAAATCTCTGGCAGAGAGCCAATATGATCAATATCCTGATGGGTGATGACAATCCGGTTCAGAGCGGCAAAATTGACGCCGGCGCCTTCAATAGCCTCGCGAATCCGGTCACCCAGTCCGGGGAACCCGGCATCGACCAGAATCGCATTGCCGGCGTCCCAGATCAACGAAGGATGAACCGCGCTCTGCCTGCCCATCACGGTTGCCGAGATCTCCAGCATTTCAAAACCATCTGCGATCAGCATTGTCACCCTCCTTTTTGCAATAATTTCACGATTTTACCCTATTTGCCGTTTAGGGACGCGATGCCATGATTCGTAATCCGCCGCCCAGCCCCGGCCGGCGGCTCCAGACGCCAAAGATTTTACAGTCTTTTTACTTTTGCCTAGTATGTTCTTAGGCGGCCCGGCGCAGCGGGCAAATCAAGGCAGGTTTCAGGACGGTTGGCTCAGACCCCTGCCAGTTGATACCTTGATATTTTGCTGCCGGCAACCGGTTTGGTTAGTGCGCATAACATGCGAGAAAATTCTTACTTGCGTTTAAGGTCCATATGTCTCATTACGGTCCCGCCCCGAAGCGCGCCACGTATTACCGTTCAAGCGGCGCATCCCTCTCTCGAAAACACGCTCTATATTTGAGACGAAGGCTTATTTTTATCCTGACGCTGGCCCTGATCGGGCTGCTGCTGCTTAAATCGGGAAGCATCCTGCATTTGTTTTCTTCCAGTCAGCCGGCAAAGAAGTACCTGGGATCCGTTTGCCTCGATCCGGGGCACGGCGGCGACGATACGGGAGCCATCAATCAGGATCTGCTGGAGCGTGATCTCAATCTCAGGGTTGCCCTCCGGGTGCAAAGCATCCTGCAGTCAGAGGATTACAGGGTCTATATGACTCGCACCAGCAACGATCAATACCTCACCAACGACAATCGCGTCACCTTTTGCAACGACACAAAGGCAAACTTGCTAGTGGCGATCCATCAAAATTACTTTACCGACAATGTCACTGATTACACCATGGCCCTGTACTACAATCAAAATTCTCGCGGCCTCGCCGCGAGCCTGGCCAACGCCACCGCCGCCAGGCTGGGCACCGAAAATGACGGCATCAGCCGGTTTAACGATGGAGAGCTGATGCGGGCACAGATGCCGGCGGCCCTGATCGAGGGGCTCTTTATCAGCAGCGATCAGGAATACGCACAGATCAGCGAGACCGGTTCCGTGAGGCTCGCCGTGGAAGCGGAAGGCATCGCCGACGGCATCAGGAATTTTTTCAAGAACCCGAACCAGCAGCCAACCCAGGAAACAGACCTGAACCAAGCCGGTTCACCCGGGTAAAACGCGCCAGGGCGAAACGCCCAAAACCTTATTGGTTCCGGTTCCCAGCATCTCGTTCAGATGTCCGTTCCAGATGATCCGTTGCGAGGCCAGCAGATTGCCACCGGCGCTCACCTCGACTGTCAAACGATTATTTATGGACCTGGTATGACCAGAAGCGCGACGGCATGGAAGGCTGGGTGCGACAATCATGCTATATTCATGATCCGGGCCGTATCCGTGGTATGCCCGGGCCACATCAGGACGGTCGGTTTTTGCCTGGGCAGCGACGGCGATTCGCCCATCCAGATCAGCGCGCACCATTATGGGACTGCTTTTTTAGGATCAATGCCCCAGCCCCAAAACCTGAGTCCGCCGGGAGCCCTGCTGCTGCCATCCAGGCTGCCGATTGTATCCGACGGCATGTAAACCACGCCGCATCCCAGAAACGAGTTAGTGCCGTTGCCGTCAGGGTCGATGCCGTAGGCACAGACGCTGTACTGCCCTGGAAAAAAAACGGCGCCACTGGGCACCTGATTAAAACCTCTGGGCCCAACGTCAGGCCACGCGTAAGCGGCAAGAGCCTGGCCCATGTAGACGCTGTCGGCTGTTCCACGGCTGGGCGTCCATAAAAATGATCCCGCAGCTACGTCTTATCCTACCCAAGCGAATCCGACTTATTTTCATTGTTGATATTACACGTAGTATGATATAAACTCCCATTTATATAAATTATCGTTTATTTAGAGTCATGATGGATATTCCAGTCGAAACAATCGCAGATATCTTCAAAACGCTATCCAATACGAACCGGTTGCGCATTATTCGCGTGCTGACGATGGACTGCCAGTCGGTTTCTGCAATCGTTGAGGAGACCGGGTTGTCGCAACCTCTGGTCTCCCATCATCTCCGGGTCTTGCGCGAGGCTGGTTTGGCCCGGGCTGAAATCCGGGGTGCGTTTAACTACTACTGACTAAGCGATAAAGCGGTCTGGAAGACCGTCGAAAATTGCAGCCAGATTGTGAAGCTGATCGAAAAGACCATAGCTACGGCCAAATGACAATAAGAAGAAGGTGAGTAAGATGTGGTATGACTTTCCATTCTTTACCATGCTTCCCCTGTTCTTCATCGTCTGTCTGGTTTTTATGTTCTTTATGCTGTTCATGTTTCGGGGCGGCACGATGGGAGGCTGCGGCTTCGGTCATGGCCCCAACCAGTCAAGCAATGCCGGGGAGGAATACAGGCGTCTCAGAAACGAGATTGATGATCTCAGAAAAGCGGTAAACGACTTGCGCTCCCAGGCGCACAAGTAAATATAGGCTGATGTTTTTAGCGAGCCGAGAGATTGAAAAGGAGTGGAGAAGGAGCTGATCATGAACAGGATGACGGAAAAAATGATGTCCATGATGATGAAGCCGGAAGACATGCCCGAGATGATGAATATGATGCTGGACAAGATGTTTTCCGAAATGTCCGGCGAGGATCGTATCGAGTTCATCTCCACGATGATGCCCAAATGCCTGGATCAGATCTTTGCCGAGCTGGATGCTGATTCCAAAGATCGGGTGGCTCGTGAGTTCATGGGCAAGATGAGTGAAAAACTGGGAGAGCAACTGTAAAGAAAATGGGAGCCCAAACAACGGTTAAAGAATTATGAACATCGAAGTATGCATGTCGCGCCAGTGTGGCTCTGAACCTGCCCTGAGGGCCAACATCGATGCTGCGTTAAAAGAGGAGGGAGAAGTGGCGGATGTAATCTACACGCGCCTGGACGAGTTCCAGGCTGCCGCCCGCAACCTTCAGGGCTCCCCAGCGATCCTGATTGACGGGGAACCAGTGCAACCGACAGCGTCAGCTGGCTTCTCATGAAGGCTCTTTCGTGATGAGTCTGGAAGACTTGTGAATGTGCCGTCAGTCGCCACGCTGCGCGAGATCATCAGTTCCAGGAAGGAAGAATGATAATGCAATTACCGTTAGGTGACGAAAAGGCGGATTGTGATGGATAAGGAAACGCTAAATAGGCAAAGAGACCACTGGGAAAAGACGTTTGTCAGCAAGCCGGACATGTTCGGCACCCAGCCCAGCGATGCCGCACAGAAGGCGGCAGCGCTGTTTATACAGGAAGGTAAAACAGAAATTTTAGAACTCGGCTGCGGCCAAGGGAGGGACACATTCTTTTTCGCGGAAAACGGCTTTCAGGTCCATGCCCTGGATTACTGCGAAAGCGGCATCATCCCACTGAGCGAAAAAGTTCAGGGGCCTTCTCTTCAAGGGTCTATCAACCCTGTATGCCATGACGTCCGCAGGCCGCTTCCCTTCGGGGATGAAACCTTCGATGGCTGCTTCTCGCACATGCTGTATTGCATGGCGCTTACCATTGAGGAGTTAAGGTTTCTGTCCCGCGAGATCCGGCGGGTTTTGAAGCCCGGAGGGCTAAACATCTTCACGGCCAGGAACACCGGCGACGCCCACTACGGAGCCGGAATCCACAGAGGCGAAGACATGTACGAGATGGGCGGGTTTATTGTTCACTACCTCAGCAAAGACAAGATCCAGGACTTGTCAGAGGGTTTTGAGCTCGTCAGCATCGATGAATTTGAGGAAGGCGAGCTCCCCAAGAAACTGTTCAGGGCGACCCTGAGGAAAAAATGACGGTAAGCGAAAAGATGGAAATCTTGCTGGATAGGGCTCTCGAAATGGGGGCTGACCAGGCAAAGATCATCGATGTTGATTCGGTGGCGGTTGAGGAGTGGGTCCTGTGGAAATGCCAGTATGGCTGTCCGCTCTTTAATAAGGATCAGCTTCATCCGCCCTGCGCACCCGGCGCAGGAAGCACCCGAAAAGTTCTGAGTGAATTTTCAAAGGCCATCCTCCTGAATGGCCCCAAGGGCAAAAAGCTAAGCCAGGTCGCCCTGTACCTGGAAGGCGAAGCCTACCATGCGGGCTACTACAAGGCCTTTGCGCTGATTGCCTTGGCTTCAGCGGCTGAAGTGGCTTCGGCATCGGGAGAAGAAACAACTCCGGGAGCCATCTGACCTTCAGGCGAAGAGGACCAGGTGGAGCCTCAAGCGGGAAAAGAGAAGAAACGGATTATGCGTCCCTTAATGGAAGCATGCGGTATTGATGTCTTTAAGACCGCCCGGGCCAATGGTTTTGAGGTCGACACGAAGAAAGAAACGTATGGCACATGGAATTATTTTGCGCTGGTATTGATTGAATAATGTGAGAAGCTGCCGTGAACGCAGCCGGTCGTCCGCAAATAATTTTTTGAATTTATAACCATACTCCCGTCCGATTGCACTTCCCGAGTTCGAGTCCAGCCGGGTGCCATGATTTCGCAAAATAAAAAATGCCTTTCTTGCAGGCATTTTTGATAGTCAATTTTTGGTGGACGCGGTCGTTCGTAATTTGAACTTCTCTATTTTAAACCAGCTCGAAAAGGGCGTAAAGAAGATTTCTGCCTAACGCTTCGATTCCAGCAATCTAAATGTAATTACGTTGGATTCTCACCGTAGACGTCCTCCAGAGTGATGTGTTTCTCTTCTCCATGCCCGAAAACAGAAGTGGTCGGGTTTGTCTGGACAGCAAAATGAGATTTATAAGTGATAAGCTGCCCCTTGTTCATACCGCTATCTGCCCCGGAAGCGTAGCCCAATAGACCGAGTCCGGAGTTCTTCTGCCGATCCCCTGGTGCCGGCGACGAAGATTGTAACGCTCAAAGTATGCTGGGATCTGAGCCCCGCCCCCTGAACCAGTAGCTAAGTGT
>JAMDDD010000033.1:0-540 GCA_023489275.1 Actinomycetota bacterium
CCGGATTACGGTGCGCAAGAGCGGGGAACCGGAGCCGGCGGCGCCGGCGGCAGCCGGGGCAGCGCCGGAACCGGCGCCGGATAATTACTTTGTCGTCAAGTCGCCGATGGTAGGCACCTTTTACCGGGCCGCATCGCCCACCAGAGATGCGTTCGTGGAAGCGGGAGACCGGGTAAAAAAGGGGCAGACTCTGTGCATCCTGGAGGCCATGAAGCTGATGAACGAAGTCATCTCCGAAGTTGACGGCGTCGTCCGCAGCATACTGGTGGAAAACGCCAAACCGGTCGAATACGGGACGGCGCTGCTTTATATCGAGCCGGAAGAGATCGTGGAAGCCTAAGGCCGGATCCTGGATCTGGTGTCTTTGTCTTTGGATATTACATCTGATTTTCCGCTCTTGAGGTTTTGAGGGACTATGGTATCAAAGATATTAATAGCCAACCGCGGCGAAATCGCGCTGAGAATCATCCGCGCCTGCCGGGAGTTGGAAATTCCCAGCGTCGCCGTCTATTCCGAAGCCGACGCCCGCCCCATGCACAT
>JAMDDD010000033.1:550-20176 GCA_023489275.1 Actinomycetota bacterium
CATGCACGTCATCGAAGCGGATGAGGCAGTCTGCATCGGTCCGGGGCCGGTGATTCACAGCTACCTGCAGGTGCCGGCGATTATTGGCGCGGCGGAGATTACCGGTTGCGACGCTATTCATCCGGGCTACGGCTTTCTGGCGGAGAATCCGGATTTTGTGGAGATTTGCCGGGATAACAGCCTGATGTTCATTGGCCCCGGTTCCGGGGTAATGCGAATGATGGGCGATAAATCCTTGGCCAAGCAAACCATGAAGAGCGCCCGCATTCCCGTGATTCCCGGGTCGGAAGGAACGGTGGCCGATGCGGCCGCCGCCGCCCGGCTGGCAGCCGAATACGGGTATCCGGTAATGCTGAAAGCGGCCGCGGGGGGTGGAGGCAAGGGAATGCGGCTTGTGGGTGACGAGAACGAGATGGAGGGCGCCTTTGTGATTGCCGCGGGCGAAGCTGAGGCTTCTTTTGGCAACGGGGCGCTTTACCTCGAGAAAGTGGTGCCCAACCCGCACCATGTCGAGGTCCAGGTGCTGGCCGACAAAGCCGGCTCCGTCCTGACGCTGGGAGAGCGGGATTGTTCGGTGCAGCGGCGGCATCAGAAGCTGATTGAAGAGTCCCCGTCTCCGTTGTTAAAGGAGGAAACACGGTTGGAAATGGCGCAGGCCGCCATCGCCGCCTGCCGGGCCTGCGGTTACGAAAACGCCGGCACGGTCGAGTTCCTCGTGGATGATCAGGAGAATTTTTATTTCATGGAGATGAACGCCAGGGTTCAGGTGGAGCACCCGGTCACGGAGATGGTAACGGGTTATGACATTGTCAAGGAGCAGATCAGGATTGCCCGGGGCGAGCGCCTGCCGCTGACAGGGTCGGTCAGGACGCGCGGCCACGCGATCGAGATGCGGATTAACGCTGAAGACCCCGATAATGATTTCAGGCCAAACACGGGCGTGCTGAGCCGCTACCGGCTGCCCGGCGGCCCGGGCGTCCGGGTCGATTCCCACCTGTACGAGGGTTACGAGGTCCCGGTTTTTTACGACTCGCTGCTGGCGAAGCTGATTGTCTGGGACGGCAACAGGCCGGCGGCGATCGCGCGCGCGCTCAGGGCCCTGGACGAGTTGATCATTGAAGGCGTCGTCACAAACAAGGAGCTTTGCCGGGCCATCCTTAGCTCTGAGGCATTTTCCGGCGGCGCTCCCACGACTGCTTTCATCGAAGAGAACATGCCGAAGCTGCACCAGGCAGTGCCAAGGCGGTAGCAAAGACGATTTCGCGAATGGTGATTGCGATGAACGATAACGGCGAAAGGCCCGGCGCAGGCCCGCAGAGATCAGCGGCCGTTTCCCGGCGGCAGGCGCGCCGCGACGCCATGGTTGTCCTCTACCAGCGGGACATCACCGGCGCCGGACTCGATCATCTTTTTGCGGCGCTCGAAAAGGAGACGGGCCATACCCCTGACGGGTTTACCCGCGAAGAGGTGCAGGGGGTCCTGGCCGCGAAAGATGATCTCGACCGGGCGATTGACGCCGCTTCCAGTAGCTGGCCGGCGCACCGGCTGGCGGCGCTGGAGCGGAACATTCTTCGGCTGGCGGCCTTTGAGATCCGCACCCGTCTCGATATTCCCGCGGAGGTGACCATTGACGAGGCCGTGGTGCTGGCGAAACGATACTGCTCGCGGGAAGCCGGATCCCTGGTTAACGGCATCCTGGGAAAAATAGCACAGGAGGCAAGTGAAAATGGTTGACGAACTAGCCGGCGCCGGCGGCGAGAGCCTGACCGGGGCGCTGGAATCAACCCTGGGCAATTTAACTGAATCAATCGGCCGGATGGAGTCGATCGTACAGAGGCTGGAAGCAGGAGAAGCTGACTGGGAGGAATCCATCCGCCTGCTGACAGAGGCCAATGAACTGGCCATGGAAAGCTCGCGGCGTCTGGAACGCGCCGTGCAGGACATTGTTTACGGTTCCGAGGAAGAGGATGGCTCGCAGTCCGGTGAAGAATCTCAAGTGGAATCCCGGGACAGCCGGGAATGAAGCATTGCCATATCCGGATGATCTAGTCGGCCAGGTGGATTCCTATCTCGCGGAGCTGGAATTTGGCGAGAAGGAGCCTGTCATGCCGCTCACGGAAGCGATGCGCTATTCGCTGCTGGCTGGCGGCAAGCGGATCCGGCCCATCCTGCTGCTGGCGACAGGCAGGGCGTACGGGACCCCGCCGGCGGCGATCATGCCGGCTGCCGCCGCGCTGGAGATGATCCACACCTATTCTCTCATCCATGACGATCTGCCGGCTTTTGACGACGATGCGCTCCGGCGGGGGCAGCCATCCTGTCACGTCAAGTTTGGCGAAAACGTTGCGATTCTGGCTGGGGACGCCTTGTTTGCGGAAGCCTACCGGCTGATTTGCGAGCGTCTGGAGGCGGCGCCGCCGGTCCGCCTGTCCGTGATCGAGGAGATTTCGGTCGCCACCGGCGTCAAGGGCGTGGTCGGCGGGCAGCTCATCGACATCATGGGGAGCGCCTGCGACGGCGACACGCTGGAGATGCTGCATTCTCTTAAAACCGGCAGGCTGATTACGGCGTGCGTTCGGTGCGGCGGCTTGCTGGCCGGGGTGACGGCGCCGGAACTGACGCAGCTGAGCGGGTTTGCCGCCGATCTGGGTTTGCTATTCCAGATTAAAGACGATATTTTGGATGTTGTTGGCGAAACGGCGGTGCTGGGAAAACAGGCCGGCGCCGACCTCAGGCACAAGCGCTGCACTTACGCAAGCCTTTACGGCCTCGACGAATCGATGCGGCTGGCGCAGGAATATCGCAGCCGGGCCTTGGAGGCGCTCGAAGGCCTGCAGGGCGATACCGGCGATCTGGCCGGTATCACCAATTACATCTACGAACGGCAAAGGTAGCATGTCACTTCTCCAGCAGATAAACTCCCCGGCTGATCTTCGGCGTTTCAACGACCGCGAGCTCCAGGTGCTGGCCGACGAAATTCGTGATTTCATGGTCAAGACCGTTTCCAAGGTGGGGGGGCATCTCGCTCCCAGTCTCGGGGTCGTCGAGCTGACAATTGCGCTACACAGCGTCCTCGATAGCCCGCAGGACAAGATCATCTGGGATGTTGGACACCAGTGTTACGCGCACAAGATCATCACCGGACGGCGGGACGAATTTCACACGATCCGGCAGGGCGGCGGACTGTCCGGTTTTCCCAGCCCGGCAGAGTCAGAGCATGACATCGTCGGCACCGGACACAGCTCGACCTCGATCAGCTATGGCGTCGGGTTAACGGAGGCCATCCGGCTCGCCGCCGGGCGGGAAGATGAGGACGCCGCGGGCGGCGACGGGACCGGCGGGCGCGATAGCCATGTAGCCTGCGTTATCGGCGACGGCGCTCTCACCGGCGGCATTGCCTACGAAGCGCTTAACCAGGCGGGCCATCTGCGGACGCCGCTGATGGTGATACTCAACGACAACGAGATGTCGATCAAGGCGAACGTTGGCGCCATCTCCCAGTACCTGACCCGGCTCCGGCTCGATCCTACCCTGTCAAAGCTGCGCGAGGACCTTGAACACGGCATTGACAAGATCCCGGGTATCCGCGGCGGCATGCGGTCGCTGAAAGAAAGCCTGAAGGCGTTTCTGGTCCCGGGCAGGCTGTTTGAGGAGCTTGGGTTTGCCTATGTGGGGGTAATCGACGGCCACGACATCAAGGCTCTGAGAAAGAGCATCAGAGCGGCGATGGAGATCGAGCGGCCGGTGCTGATTCACATCAAGACCATCAAAGGAAAGGGGTATCAGCCGGCGGAGGCGCGCCCCGACACATTTCATGGCATCGCGCCGTTTAGCGTTAGCACCGGCGAGGCGATCAAGCAGCCGGGCCCGATTACTTACACGGAAGCTTTCGGCCGGGGGCTGGTAAAGATGGCCGCCGCCGACGAGCGGATCGTTGCCGTCACGGCCGCCATGTCAAACGGGACCGGCCTTAACTTTTTCGAACGCGAGTTTCCGGACAGGTTTTTCGATGTCGGCATCGCCGAAGGGCACGCGGTCACATTTGCGGCCGGCCTGGCGCTCGGCGGCCGGAAGCCGGTAGTGGCCATCTATTCCACATTTCTGCAGCGGTCGTTTGACCAGCTGATCCAGGACATCAGCCTGCAGGAGATCCCGGTCGTGCTGGCGGTTGACCGGGCCGGCCTTGTCGGCGATGACGGGCCGACGCATCACGGATGCTTTGACCTTGCCTATCTGAATCTGGTCCCGGGGCTGACGGTGATGGCTCCCAAGGATGAAGCCGAATTGCAGCACATGCTCTATACCGGGCTCAATATCAATGGCCCCGTCGCGATTCGTTATCCGCGCGCCGCCGGCCGGGGGGTGGCGTTGCCGGGAAGGTTCGAAGAGCTGCCGGTGGGGCAGGCGGAAATTCTGGACCGGGGCGAGGGGGCGCTATTGCTCGGAATTGGAACCGGCACTGGCATCTGCCTGCGTTCGGCCCGGATTCTGGCGGAGCGGCACGGGCTCCGTCCGACCGTTGTAAACGCCCGCTGGCTCAAGCCACTTGATGAAACACTTATACTTGACCTGGCGGAGCAGCATGATGTTGTTGTAACGGTGGAGGAAGGAACCATCGCCGGCGGCTTTGGCGCCACCGTTGCCGGGCTGCTGGCCGGGTCCGGGACGCCGGTGAAGCGGTTTGCGCTGCCGGACCGGTTCCTGCCCCACGGCAACAGGGGCCGGTTGTTAAGGGACGCCGGCCTGTCACCGGAGGCGGTAGCCGGTTATGTCAACGACATGCTTGTCATGGAGAAGGTCGTCAACACCGGCAGAAGGAAAGCTTCCGGAGAAAGTTCTTAAACGGGCTTGCGGCCGCAGGCGTCACTCTTCTCATGACGGGCGCCAGACGAAAAAAATCTGACGACGGAAAGCCGCGGGGAGGGACGGGGCCCAGGAGCGGCAAAAGGCGGCTGGACTCGGTCTTGGTTGAACGGGGATTTTTTCCCAGCCGCTCGCAGGCAGGAGCGGCGGTCATGGCCGGCAATGTCAGGGTCGGCGGGGTAACCGCCGCCAAGGCGGGGGTGCTCGTTGCCGGCGGCGAGGATATCGAAATTGCCGGCGGCCCGCGCTACGTTTCTCGCGGGGGCCTCAAGCTCGAACAGGCCTTTTCCTCTTTCCCCATCGATGTCAGGGGCCGGACGGTAATCGACGCCGGCGCTTCCACGGGCGGCTTTACCGACTGCCTGCTACAGCACGGCGCCGGCAGAGTGATCGCCGTCGATGTCGGCTACGGCCAGCTGGCGTGGAAGCTGCGGCAGGACCCGCGCGTGCAGGTGCTGGAGCGGGTCAACATCCGCTACCTCAAATGTGACCAGTTATCAGTAAAGCCCGACTTTGCGACGTTTGACCTGTCGTTCATTTCCTTACGGAAAGTCCTGCCTGCTGTGATAAAATGTCTCTGCTCCGGATTCGAGGCGGTGGCGCTGGTGAAACCGGAGTTCGAAGCTGGCCGTGGCAAGGTCGGCAAGGGCGGCGTCGTCCGGGATGCGCGGGTGCGCCGTGAGGTTCTTGAGGCAATCTGGGACGTCGTGACCGCGGCGGGTGGCAATGTGAGGGGGCTGGCTGTTTCTCCCGTCAAGGGACCGAAAGGCAATGTCGAATACCTGATGTATTTTGTTGACGGCGCCGGCGGAGAGATGACGACGGCCGCGGAAAGGCGGCAGATGATAAACCGTCTTTTTAACAAAGGTGACGATGCCTGATGTTGATAATGGATCGGCTGGCAGAGGCGGGCATTGAAGCGGGGGAGACGGTTGGTTAAGAGAATTGCAGTCATTACGCACCGGCGCTCGGAAGTCACCAATTCGGCGCTTCGGGAGATCCTGGCCATGTGCCGGGAGCTTGACATCGAGGCTGTCATCCCCCGGCAGGAGGCCGAGAAATCTTCGCTGTCCGCCGGTGAGGCAACTGTGGTGCCCGACCTCCTGCGGGAACAGGTGGATTTCTGCGTGGCGCTCGGCGGCGACGGCACCATTCTCCGGGCGTTTAGCCGCTTTCAGGACATGGAGACGCCGGTCCTGGGAATTAACTTTGGCCGCATTGGCTTCCTGTCCGGCATGGCGCCGGAAGAGATCGGGGAACGCTTGAGGGAGGTGCTCCGCGGAAACTACGGTTTCATGGATCTGACGCTGCTGAGGCTGGTCCACGGAGGCACCTGTGACATGGCCGTTAACGACGTCGTCGTCCATAAACCGGAAGGCGGCACGTCGATCAGGATCGGCTACGCCATCGGCGGCCTCAAGATGGACAGTTTCTCCTGCGACGGCATGGTCATCTCCACGGCGGCCGGCTCAACCGCCTATAACCTTTCCAACGGCGGTCCGGTCGCATCCCTGGATCTGGACGTGCTGATCGTCTCGGCGATCGCGCCGCATACGCTGCGGTTCCGGCCGCTCGTGCTTGGCGGCGGGGATGTGGAGATTTTCAATCAAGCCCTGGGCAGCTCCGCCTCCATCTGCGTTGACGGCAGGGTCTGCGCCCAGCTGCCGCCAGGAGAAAGCCTGACGGTTTCCATCTCTGACAGGAAAGCAAAACTGGTCCGGGTTCCCGGGACTGATTTTTACCGGGTTCTACGGGACAAGTTCATTCACCCGCCTACTTGATATAAGTTTTATTTGTTATCTGAAATCTACATTGAGAATCTGGCGGTCATTTCAGCGGCAAGAATGGAGCTGGCGCCGGGGCTTAACGTTATCACCGGTGAAACCGGGGCGGGAAAGACGATCCTTGCCAGCGCCATCTCATTGCTGGCGGGAGGCCGGGCGAACACCGCTCTGATCCGGCCGGGGGCGGCGGCGGCCTCAGTCAGCGCCGTTTTTATCCTGCCGGAAGGCTTCTTCACCAGCGCCGAAGCGGATATTTGCCCCGAGGGCAGCCTGATAGTCCGCCGCCGGATATCGCGGGATGGGCGCAGCCGCGCGTACGCCTGCGGTCAGGCGGTGACGCTGGCGGAGCTGGAGCGGCTGACCGGCAGATGCCTGAAGTTTTCGGCGCAGCATGAGCAGCGGCGGTTGATGATGACGGCCCATCAACTGGAATTGGTGGACGCGTATGGCGGCCCCGGCCTGCTTGACCTGCGAGATGAATATCGACTGGTTTATCAGCGGCGGGCGGAACTGCTGGCCCGGCTGGCGGCAGATGAGCTGGATGATGAGGCGGCGGCGCGGGAGATGGAGCTGCTCAGGTTTCAGCTGGCTGAAATCGAGGCGGCGGCGCCGGTGGCCGGCGAGGACGCCGAGCTGGCGGCGGAACGGAAAAAGCTGCTTTCCGTCCGCGAGCTTGAGGAAGCCGCGGTCGCGCTGGGGAGCGTCCTGGGGACCGGAGACGGCGGCGTGATGGAGTATCTGGCGGAGGCGGCGGCGCGAATGACCGGCGTCCGTGAGGTGGACTCCGGCCTCGACGCCATCTCTGAACGGCTGCAAAATATTCTGTACGAGCTGGAAGAATTGGGCCGGAGCGCCCGCGATTATGCCGATGCCCTTAACCAGGATCCGGTCCGTCTGGCTGAAGTCGAAGAAAGGCTGGAGGTAATGGACCGGCTAAAGCGAAAGTACGGCGGCTCGATCGAGGCGGTTATCGCTTATGCTGCCGGCGCTGCGGGGAAGCTGGCATCAATCGGCTCTTTCCGGGAGGACCGGTTGCGGCAGGAGGAGGAACTGGCCGCCGCTGAAGCCGAGGCCAGGGAGTTGGCGGGGAGGCTGAGGAAAGCCCGGCGGGCGGCTGCGTCCGGACTGGAAAAGGACACCGCGGGGCACCTGAAGGATCTGGCGTTTGATAGATGTATTTTTCAGGCGAGACTTCTTCCCTGGCTTCCACCGGGGCAACCGGATGCCGGAAGCCCGGCGGAAACCACTGACATTTCCGCGGCCGGGCTTTCCCCTGCCGGAGCGGATTCGATGGAATTTTTCGTGGCCTTGAACCCGGGGCTGCCGGCTGTCCCCCTGAAAGACACCGCATCCGGGGGGGAACTTTCCCGGATCATGCTTGCCATTAAGAGCGCCTCTCCCGCCGGCGAAGCGGCCACCCTGGTTTTCGACGAGATCGACGCCGGTATCGGTGGCGACACTGGAAATGCGGTGGGCGCCAAGCTACGGCAGCTGGCGCAGGGCGCCCAGATAATCTGCATCACGCACATGCCGCAGATCGCCAGTTTTGCCGATGCTCATTTCTCAGTCGTCAAGACAATCGAAGCCGGCAAGGCGGTCACAGGAATAAAAAGGCTGGAGGGAGAGGAAATTGTCGATGAGCTTTGCCGGATGATGGGATCCGCGTCGGCTGATCGAAAAGCCAGGGCGCACGCGGCCGGCCTATTGGAGGCGGCTGCCGGCAACACCGAGGCAGGACGCGAACCGCGGCCCGGCCGCCCGGCCCGGCGGCGGCGGGCTGAAAAAGAGGAGTGCCGATGAAGTCCAAAGTGGCGGTCCTGAAAACTTCGCCCGGCACGGTGGTTGACGATTATGCCGCGCTGATGCGCCTGGCCGGCAGCGGGGAAGCGCTGCCGAGGGACAAAAACACAAATCTGATCATAGATGCGCACTGCGGCACCTGGTACCCCGCCTGTTCTACCGAGCCCTGGCAGCTGGAGGGGGTGGTCAAAGCGTTGATTGATGATGGGTATTCGCCCGGATCCATGACGCTGCTGGTGGGCCGCGCCGCCGGCTATGGGCGGGCCGGTGAGGTCAACAACGGTTATGCCGCGGTTGCCGGGCGTTACAGCCTGGGTTTCACCCGGCTGGGCGAACCACCCGCGCGCTGGACCCGGTTTCAGCCTCAGGCGGACACGCCGGCGCTGGACAGGATCTGCGGGCAGAACGGGATTATCATTCCGGAGGAGCTATTAAACGCGAATACCGTTTATCTGCCGGTAATGAGGTCGGACTCGCTCACGGTCACCGCCGGAGCGATGGTTAGCGCTGACGGGTTTATGCTCGAACAGGCGTCAAAGCCGGCGGCAAGCGCGATCCACGAGGTGCTGGTGGACCTCCTGGCGGTCCGGAAGGAGATTGGCGGTGGCCTGTTTGCCGTTATGGACGGATCGATCTGCGGCGACGGGCCGGGGGGCCGGCGGCTGCGTTCTTACGAGAAGGGTTACATTCTTGCCGGCGCCGACCCGGTTGCGGTAGACGCGGTGGCTGCCCGGATGATGGGCTTCGATCCGATGGAGATCAAGTACATCAGCATGGCGCACGAGCGCGGTCTGGGATGCGGCGTTTTTGAAGAAATTGAAATTGCCGGGGAAGATGTTTCCGGGGTTAACTTTCACTTCGGCGGCGGAAAAGGATCGGCGATAAGTGGTGCGGGCCGCCGCCCCTGGCCGCGTCAATCACCGCTTTCCGGACTGTTTGCCGGGAGAACGGCTGCCGACCAGGGAGTAGCCTCCAGGTTATACAATGACTTAATCTGGTATCCTTTTGCGGGCCGGCGGCATGTTGATGATATGGCTGAAACCAAGTGGGGTCAGCTGCTGCAAACATATTTGCCGCCGGAAGCGGCGCTGGATCATCAGGGACAGGACCCCGGACGGCTGATCCTTTATGCCGCTGCCGTCCTTGCGGGGGTGAGCGCCTTAGCCAGAATCCTGCGCCTGGCCAGGCGCGATAACTAGTTCCAGGTTCCAGGTTCAGGGTTTGCGACGGCCGGCTACGAGCCTGTCATTCCGGGGAACCAACGGCGACGAAGAATCTGCTTTTTAAATGCCCGTCGGCATACCGGGAGTAACTCTGGTCGGGTGCCTCCAGGCCAAGTCACGCAACTGAAGGAATCAGATGGCGATGACAGCCGCTGAAAAAGAAGCAAGACGCTACCACCGCATCAAAACGGTGCTATTCCTGATCCTGGCCGCCAACCTGGCCGTGTCCCTGGGAAAGGGCATCGTTGGCTGGTCCAGCGGGTCCATCGGCATGGTGGCGGACGCTTTTCATTCCCTGATGGACGGATCCTCGAACGTGATCGGCCTCATCGGCATCAGCCTGGCGGCGCGTCCCAGCGACGAGACGCATGCCTACGGTCATGCCAAGTTTGAGACTTTCGCCAGCATCGGCATCGTCATTCTGCTCCTGGTGACGGCGATCGAGATCGGCCAGAGCGTTTACGGGCGGCTGACCAGCGCGGCGCCGTCGCTGCCGGAGGCGAGCGTTCTTGCCTTTGTCACCATGGGAATTACAATCGTTATCAACGTGATCGTAACCCTGTATGAGCGGCGGGCCGGCCGCCGGCTGAAAAGCCAATTTCTCGTCGCTGATGCCCGGCATACCGTCAGCGATATTTATGTCTCTTTCTCGGTGGTGGTGAGCCTGATCGCCGTCCGGCTGGGCTATCCGTTGGTGGACGCGGTTGCCGGCGGTGCCATTGCTTTGGTAATTGCCTATGCCGCTTTTAAAATCGCTCATGAAGCATCCTTCGTTCTGCTGGACAAGATCGTGATCGATCCCGCCGAAGTGGAGCGGATCTGCCTCCAGGAAAAAGAGATTCAGGGATGCCACAAGATTCGCACCCGCGGCAGCGATATCCGTTCCTGGATTGACCTGCACCTGATCGTCGATCCGGAGATGCCCACCAAGGAGTCCCACCGGATCGCCTCCAAAGTCGAGCGCCGGCTCAAGGACGCCTTCGGTGAAGAGACTGACGTCACCATCCATATCGAGCCGGGCAGGAAAACGTAGAAAGGGAAATTGATATCATGAGACAGAGGGAATATGTAAAATGATGAATCTGCCTGGTGGCAGACATCTTTAACCGGGCATTTATGCGCAAACGAATCAATCGAATGCCCGGAGCAATCTGCTGAGGAAGTTTTTGAAAGTCCCTAAAGTTGACACGGATAAATGCGAGGCCTGCGGCAACTGCGAGGCGATCTGCCCCGAGGTTTTCGAGGTGGGAGATGACGGCAAGTCACACGTGATTACCGATGATTTCACCGGTCTGGAGGCATGCATTGAAGCCGCCATGGAAAACTGTCCGGAGGACGCGATCACATACGAGGAAGAAGAGGAGTAAGCTGCCGGCAAGTGCTCCCGGCGGGCAACTTCCGGGCTAACGCCGAGTTGCTCAAATCATCCCAGATGATATAATGTGACCGTTGAGCTGATTCATTAGATGAGGAGCGATTGGTAAATCGGGCCACAATTTATTTTTTCTTTGCAAGCCGGAGCGGCGCCTCCGGTTTTTTTCGTTATATTCGGATAGTTTAATGGGAAAGGGAAAGGCGGAGGCTAGATGGCAAAACATATTTTTGTAACAGGCGGGGTGGTTTCGTCGCTGGGCAAGGGCATCACGGCGGCTTCGCTGGGGATGCTGCTCCGGAGCCGCGGGCTCAAGGTGCAGATGCAGAAGCTTGACCCGTACATCAATGTTGATCCGGGGACGATGAGCCCGTTTGAGCATGGCGAGGTTTTTGTGACTGAGGATGGCGCCGAGACCGACCTGGATCTGGGCCATTACGAGCGGTTCACGGACGAGAATCTCACCAGCGATTGCAACGTCACTTCGGGAACAGTCTACTACAGCGTGATCAACAAGGAGCGCCGCGGCGACTACTTGGGCAAGACGGTTCAACTAATACCGCATATTACAAATGAGATTAAGTCACGGATTCACCGCGTTGCTGATATGGACGGCGGCGTTGATGTAGTCATCACAGAGATCGGGGGCACGGTTGGTGACATCGAATCGCTACCGTTTCTGGAGGCGATCCGGCAGTTCCGCATCGATGTCGGGCGGGAAAACGCGCTTTACATTCACGTTTCTCTGGTTCCATATCTCGAAGCGGCGGGCGAACAGAAGACAAAGCCGACCCAGCACAGCGTCAAGGAGCTGCGGGGGATCGGCATCCAGCCGGACATTATCGTTTGCCGCACGCCGCGCCACATGAACAAGAGTCTGAAGGAGAAGATCGCCCTTCTGTGCGACATCGAACTGGAGGCGGTGGTCGCCGCCATCGACGCGCCTGACATTTACATGCTGCCGCTGATGGTGCACGACGAAGGCCTGGACGACCTGGTTGTGAAGAAACTGGGCCTGGATGTGGTGGAGCCCGACCTGACGGACTGGCGCGAGCTGGTTGACAAGATCAATTCCTGCAAGGGCAGGGTCAGGATTGCGCTCGTTGGCAAGTATGTGCAGCTTTGGGATGCCTACATGAGCGTTATCCAATCACTCAAGCACGCCGCGCTTTATCATGGCCGCGAGCTGGAAGTTGTCTGGGTGGATTCCGAGGGCGTCAACCCGATGCTGGTCGAGAGCCAGCTGAAGGATGTTGACGGCGTTCTGATTCCAGGCGGATTTGGCGTGCGGGGGATCGAAGGCAAGATCCAGGCGGTGACGCACGCGCGCGAGCAGCAGGTGCCGTTTTTGGGAATCTGCCTGGGGATGCAGTGCGCCGTGGTTGAGTTTGCCCGCAACGTCGCCGGCATGCCCGGCGCCAACAGCTCCGAGTTTGATCAAGGGACGCCGTATCCGGTGATCGACCTGCTGCCGGAGCAAAAAGGTGTGGAAACAATGGGCGGCACCATGCGACTTGGTTCCTATCCCTGCAAGCTTTCCAAAACCGGGAAGGCCGCCAAGGCCTATGATGACAAGGTGATTTTCGAGCGCCACCGGCATCGCTACGAAGTTAACAATGCCCTCCGGCCGAAACTGGTCGAGGCCGGGATGAAGATCAGCGGCACATCTCCGGACAAGCGTCTGGTGGAGATTATTGAACTTCCGGATCATCCCTGGTTCGTCGGTTCCCAGTTCCATCCGGAGTTCAAGAGCAGGCCGACAAGGCCGCATCCGCTGTTCCGCGACTTTGTCGGCGCCGCCTGTGAGATGGCCGGGCAGCGGGAGCTGGGGACGGCGCCCGGGATGGATCAGGAACGGTCCAAACCGGCGCCGCAGTCCGGAATCCCGAAAACCAAGCGGGGCCAATCTTCCGGAATGATGGCGGGTAGCGCCACTGCCGATTGAGATTAAGATGAATCCGCCCCTGCCGGAGTCTGAAGATCCGCTGGTCTCGTTATTCCTGGAGCTGGCGCGTATCCCCAGTCCGTCCGGCCACGAACGTGAAATCGTTGATTTTCTGACTACGCGGCTCCGCCTCCTGGGACTGGACCCCCAGGAGGCGGAGCCGATTGAAGACCATCCCGCCGCTGCCGGCAACCTTTACTGCCGCCTGCCGGCCACCGCCGGCGGCATGCCTGTCCTTTTTTCTGCCCATATGGATACCGTGGAGTCGGAGGCGGGAGCGCTGCCGGAGCCAGTCATAGATGCCGGAGTTATCCGCAGCGGCAGCCGCGCCGTACTCGGAAGTGACGACAAGGCGGCGGTGGCGGCTATGGTGAATACGCTGGAGCAGGTGATCAAGGAGGGGCTGCCGCACGCCGGCATCGAGTTGCTGCTGACTGTCGGTGAGGAGAGCGGGCTTCGCGGCGCCAAGGCATGCTCGCTGGACGGCGTTACCGCCGAGTGCGGTTTTTGTATGGACGCTACCGGACCTGTCGGCGGCATCGTGGTGCGGTCGCCGTCGCAAGTTACGATCCGGGCAGAATTTAACGGCCGCGCCGCCCATGCCGGCGTCGCGCCGGAAAAGGGCCGGAACGCCATCGCCGCGGCGGCACGGGCGGTCTCGGAAATGGAGCTGGGCCGGATCGACACTGAGACGACGGCAAACATCGGCATCATTCGCGGGGGAGAGGCGGTCAACGTCGTGCCGGCCCGCTGCCGGATCGCCGGCGAAGCCCGGAGCCACAACGACGACAGCCTGGAGCAGCAGGTGACGGCGATGCTGGACGCCATTGCTTTTGCGGCCGCTCACTTCCAGGTTGACGCGCAGGTTTCTACGGTGGACGAGTTCCGCGGATTCGACCTGTCTGAAGGCAATCTGCCTTACGGGCTGGTGGAGCGGGCGCTGAGAAAGATCGGCAAGGAACCGGTGCCGGTAACAACCGGCGGCGGCAGCGACGTCAATGTTTTGATTCTGAAGGGTCTGCCGTGCGTTAATCTGGCGTCAGGGATGGAAGCGGTGCACACGCCGGATGAGCACATAACCATCGAATCGCTGAAAACAGCCCGGCAGCTGTTGCTGGCGATTCTGGAACAGGCGTTAAAATGAAGAACAGGCGATTGTCATCGCGGCGGGTTTATGAAGGTGGGATTATCAACCTGAGGATTGATGAAGTTGAGTTGCCCGACGGCCGTCGCGCCGGGCGGGAGATCGTTGAGCATCCCGGCGCTGCCGTCATCGTGCCCATCGATGACAATGACAATGTTTATCTTGTCAGGCAATACCGGGACGCGGCCGGCTCCGAGTTGCTGGAGCTGCCGGCCGGCAAACTCAAACCCGGCGAGGATCCGCTAGATTGCGCCCGGCGGGAATTTTTGGAGGAGCTTTGCCTGGAAGCCGCAAGCTGGTCTTATCTGGCTTCATTTTACTCATCTCCTGGTTTCTGTGACGAGATTCTTCACTGCTATCTGGCGCAGAGACTTTCGCCCGGGAACGCGGAGGCCGACCGCGAGGAATTTCTGGAGCCTATTGTCATGCCGCTGGAACCTGTCGATACAATACTGCATGATGTCAAAGACGCCAAGACGTTTGCCGGCTTGCTGCTGGCCAGAAAATACCTGGCGGCGCAAGGCAGTAAATAAATTATCATTTGGGCTATAATTAAATTGCGCGTTCAGGAACGATGTCATCCCGGAGCGAAGGTGACAGGCCTCGGTGAAGAAGCGGAAGCGCAGTTCGCCGCGGTTGGCTCAATGTGACAATTAACATCAGAGGTGCAGCGTGATTATCGGGATTCCATGTGAAGTCGAGACGGATGAATACCGGGTTGCGATCACGCCGGCGGGCGTGCGCGAGCTGGCCGGCACCGGTCACAGGGTATTAATCCAGAAGGGCGCGGGCGAGGGAAGCAAGCTGGCGGATGACGCCTATGTCGGCCAGGGCGGCGTGATTGTTGACACCACTGAAGAATTGTTTGATCAGGCCGACCTGATTGTCAAGGTGAAGGACCCTTCCCTGGAGGAGGTTGGGCTGCTGAGCGAGCGGCAAATGATCTTTTCCTTTCTGCATCTGGCGCCGCAGCCGGACCTAGCCGCCAGGCTGATGGAAAGCGGCGCCACCTGTATCGCTTACGAAACGGTCGAGCTCGACGATGGCAGCTTGCCGCTGCTGACGCCGATGAGTGAGATTGCCGGCAGGATGGCCGCCCAGGTGGGCGCGTACTTCCTGGAAAAGATGAATGGCGGCCGCGGCATTCTTCTGGGCGGCGTGGCAGGAGTGTCGCCCGCTAAAGTCGTTGTCCTGGGAGCGGGCATTGTCGGCAGCAACGCCGCCAAAATCGCCGCCGGGATGCTGGCGAACGTGGTCGTGCTGGACAAAAATCTGGAGCATCTGCGCTCCCTGCACAGCTATATTTCCGGGAGATTGACAACCGTCATGTCAACGGTGCTGGCAATCGAGGAGCATGTGTCAACAGCGGACCTAGTTATCGGCGCCGTGCTGGTACCGGGCGCCAGGGCACCCAAGCTGATTACCAGAGAGATGATTTCCGGCATGACTCCGAATTCAGTCATTGTTGACGTCTCTATCGATCAGGGAGGAATGGCTGAAACTTCCCGGATGACCACCCATTCGGTGCCGACATACGTGATTGATGATGTAATTCATTACTGCGTCGGCAATATCCCCGGCGCCGTGCCGATCACATCGACGTTCGCCCTGACGAACTCGACCCTGCCATATATTGTTGAAATTGCCAACCAGGGGATTGATCAGGCGGTTCAGGAAAATTCGGCGCTGGCCAGCGGCATCAACATCAAAGAAGGCAAAATCACCAACAAGGCCGTTGCTGAAGCCGTCGGAAAGTCGTATTATCCGCTCTCCAGTGTGATCCCGTTCCGGTTAAGTCCTGGCAGTGAATTTGGCATTTCCGGAGCCGTTTTTTAAAAAATTTCGCAACTAAAGGCCATGGCGAGTCCAGCGCAGAGCCTATGTCAAATGGCTATTCGTGATCAGGCCGGGCGAAAAGGCTATGGACGGGGACACAGGAGGATAAAGCCCGCCGTTGTGCCCTTGGGCGCGTCGAGGAGTTTGCGCTCCGCGCGTCCGTTGGTGGCCTTTACAGCCGGCGCGGCAGAAAATGACTTTTGAGATAGATTCTAAACAGACGGGAATCGCAGAATTTCTCTCCTATCTCGAGTTCGAGCGAGGCCTCGCCGGGAACACGGTAGCGGCCTACCGGTCGGACTTGACCCAGTTTGACGATTTCTTAAAGGAGAAGCGGCTGCGCCCGGAGCAGGCTCAGGCGGCCGACATCCGGGATTGGCTCAGCGCTGTGATGGATTCGGAGTCTTTGCCAGCCAGAGCGACAGTGGCCCGGAAAGCCAGTGTCATCAAGACTTTTTACCGGTTTTTGTACCGCGAGGGGCTGATTAAGGCAAATCCCACCGGTGATATCAAATCCCCCCGCCGGGAACGGACATTACCGACGGTGCTTAATCTGGGTGAGACGCGGGCGCTGCTGCGCCAGGCGGATGGCGTCCGGCCCGCCGACTACCGGGACACCGCCATCCTCGAGCTGATGTACAGCTCGGGGCTTCGGGTTTCCGAGCTGACCGGTCTCCAGACCGGGGACGTTGACCTGGAGGGAGGTTTTGTCAGATGCCTGGGAAAAGGCTCGAAAGAGCGGGTGGTCCCTGTCGGGGAACCGGCGCTGGCCGCTGTTAAACGCTACCTCCAGCGGGGACGGCCATTTCTGGGAAAGGGAATCAAAAGCGATCATCTTTTTCTCAACCGGTTTGGCCGCGGGCTGACCCGTCAAAGCATTCACCGGTTGCTGGTCCGTTCTGCCAGCGGCGCCGGCATCAACAAAGCCGTGACCCCGCATACTCTCCGGCACAGTTTTGCCACCCATCTGCTGGCCGGCGGCGCCGATCTTCGCAGCGTCCAGGAAATGCTTGGCCACGCGGACATCTCCACGACCGAGATTTACACTCATTTAAGCCGGGAAAAACTAAAGGAGATTTACCGGAGCGCGCACCCGCGGGCGAAAAAAAAGTTCAAGGTTCAAGGTTAATAGTTAAAAGTTCAAAGTCAATCAATCCATCCTTTCCGGGCCAAGCCTGATAACTTTGATGTTTCTGAACTTTTAACAAAAGGATTTAAGTTACTTGCCCAAATTAAACACCATATAGATGGCTGGTTACGAAAGCCGCATACTGCGCCGGGACAAGGTCCGCTGCCTGGTGCTTGTCCTCGACGGCGCTGGCGCCGGCGCGCTGCCGGACGCCGCGGAGTTCGGTGACGCGGGCGCCAACACGCTCGGACACGTTGCTGAAGCGGCCGGCGGGTTAAAGCTGCCCAATCTTGGCGCCCTGGGGTTGGGAAATATTCTGCCGCTGCAAGGAGTGCCGCCGGTGCCGCGGCCGCAGGCTCTGTTTGGCAGGCTGAAAGAGCGGTCCCGGGGGAAAGACACGACCGCCGGTCACTGGGAGCTGATGGGTTGCGTCATTTCAAGGCCGTTTCCCGTTTATCCGGAAGGATTTCCACCGGGCGTCATCCGCGAATTCGAGCGTCGCGCCGGCCGGGGAGTACTTGGCAACAAGCCCGCATCTGGAACCGCAATTATCGATGAGCTGGGCGCCGAGCATATGAGCACGGGAAAGCTGATCGTCTATACCTCGGCAGACAGCGTCTTCCAGGTGGCCGCGCACGAGCAAGTCGTTCCGGTCGAAGAGCTCTACCGGTATTGCCGGATCGCCCGGGAGATGCTTGCCGGTGAGAACGCTGTCGCGCGGGTGATCGCCCGGCCGTTTACCGGGCAGCCCGGCAGCTTCAGGCGAACGGAGCGCCGCCGGGATTTTTCATTGGCGCCGCCGCCAACTTATCTGAATCTGCTCGCATTAATTGGCGTTCCCATCCATGGCGTCGGCAAGATATACCAGATATTCGCCGGCTCAGGCATTTGTTGCGACCATAAGACCAATAATAATAAAGATGGTATCAAAGAGACAATCAGCCTCTTGCGGGAGCTGAATGAAGGACTCGTGTTCACGAACCTGGTTGATTTCGACATGCTCTGGGGGCACCGTAATGACGCCGCCGGCTTTGCCGCCGGCCTGGAGCAGGTTGATCGGGAAATTCCATCGCTGATCGCCGCCTGCCGTCCCGGCGACCTGTTTATCATTACCGCGGACCATGGCTGCGATCCTGTTTTTCCCGGAAGCGATCACACCCGGGAATATATCCCGCTGCTGGCCCGTCTGGGAACAGAAGTATTCTCGCCTGGAGGGTCGTTGTTTGAGGCGGAGCCGGGATTTGGTGAAACCTCCCGAAACCCGCGTCAGCCTCGCGACGAGCCATACCTGGGCGAGTTCGCCGACGTCGGCGCCACCGTTTACCGTTTTTTTACCGGGGATAACTTTGTCCATACCGGCGCCATGGCGATGGCCGGGCGCCCGTTTCTGGTTCGCGTCGGGGAATAGGGAAGCAGGAATATGCCGGATGCCCGCATGATTGGATCTTTAAGACAAGGCCTTGAGGATGGCAAGGATACTCAGCGCCGGCATATTCTTGCTTGCCGTGCCGGACAGCTTTGGCAGGAAACATGATCCGGAATGAAGAGTCTGGTGAAGGAGTCTTAAGGTGAGGGAAAGCTTAAAGCCGACCCGGTTGACACAGTCGACCAGACCGGCTTCCGCTTCTTTCCCCGCTCTAGCATCCCCTAACAGAAAGTCCCACTTGCCGGTGAGTACCGGCACGGCTGAATGAATTCCGGAAACCGCCCAACACCTGTTCCGGATCGGCCTGACGATAACGAAAAACCTGGCAGGCCTTCACTTTGCGCGATAATATCACAATATCTAATAGCCTTCAATACTTTTTGTGTATGATTTACTGATCTTTCGAAGATGGCAGAAATGACTTCGACAAGCGGCTTGATCAAGCGGAAGCGCGACGGGGGGCGGCTGTCCCCGGAAGAGATTCAGTCTCTCATCGGCGGCTACATGTCCGGCGGCGTACCGGAATACCAGATGGCGGCCTGGCTGATGGCGGTGTACTTCCGGGGCCTGTTGCTCGATGAGACGCTGGCGCTCACCGATGCGTTGATTGCCAGCGGCGAGCGGCTTGACCTGTCATCGCTGGGCCGGCGAGTCGTTGACAAGCACAGCACCGGCGGCGTCGGCGACAAGGTGTCGCTGGTGCTTGGGCCGCTGGTCGCGGCCTGCGGCGCCGTATTCGGCAAGATGTCGGGCCGAAGCCTGGGGCATACCGGCGGCACCGTCGACAAGCTGGAATCGATCGCGGGGTTTAAAACCGAGATTGAGCCGGATCATTTCTTAAGCCAGCTGCGCCGCGTTGGCGTCTGCATCGCCGGGCAGACGGTCAACCTGGCGCCAGCCGACGGACGTCTTTACGCGCTCCGCGACGTCACCGCCACCATCGATTCAAACGCGCTTACCGCCGCGAGCATCATGAGCAAGAAGATTGCCGCCGGTGCCCAGGCGGTTGTTCTGGACGTAAAGGTGGGGCGTGGGGCCTTTTTCAAGAACCGGGGACAGGCTCATGGTGTCGCGCATTTGATGCGGGAGATCGGCGCCGCCCGC
>JAMDDD010000009.1 GCA_023489275.1 Actinomycetota bacterium
ACAAGATGAAAGCGGTTGGAAAGGAGGAAAAACCACAACCCCTTTCGAGTAGATTACTCGTGAGGCAATGATAGGCACTTTGGAGTAGATTTTTTAATGAGGCAACAGGATAACGAAATTAAGGCGCTCCTCTTAACACCCGCTTTTTCCGGAGTTAAACTAAGTGAGGTTCAGCGCCCGCGCTAATTCGAGCTTATGAGAAATTCCGGCAAAAGAATCCTGGTTATCAGCGATGCGGTCCCGACGGAAAAGGACGGCGCCGCCGGGCGCAGCTGGCGCCTGGCCGAAGCGCTGGCGGCCTCGCAGGACGTCATCCTCGCGGTACCCGAGGTTACCCGGGTCTCGCACCGGAACTTTGCCGTCGTATTTTACAACAGCTGGAATATCGGCATGATCGCCCGGGATTCGGATGCCACGGTGTGCACCGCATCCGTGCTGGCGGCCTGCCCGTCCATCATCAAAGCGGGAACGCCAGTGGTGGCCGATCTTCCCGAGCCATTTCCCGGCCCCGGTCCCGAGACATCCGGTAACATCGTGGGGGCAATCAAGACGGCGGATTTCTTTGTCTGCAGCGATGAGAGGTCGCGCCGCTCCTGGCTGAAGGCGCTCGAGTCCGGCGGGCGCGTCAACCCTCATACGCGCAAGGGAGATCCCGGACTCAGGAAGCTGATCGACGTGGTGGCGGTTCCCGGAGACGGTCCGCCGGGCGGCGCCGGTACAGTGGCGGCGATTACTCCACTGGAGCGGTTTTGTGCTGCTCCCCGGTTTGCCCGGGACCGGGGCACAAATTACAATTCCGCGAAATTGCCGCCGAAGCAGAGAAACGGGATTTTCCACCGCGGGCTGAGGCGAATCCGCTACCGGCTCCGTGCTGCCCGGGCGGGCTAGCGGGCCGGGAAGCCGTTCTGCTATATTACCTAGGCTGATGAATTCGCGTGTTGTGACATGCACGCTGCATGTTGCGGCCTGTTTAACCAGCGGATTTCCGGCAGACAGGCCGGGAAGGAGCAAGAGTTGACCTCAAATGTCAATCCACAGATATTCCGCGAGTACGATATCCGCGGGCTGGTGGGCGAGGACCTAACCGAGGAAACGGTCGAGCTGCTCGGAAAGGCGTACGGGACTTACTGCCTTTCATTTGGCCTCCGGGAGGCGATCGTCGCCCGCGACAACCGGCCCAGCTCCGAGCCGTACCGGGACGCCCTCATTGCCGGCATCACGTCAACCGGGTGCGACGTTATCGACGCCGGC
Organism: Actinomycetota bacterium; assembly: GCA_023489275.1. Lineage (GTDB taxonomy): Bacteria > Actinomycetota > Thermoleophilia > BMS3ABIN01 > BMS3ABIN01 > JACWAD01. The sequence continues at coordinate 1,252 of JAMDDD010000009.1, forward strand.
GAAGCGCCGACCCCGGTCTTTTATTTCTCGCTGCATGAGTACAAAAAACAGGCCGGGGTAATGATCACCGGCAGCCATAACCCGCCCGAATATAACGGGTTCAAGCTCTGCCGCGGACACGGCACCATTTACGGGGAAGAGATCCAGAAAATCAAGGCCATCATTGACGCCGGTCAGTTTGCCACCGGCGCCGGCGCCGTTTCGATTGCCGATCCGATTCCCGCCTATCTCGGTTTCATCGCCGGCAACGTCAAGCCGGCGCGGCCGCTCAAAGTAGTGGTTGACGCCGGCAACGGAGTCGGCGGCAAGGTGGCGCCCGGGTTGCTTAAAAGATTGGGATGTGAGGTCGTCGAGCTGTACTGCGACCTCGACGGCAGCTTCCCCAACCATTTTCCCGATCCCACCGTCCCCGCCAACCTGGAAGATCTCCGGAAACTGGTGCAGACAGGGGGCGCCGATCTGGGCATAGCGCTCGACGGCGACGCCGACAGGATCGGCGCCGTTGCTGATGACGGCGCCGTTATCTGGGGTGACCAGTTGATGATTCTTTTTTCACGCGATATTCTCCGCGACAATCCCGGTGGCACCATCATTTTCGAGGTCAAGTGTTCCCAGGCGCTCGTTGAGGATGTCGCTGCCCACGGCGGTGTGCCGCTGATGTGGAAGACCGGCCATTCTCTCATCGAAGCCAAGATCCGCGAGGAGAAAGCGCTGCTGGCCGGCGAGATGAGCGGCCATATTTATTTCGCGGACCGCTACTTCGGTTATGACGACGCGATTTACTCAGCCTGCCGGCTGGTTGAGCTGGTGGCCCGGCAGGAGGACACGCTGTCGCGGATGATGGCGGACATTCCTGTTTATTACGCCACCCCAGAAATGAGAATTGAGTCAACAGAAGAAGAAAAATGGCAAATCGTGGAAACTGTCAAGCAAGAGTTCTCGCGTGATTATGAGGTCATCGACATCGACGGCGCCAGGGTTGTCTTTCCGGATGGCTGGGGGCTGGTGCGCGCATCCAATACGTCGCCGGTGGTGGTCGTGCGCTGCGAAGCCAAGACTCCGGAGCGCCGCGACCAGATCAAGGATTTGATTCTGGAAAAGTTGCGGCGGTTTCCATCCGTGAAAATCTGAGCCCGGCAGCCTTTTTTTCAGCTGGAACTGGGAACTTTGAAGCTGTTCCGAAGGAGTGATCCATGACAGAGCAACCGGGAGCCGGCGCGGTAAGCAGGCTGGACGACACCGATTATATTAAATCGCTCGATTCCCAGGACCAGTTCGGCATGGTCGCCGGCCTCGCCCGGCAAGTTCGGGACGCCTACGCCGCCAGCCGTGATGTGATCGAGGACGGCAGCGCCGAGCTTGGAGGCGTCGTGGTGGCCGGCATGGGCGGCTCCGCCATCAGCGGCGACATCGCCGGCGCCGCCTATGAAACCTCTCTGGCCGGCCCGATGGCGACCATCCGGGGATATCATCTGCCGGAGTGGGTCAGCAGCCGCACCCTCGTGTTTGCCGTCAGCTATTCCGGCAACACCGAGGAGACGCTCGGCTGCCTCGCCGAAGCCCTGGAGCGCGGCAGTTACACCGTCTGCATCAGCTCGGGGGGGGCGGTAGCCGAGATCGCCGCCCGGGAGCTTCTGCCCTTAATCAAGATCCCGGCCGGCCTGCAGCCACGCGCCGCCAGCGGCTATCTTGCCATTCCGGTTGTTGCCGGCCTGGAGAGCCTGGGGCTGGCCGCCGATGTCGAAGCCGATGTTGACGAAACGGCGGGTGTGCTGTCTCTCCTCGCTGAGCTCTACGGCCCGGAGGTTCCCTTCGCCGACAACCCGGCCAAGCAGCTCGCCGTCAGGCTGCTGGACCGGATACCGGTCATTTATGGCGCCGAGCTGACCGCGGTTGCCGCCCGCCGCTGGAAAACACAGATCAATGAGAACGCCAAATCGCTTGCTTTCTACAATGAATTTCCCGAGCTAAACCATAACGAGATCGTCGGCTGGGACAAGCCGGAATCGGTGACGGGCGCCTTTAGCGTCATCTATTTAAAAGACGAGCGGCTCCATTCTCAAAACGTCAAACGCATGGATATCACCGGAGAGCTCCTAAGAAAATATGTCGGTGAGATTTACGAGCATCGAACCTCCGGACGCTGCCGCCTGGCCCGGCTGTTCTCAAGTTTCTATCTGGGAGACTTTGTCTCGCTGTATATGGCCGTGCTGGAAGGGATAGACCCGTCTCCGGTAGACAGGATTGAGGAGTTGAAACACAGGCTGGCGTAAAGCCTGCCAGGCAATTCATAGCCAGGCCGAGCGGCAGAAACCGGATTTCGGATTTTGGATATTGGCCCTGGATACTGAAATTCGATTTAACAAAACAGGGTTTGATTGTATCTAAAACCAGATATCCAGAGTCCGGTAGCTGTTTGTCAGCTCTACAATCAAAAGCCCGCATCTAGTATACTTGCTACCTGCGCCCCGCGGTTTGCCTCACAGATCGACTCTGTTTCTGGCAACATCGTTGCAAACGTTCCGGTGCCTGGAACCTCTGCTTTGGCGGCGATCGGCCTGAGTCCGATTTCACGAGCAAATTTTTAACAAACGATCCGGAAAAAGGAGAAAATGTGGCCGAAGTACCGAACGACGTCAAGGACCTCGGACTTGCCTCCAAAGGCAGGCTCAAGATCGAGCTGATCGAGAAGCGAATGCCGGTGCTGGCATCGATTCGCGCCCGTTTCGAGAAAGAGCAGCCGCTTAAAGGGATCCGTCTTTCTGCCTGTCTGCACGTCACTACGGAGACCGCCAATCTGGTGCGGGCCTTAAAAGCCGGCGGCGCCGACGTGGTGCTCTGCGCCTCCAACCCCTTAAGCACCCAGGACGACACGGCAGCGGCGCTTGTCGCCGAATACGGCATCAGCGTCTTTGCGATCAAGGGCGAGGATAACGACACTTATTACAAGCACATCAAGGCGGCGGTTGCCCATCATCCTCAAGTGACGATGGATGACGGCGCCGACGTCATCAGCGTCGTCCATGCCGAGCACCAGGATCAGCTGGGCGAAGTGATGGGCGGAACCGAGGAGACTACCACCGGAGTGATCAGGTTGCGGGCGATGGAGGCGGACGGCGCCCTGAAGTTCCCGGTCGTGGCGGTAAATGAAGCCAACACAAAACATCTATTTGACAATAGGTATGGCACTGGCCAGTCCACCATTGACGGCATCCTGCGCGCCACCAATATCCTCCTGGCGGGTTCGCAGGTGGTCGTCTGTGGCTACGGCTGGTGCGGCCGCGGCGTCGCCATGCGCGCCAAAGGGATGGGCGCCCGCGTCACCGTTGTTGAAGTTGATCCGCTGCGGGCTCTGGAGGCGGTTATGGACGGCTATGAAGTGATGCCGATCGCCGAGGCGGCCGGTTTCGGCGACCTGTTCGTCACCGCCACCGGCGACAAGCATGTCATCCGGGGCGAGCACATGAAAGTAATGAAGGAAGGCGCCATCATCTGCAACACCGGCCACTTTAACGTCGAGATCGACATCCCGGCGCTGGAGGCGATGTCCACCGGCCACCGCACTGTCCGTGACTTCATGGAAGAGTACACTACCAAAGACGGCCGCATTATTTACCTGCTGGCGGAGGGGCGGCTGGTGAACCTGTCCGCCGCCGAAGGACACCCGGGTCAGGTGATGGACATGAGTTTCGCCAATCAGGCGCTGGCGGCGGAGTTCATCGTCAATAATTCAGGATCACTGGAGCACAAGGTCTATCCGGTACCGGTTGACATTGATGAAAAGATTGCCGCGCTGAAGCTGGAGACGATGGGCATTGCCATCGACAAGCTCACAGCCGAGCAGGAAAAGTATCTGGCTTCCTGGCAGGAGGGAACGTAAAAAAGCAGATGGTGGATCAGCAAAGGGATGACAGGTTTGCCCAAGACATTTGCATGATCAGTAACTTTGAACTTTGAACTTGGAACGAGTCACGGCAAAAAACTAAAAAAGTAAAATCGCAATGTCAAAAACAGAGTATAACGTCAAAACCATAGAGTGGCAGAGCGATGAGGTCGTGATGATTGACCAGCGGGTGCTGCCGCTTGATGAGAAGTACATTCATCACAAAACCTGGCAGGAAGTAGGGGATTCGATCAAGACGATGGTCATCCGCGGCGCGCCGGCGATCGGGGTCGCCACCGCCATGGGCATGGCGCTCGCCGCCATGCAGTCTCCGGCCACGACATATGAAGCGCTGAAGCAGGATCTCGATGCCGCCGCCCAGGGATTGTTCATCACCAGGCCCACCGCCTATAACCTGGGCTGGGCCCTTCAGGAGCAGGCCAAAATTTATAACGAGCCTGGCGATCCCGACGATATCCGCCGCCGCCTCAAGGAGCGCTCCCAGGAGATTCTCGACGAGGACATCGCCATGTGCGTTGCCATTGGGGAGCACGGGGCGCCGCTCTTTCCCAAGGGAGCCCGCATCCTCACGCACTGCAATGCGGGAGCGCTGGCGACGGCCGGCTACGGAACGGCGCTGGGCGTCATCCGGTCGGTATTCAAGCGGGACCCGAGCATCATGGTTTACGCCGACGAGACGCGGCCTTTTTTGCAGGGAGCCCGGCTGACCGCCTGGGAGCTGCAGCAGGAAGGCATCCCCTGCTGCCTGATTACGGACAATATGTCCGGCTACTTTTTTAAGAAGGGTGAAATCGACGCTGTCGTGGTCGGCTCGGACCGCATCGCTGCCAACGGGGATGTCGCCAACAAGATCGGGACTTACACCGTCTCGGTGCTGGCAAAAGCGCATGGCGCGCCTTTCTACGTTGCGGCGCCGACATCAACAGTGGACCTGAGCATTCCCCACGGCGATCACATTCCCATTGAAGAGCGAGATCCGGCAGAGGTTACCCACTTCCGGGAAGTGCAGTGCGCCCCCAGCGGCATCGACGTCTGCAATCCCGCTTTTGACGTGACCCCTCACGAGAACGTCAGCGCCATTATCACTGAGGCCGGCGTACACCTGGAACCCTATTCGGAAAGCCTGGCCGCCGCGAAGAAAGGCAAATAATTGAAGGCGATGGTACTCGCAGCCGGCCTGGGCACCCGCCTGAGGCCACTCACCGGCTCCATCTCCAAACCGATGGTGCCGATTGTCAACAGGCCGGTAATGTATCATATATTAAGTTTGGTCAAAAAACATGGATTTGACAAAGCTGTCGCCAATCTCCATTATCATCCGCACGCCATCACCAATTACTTTGGCCGGGGGCAGAATGTTGGCATCGAGCTTCGTTATTCGCTCGAGCCCAAGCTGCTGGGCACCGCCGGCGGCGTCAAGAATGTTGAGAACTTTCTTGGCGGCGGCAGCTTCCTGGTGATCAGCGGCGACGCCCTCACTGATCTTGATCTGACCAGGCTCGCCCGGCAGCACCAAGAGGCCGGCGGCATCGCTTCACTGGCGCTCAAACGGGTCAAGGACCCGAGCCGGTTCGGCGTTGTCATCCAGGGCGAGAACAACCGCATCGCCGGCTTTCAGGAAAAACCGCCTCCCGGGGAAGAGCTGAGCAATCTATGCAACTGCGGCATCTACATTTTCGAGCCGGAAATCTTTGATTACATCCCGGAGAAGAGTTTTTACGACTTTGGCAAGCAGGTCTTTCCCAATCTGGTCGCCAGGGGCGTTCCTTTCTACGGCTTCGAGATTGACGGTTACTGGAATGATGTCGGCAGTCTGGCCCAGTACCGCATCGGCAATTTCGACGCCCTTACCGGACAGGTCAAGGTGGAAATCCCCGGTGAAGAGATTCTTCCCGGCATCCATGTTGGCAAAGGCACCTACATCTCGAAGACCGCCAGGCTGGAGCCGCCGGTTCTCCTCGGCGACTACTGCCGGGTCGGTGAAGGGGCCAGCCTGATCGGGCCCCTCACCGTCGGTGATCACAGCGTCATTGAAGCCGGCGCTTCACTCGAAGGCGTGATTAAATGGCGGGCGGCCCAGACCGGCGCCGGCGCCCAGGTAACCGGCGGCATCATTGGCACCGGGGCGCACATCCGGGATGATGTTCATATCGGCGACCGGGCTGTCGTGGGAGACCGGTGCGTCATCGGCGCCGGCAGCGTCATCGGCCCTGAGGTCAAGCTGGAGCCGTTTACCGTAATCGAGGCAGAAAGCCATATCGGAAACTAAGAAGTTTGGTTTGGCAGGGGGGCAACGCTTCTTACGCTGACGCCCCGGAAACAATCCTGAAGCTGAAGCGGCCGCCGTGGATGATGGCAAATTTTCCGTAGCAATACCGGAGCCGGGCTGGCTCGACACATTCCTGTCGCTGCTGTTCCCGCTCATGTGCGTTCACTGCGGGCAGCCAGGCGCCTGGCTCTGCCCCGCCTGCGCCGCTTCCCTGCGCCCGGTCGGGGCTCTTTCCTGCCGCCGCTGCGGCAGACCGAGCCTGTATGCAGTGGAAAGCTGCCGCGAATGCCGGGGGCGCTTTATGCATTTCGCCGGCGCCCGCGCCGGTTTTCATTTTGAGGGTCCCGCCCGCAGCATCGTGCACGGGCTCAAGTATGGCGGCCAGCGGCGGCTGGCTGGCCTGATGGCGGCAATTTCCGCCGATTTCAAGCATTTGACTGCTGCCGGGAAAGAAGTTACCCTAACTTACGTACCCATGCACAGGTCAAAACTGCTCATGCGCGGTTACAATCAGGCTGAATGCTACGCCAGAGCGCTTTCCCGGCGCCATCACCTGCCTGTGCGGGGGCTTCTCACAAAAGTTCATCCAACCCCGCCCCAGAATCAGCTCGGCCTCGACCAGCGCGGCAAGAATGTCGCGGGGAGCTTTGCGCTGGCAAAAGGTGCACGGGTGAGCGGGCAGCAGGTGGTGTTAATCGATGACGTTTATACCACCGGATCAACGGCAGACGCCTGCGCCCGGGTCCTGCGCCTCGAGCTGGGAGTGGTGGTAAACGTCTGGACTTTCGCCCGGACCGTCAGAAGGGAAACAGATTGAAACATGGCGTTTAATCGCCGATACCGGGGGTATCAGGGGACTACAAACAAGCAGCGGAGGAATCAATGAATCTGCAGATCAAGGGAAGAAATATCACGGTGTCTGAAGCTCTGCGCTCCTACGTGGACGAAAAGCTGCTTAAGCTTGGCAAGCATTTAAACAGCGCCAGCACGATGGAAGTGGAGCTTTTCTGCGAGAAGAATCCCAGCATCTCCGACAACCAGGTTGCAGAAGCGACAATCTTCACCAAGGGGCCGGTCATCCGCGCCAAAGGCGCCTCCACTGACATGTACGCCTCGATTGATCTGGTCGCCGACAAGCTGAGCCGCCAGGTAAAGAAGTACCGGAGCAAACTGGTCAGCCATAATTCTCACGTGCGCGGCAGTTTGCCTCCAGAGCAGGGAGAATTGCCGGAGGTTGAAGCGGAAGTGGAGCCGGAACAGCCCGGAATCGTTAAAACCAAATCATTCACGGTAAAACCTATGTCGGCGGAAGAGGCGGCGCTGCAACTGGAAATGATCGGCCATGATTTCTTCGTCTTCCGAAATTCGGAGTCAAACGACACCAATGTGATCTATCGCCGCCGCGACGGAAATTACGGGCTAATCGAGCCGAAATAGCCATGTTCGCCGGAGATCGCTGCCGCACCGCCGGGACATCTTCCGGCGCTGTCCGGTCTGCTAGAATATTTATTGATCATGGTTAAGTTGTTCGACAAGGTCCTTCGCGCCGGCGAGGGAAAGAAATTCAAGAAGCTTCAGGAGCGCGTCGTCGCCATCTCGGCCCTGGAAGACGAGATCAAAGCTCTCGGAGACGACGAGCTCAGAGCCAGGACGCCGGCCTTTAAAGAGCGCCTGGCAAATGGCGAGACGCTCGATGACATCCTCCCGGAAGCCTTCGCCGTCGTCCGCGAGGTCTCGCAGCGCACGCTCGGGATGCGGCACTTTGACGTTCAGCTCATCGGAGGCGTCGCCTTGCATGAAGGCAACATCGCCGAGATGAAGACCGGCGAGGGCAAGACCCTGGTCGCCACGCTCCCCGTTTATCTCAACGCCCTCAGCGGCAACCAGGTGCACGTGGTCACCGTCAACGATTATCTGGCCCGGCGCGACGCCGAGTGGATGAGCCCAATCTATAACTTCCTGGGAATGGAGGCCGGCGTCCTCCGCAACATGATGCCGAATGACGAGCGCCGCGCCGCTTACGCCTGCGACATCATCTACGGGACCAACTCCGAGTTCGGCTTTGACTATCTGCGCGATAACATGGCGCACAGCCTTGACGAGATCGTCCAGCGCGGCCATTCATTTGCCATTGTTGACGAGGTGGACAGCATCCTCATCGACGAGGCCCGGACGCCGCTGATCATCTCGGGCGCGCCCGAGGAAGCCGCCGCCACTTATTATAAATTTGCCGCCATCGTTCCGCTTTTGCGGGAAGATGATGACTATGAAGTCGACGAGAAGCACCGCACCGTGTCCGTGACCGAATCCGGCGTCGCCAAGGTGGAGAAGCAACTCGGCATTGAGAACCTGTATGAGTCAAAGAACGGTCAGCTGGTCAATCATTTGATGCAGGCCCTGCGGGCCCATGCCCTGTTTCAAAAAGATGTCGAGTACGTGGTCAAGGATGGCGAGGTCCTCATCGTGGACGAATTTACCGGCCGCATCATGGAAGGGCGCCGTTACTCCGAGGGCCTGCACCAGGCGATTGAAGCCAAGGAGAGGGTGCGCATCCGCGAAGAAAACCAGACGCTGGCGACGATCACCCTGCAAAATTACTTTCGCATGTATGACAAGCTGGGCGGCATGACCGGCACGGCGGCCACCGAGGCCGATGAGTTCATGCATATCTACAAGCTGGAAGTGGTCAGCATCCCCCCGAACCGCCCGATGGTCCGTGATGACCGCAATGATCTGATTTACAAGACCAAGAAGGGCAAGTTTAACGCCGTCATTGACGACATCGCCGCCTGTCACAAGCGCGGCCAGCCGGTGCTGGTCGGCACCATCTCGATCGAAACGTCCGAGGAGCTGAGCGCCAAGCTCACCCGCCGGGGCATCAGGCATAACGTGCTTAACGCCAAGCAACACGAAAAAGAAGCGGAGATCATCAAGGACGCTGGCCAGGCGGGAGCCGTGACGATCGCCACCAACATGGCGGGCCGCGGCGTCGATATCAAGCTGGGGGAAGGCGTCACCGACCTGGGCGGCCTTTACGTGCTCGGCACCGAGCGCCACGAGAGCCGCCGGATCGACAATCAGCTCCGGGGGCGCGGCGGCCGCCAGGGCGATCCGGGCGCCTCGCGCTTTTATCTCTCCGCCGAAGACGATCTCATCCGCCTGTTTGCCGGCGACCGCATTTACCGGATTCTGGACCGTCTGGGACCGGAAGAAGAAATGCCTATCGAGCACAAGATGCTTAGCAAAACTGTGGAAAATGCGCAAAGAAAGGTGGAAGAGCAAAACTTTCAGATGCGCAAGCGCGTGCTGGAATATGACGACGTGATGAACAAGCAGCGCGAGGTCATCTACGAACAGCGCCGCAAGATTCTCGAAGGCGATGATATCAGTGAAGACGTCAAGGAAATTATCAACGACGTTCTGACAGCCACGGTGCTCGAATACGCCAACAAGGATGAGTATCCGGAAGACTGGGACTGGGACAAGCTGCTTGCCTCGATCAAGTCAATTTACGACATCCGTTTCGGGCTGGAAGACTTTGACATAACCGACACAACTGTGGATGACGTGCTGGAAAAGGTCATCGGCGACGCGGAACAAGTGTACGCCGTCAAGGAAGCGGAATTCAGCTCCGAACACATGCGGCAGCTGGAAAGGCTGGTGATGCTGGGGGTCGTGGATGCGCGCTGGCGTGAGCACCTGTACGACATGGATTACCTGCGTGAAGGTATCCACTGGCGGGGGCTCTCCCAGAAGGACCCGCTGGTGGAATATAAGGCAGAAGGCTACAACATGTTCCAGGAGCTGCTCGATTCAATCAAGGAAGATTTTACCCGCACGATTTTTCATATGAACCGCGTGCCAGAAGAGCAGATGCCGGAGCGCCGGGAAGAAGATTTAAGCTATACCTACAGCGACGGGTTCACGCCGGCGCCCTTGAGCTCGCCCGAGCCAGGTCCGCCGGCGGCGGGCGCTGCCGGCGCGGCAGCCGCGGCTCCGGCCGCAACCGCGGTGACCACGATGAAATCGGAAAAAGTCGGCCGTAACGATCCCTGCCCCTGCGGCTCCGGCAAGAAATACAAAAAGTGCTGCGGGGCCTAAGGACTGCCTTGAGCAAACCGGCGCCGGTTCACACCATTGACGAGCTCGAGGACCTGCTCTCACAAGTGCGGGAAAAGTTCCAGTGGCTGGGTGATTACCTTTGACCCGGCGGCGCTGGAAAAGAAGTCCGCGCAGATCGTAACCCGCATGCAGCAGGAGGATTTCTGGTCCGATAAACCCGCCGCCGCCAGCTTAAGCGCCGATTACCGCCGCGCCAAACGGCGCCTGGAGCGTTACCGGCGCGCCGCGTCCGAGGTCGGCGATAGCGAAGCAATGGTGGAAATCGCCCGCGAGGCGGTCGCTTCCGGGGGACCGGAAGCTGAAACAGAATTCCTCGCCGAAACCCACGCGGCCCTTAAGGCAACTCTCAACCATCTGGAGCGCCTCGAAGAAGAGCGTCTCTTTAGCGGCAAGTACGATGACGGTGACGCCGTTCTTGTCATTCATCCTGGTGCGGGCGGCACTGAGTCGCAGGACTGGGCGGAAATGCTGCTGCGGATGTATCTGCGCTGGGCCGACCGGCGCGGCTTTAAGGCCGAAATCAATGAAGCCACCGCCGGTGACGAGGCTGGCCTTAAAAGCGCCACGGTGACCATCCACGGCGATAACGCCTACGGGCTGCTCTCATCCGAGCGCGGCGTTCACCGCCTGGTGCGGATCTCGCCCTTTGACGCGGCCAGCCGCCGCCATACCAGCTTTGCCGCCGTTGAAGTAAGCCCGCTGGTGGAGGAAGACGTCGAAATTGAGATTGACGACAAGGATTTGCGGATTGAAACCTACCGGGCCAGCGGCGCCGGCGGCCAGCACGTAAATAAGACCGATTCGGCGGTGCGTATCACTCATATGCCCACCGGGTTGGTGGCGCAATGCCAGAACGAGCGCTCGCAGCTCTCCAATAAAAATACTGCCATGAAACTGCTGAAAGGCAAGCTGGTTGAGCTGAAGGAACGCGAGCGGGCGGCGGCAATGGAGAAGGAGCGCGGCGAGCTGGCCGAGATCGCCTGGGGCAGCCAGATCCGCTCCTACGTGCTGGCTCCCTACCAGATGATCAAGGACCACCGCACCAGTTATGAGACCGGAAATGCCCAGGCGGTGCTGGACGGCGACATTGACGCGTTCATCCACGCGTACCTGGTAAAGCGGGCGGGAAAGAAGTAGAACCGGACTCCGGACACCGGACTCCGGGCTCTGGATTTAATCAAGCCGCAGACTTCTTAACAGCCGGCATCTTAAGTGCAATCACGGTCTTTTCGCGGCATGGCTCACGAACAGCCGAGGGGACAGGGTCTTATGCTTTGCCGGTATTTCCGCTAGAATCATCTGATGTAAACTGTCGGTTGCCGGCGCTTTGACTTTCCTCGCCGGGTTGAACCTGTCATCGGGAGTGCCGTGTTAAGCATCGCCTTGCCAAAAGGAAGCCTGCAGGAGCAGACGCTGAAGCTGTTTGCGGAAGCCGACCTGCCTGTCAACCGCAGCGCCCGCGAGTATAGCGTCACCATCGACGACGAGCGGATCAGCGCGGTCAAAATCCTGAGGCCCCAGGAGATCCCCAAATATGTCGAAGAGGGATATTTTGACCTGGGCATCTCCGGGCTGGACTGCATCACGGAAGCGGGAGCCGACGTGGTGGAAGTGGCGGAGATGCCTTATGCCAAGACCGGCGCCGGCAAGATGAAGATGGTAATCGCCGTGCCGGAAGGCTCCAATATCGAACGGGCCGGCGACATCAAACCCGGCAGCCGCGTGACGACGGAGTTTCCCAACATTACCCGGAAGTTTTTTGATGATCTCGGCACCCGCGTGGACGTCTTTTATTCTTTCGGCGCCACCGAGGCCAAGGTGCCGGAAATAATGGACATCGTCGTTGATCTCACCGAGACCGGCTCCACCCTCAGGCGCAATAACCTGAAAATCATCGAAACGATCATGGAGTCAACGACCAGACTGATCGCAAATAAAGACTCGTGGGCCGATCAGGGCAAACGGCAGGCGATGGAAGAGGTCCGTACGCTGCTGCTGGGAGTGATCGACGCCCGCGGGCGGGTGCTGCTGTCAATGAATGTGGCCCGGGACAAGCTGGAAGACGTCGTCGGCGTCCTGCCGGCGATGAAGCGCCCCACGGTAGCGCCGCTATACAATTCCGATTATTTTGAAATCTCCACCGTTGTTGACAAAAGCTCGGTTAACGTTATCATTCCCCAGCTAAAAGCCAGCGGCGCTGAGGACATTCTCGAGCAGAACATCTCCAAGATCGTCCGCTAGCGGCTCCGGCTGGGCAAACACCGTTTCGATCCATTTCGATTGATTGGTTTGTCGGGCAGTGTCGATTTCAAGTTTCTTTCACAGAGCGGCGCGACCGCCGGTAACGATTTTTCTCCTCACCCGGGGCGGGCTGTTTTTCTTTGTCCCCGTGGCCTTTTTCATCATTTTGCGGGCGATTCCCGGACTCGGCATTTCACCGCCGCTTCATTATGTTCCCCTGGCAAACGTCTCCGGCTGGGGCCATTATTTTTTTGCTCCCTGGGCCCGATGGGACACCGGCTGGTATCTAAAGATCGCACGGCGGGGATATCTGCCTCAGGACGGCTCGGTTGCCTTCTTTCCCCTGTATCCGTTTTTAATCGCTTCCCTCCGCCTGTTATTTGCGGGTAACCGGCTGATGACCGCGATCTTCATCTCCCTGACCGCCTGTCTGGCCGCTTTTTATCTGCTTTTCCGGCTGGTCGAGCTGGACTTCAGCACCGGTGCCGCCCGCAAGAGCGTCCTTTTCCTGGCGGTTTTTCCCACCTCATTTTTTCTGCAGGCGGTGTACACGGAGTCGCTTTTCCTGGCCCTGACGGTGGGCAGCTTCTATGCCGCCAGGCGCAGGCGATACTTTCTGGCCGGCGTGGCCGCCGGCCTGGCGGCGCTGACGCGAAACACCGGCGTCCTCTTATTGATGCCGCTCATCATTTTTTACATGAGCGATCGCTCCTGGAACTGGCGGCGGATTGACATGAATATCCTTTCCCTGCTGCTCGCGCCCGCCGGCCTGCTGGGATGGATGTTTATCCTGAAAATAAACTTCGGTCAGGCGCTGCTGTTTGCCACCGCCCAGGCCCAATGGGGACGCCACCTCGCCGGTCCACTCGCGGGCGGCCCGCTTGCGGCGCTGGCCAACGGTTTTCTGGATGCGTTCCGGGGGGCTGGCGCTGTCGTCAGCAATCCTGTCCACAGCCTATGGCCCCCCAATACCTTTGACCCCGCTTACCTGGGGAGCGCCGCCTTAATCGACTTTGGCTTAACCGTCTCTTTTGTGGTGTTAACTGCGCTTGCCTTCAGGCGCCTGCCTCTCGCCTATGCGGTCTATGGCCTCCTTGTCTTGCTGGTTCCGCTTCTTTACCCGCACTCGCCCGCTTTTCCGTCAGCTGATTTCCGGCAGCCTTTGCTTTCAATGCCCCGTTTCTTGCTGGCAGATTTTCCCGCTTTCATCCTGTTCGGAATCGGGGTCGCGAAAAAGCCGAGGCTGAGCATGGCCGCCGCGTCCGTATCGGTCCTTCTTCTGATGGCTCTGACCGCGCGCTTTATTCTGGGCGAATGGGTGGCTTGACCTCTGGCCTGGAATAGCTAACTCGGCCTGACAATAATTCTCTCTGTCAAAATCCATAAATTTTTGACGCCCCTTCCTGCCGTTCAGGCAAACTCTGAGGGAAGAGATTTGCTTTTCCCCGGCAGGAAGCAGGCAAATCCGGCCGGTGAACCGGCGGCGGCGCCAATAATGAAAGTCCCTGCTTTTTGACAAACCCAATAAGAATGAAAGATGTTTCTGCCGGGGCGTGGTTCAGGATGCGGGCAGAACATGTTAATAAATCAGCCGTCCGGGAAATAGATGGATTGTCCCCTGCAGAAAAAATGAGGTGGGCGGCGCGAAACACCTGGATCAAGTTCAGGCGGCGGCGGAGCTGCTGCGGCCATCCCGGAGAACCAGGTTGCTGACAGCCCGCTCCGGAATCCCGGGAGGATTCCTGATCATGAAAGCCTGTCCCGGCAGGTTGGTTATTTAATAACTACTTTGGATCGGAGCCGCAGGCTGTTTCTTGCACCCCGCCTCTTTTCGTTAGATAATGCGATAGCGGTTCGGGGCCGCCTGGAATGACCCGAGCCGCGGATGAAACCAACCGGGCAAGTTTCGAAAGGCTTTAGCCGCTGGACATTCAGGAACTCAAGAAAAGGGCCAGCCTGCTGCGGCAGGACGTCATCCGCATGGTAACCGCGGCCGGCTCAGGACACCCCGGCGGCTCACTGTCCGCGGCAGACATTGTCGCCGCACTTTATTTCCAGGTCCTTCAGCATAATCCCGCGGATCCAAAGTGGCCCGGCCGCGACCGGTTTATCTTGAGTAAAGGCCACTGCGCGCCGGTCCTTTACGCCGCGCTTGCCAGAAGCGGCTATTTCCCCGTGAAAGACCTGGTGAATCTTCGCCAGATTGATTGCCATCTGCAGGGCCACCCCGACATGCATAAAACGCCCGGGGTGGAGATCTCATCCGGCTCTCTCGGTCAGGGACTCTCGGTTTCGATAGGTATGGCGCTGGCGATGCGACTTGATAACCTTCCGGGCCGTATTTTCACGCTGATGGGGGATGGTGAATCGCAGGAGGGCGAGGTCTGGGAGGCAGCAATGGCGGCGTCCCATTACAAGCTTAATAATCTCACCGCCATCATCGACGCGAACGGCCTTCAGATTGACGGCTTTACCTGCGACGTTATGAATATCGAGCCCCTGCCGGAAAAATTTGCCGCATTCGGCTGGAACACACTCGTCATCGACGGAAATAACATGGAGCAGGTTGTGGACGCGCTGGAGCGGAGCCGGACCGCCGCCGGCCCGGCGGCAATTATCGCCAGGACCGTGAAGGGCAAAGGGGTTTCATATATGGAAAACAATGCCGGCTGGCATGGCAAGGCTCCCAAGGCCGGGGAAGCCGAACAGGCTCTGGCCGAGCTGACGGGGGAAGAGATCCGGGAAAGCCGGGAAAAAGTTGGCAGCTGAGCTTAAACCGAGAGCTACCCGGGAGGCATACGGCGAGGC
Organism: Actinomycetota bacterium; assembly: GCA_023489275.1. GTDB lineage: Bacteria > Actinomycetota > Thermoleophilia > BMS3ABIN01 > BMS3ABIN01 > JACWAD01. The sequence goes on from JAMDDD010000009.1 coordinate 16,596, forward strand.
TCTCCTGGAGCTGGGAGCGCGCCATCCGGAAGTTGTGGCGCTGGACGCCGACCTGTCCGGCTCAACAAAGAGCGGTAATTTTGCCGCCGCCTATCCCCAGCGCTTTTTCAACGCCGGCGTCGCCGAGGCAAACATGATGAACATGGCCGCCGGACTGGCAATTGGCGGCAAGATTCCCTATGCCTCCACCTTTGCCGTTTTTGCTACCGGCCGGGCGTTTGACCAGGTGCGGCAAAGCATTGCCCAGCCGCGCCTTCCCGTGAGAATATGCGCCAGCCACGGGGGCCTGACGGTGGGTGAAGACGGTTGCACGCACCAGTCCATCGAAGACATCGGTCTGATGCGGATGCTGCCGAACATGCGCGTCGTAGTGCCGGCGGATTTTAATCAGACCTACGCGGCCGTGATCGAAAGTTACAATCTGCCGGGCCCGATGTACCTCCGCACGGGGCGGCCAAATGTGCCGTTTCTGTACGAGCAGGTTCCGGAAGGCCTGGGCAATGGCTGCGATATTCTTAAAGAAGGCTCCGACATTTCCATCTTCGCCTGTGGCATAATGGTGGCCAAGGCTTTGGAGGCCGCCCGGCGGCTGGAAAAAAGGGATATTGACGCCGAGGTGGTAAACGTAAGCATCATCAAGCCGATTGACGCAGATACGGTGGCCGGAAGCCTGTCAAAGACGGGACGCGCCATCACTGCTGAAGAACATAGTATAATAGGCGGCCTGGGAGATGCGGTTGCGGAAGTCGCTGCCGAACAATGCCCGGTCAGGATAGGCCGCCTGGGAATCAAGGATACGTTTGGAAAATCCGGCCATCCCGACCAGTTGCTGGAGGAATTCCATCTAACCGTCGCGGATCTGGTGAACTTGGCCCAGGACATGCAGAAAAGCGAATAACTGCTGGCAAGAGGCCGTTTGCGGCCGTCATTTTGGAGCGCGCCGTTTTAAAGGACGCTCCACAACCCCCGGGTATTTTCCTCTTTTTTCCATACAAACACATATGGCCTTGAGATTAAAAAGTATATGCCAGGCGCCGGCTGATGGAGCAAGCTGTTGATCAGATTTGAAAATGTAACAAAGATATACGATCCGAACATTGTCGGTCTTCAGGATGTCAACGTCCATATCGGGCGCGGCGACTTCGCGTTCCTGGTCGGGCATAGTGGCTCCGGCAAATCAACTTTTATCAGGCTGCTGCTGAAGGAATTTGAGCCTTCCCGGGGCTCGATTACCGTGGCCGGCCGTAACCTGCAGCGAATGCGCCGTGGCGCCCTGCCACATCACCGGCGCAACATCGGCTGCGTCTTTCAGGATTTCAAGCTGCTGCCAAACCGCACGGTCGCCGAGAATGTCGCCTACGCTCTGCGGGTCACCGGCCAGCCGGCCCGGGCCATCCGGCGCAAAGTGCCCGAGATCCTGCAGCTGGTCGGCCTGGGAGAGAAGATGAGCAACCTCCCCGACGAGCTCTCCGCCGGGGAGCAGCAGCGGGTCAGCGTCGCCCGCGCTTTCGTCAATCACCCGTCCCTGCTGGTGGCGGACGAGCCTACCGGCAACCTGGATCCGGACACCTCGGTCGGCATCATGCAGCTTCTCTACCGGATCAACCGAACGGGAACGACGGTGCTGATGGCGACCCATGACAGGGAAATGGTTGATAAAATGCGAAAGCGTGTTATAGCGCTTGAGGGTGGCAAGGTTATCCGCGACGAGGACAAGGGGCTGTACAGATAATGAGATTCCGGTTCTTTCTGGGCGAGGCGCTCGATTCGCTCACACGCAACTGGGTGATGAGCGTGGCCGCGATCGTCACCGTGCTGGTATCCATGTTCGTTCTCGGCATCGGCGCCTTCGTCTTTTTTAACCTGCAAAACGCCACCAGCGGCGTCCGCAACAAGCTGGAGATCGAAGTCTTTATCAAGAATACCGCCTCGCAGGACCAGGTCAACCAGCTGGGAGACCAGATCAAGGGAATGCCCGAGGTCAAAAGCATGGACTTTGTCAGCAAGGATGAAGCGCTCCAGAGGCTGCGCGACAGCATGAAAGGTCATGAAGACGTGCTGGCGGCTCTTTCCGGCAATCCACTGCCGGCTTCGTTCGAGATCTTCCTGAAGGATACCAACCAGACAAATCTCGTCGCCAGCCGTTTTTATAATAACCAGACCGTTGACAACAGCCCGGTCGCCGATTCGGCCGACAATCCAATCACGCTGGCTGGTGATCTGAGCGACGGCGCAACGAACATGACCGTGACCGCCGGCGGCGGGGCACAGTTCGCCAAGGACATGTACTTCCACATCGATAACGAAGTCATGCGCGTCACGGACAATCCGAACGGGGATACGATGAACATCGCCCGCGCCCAGGCAGGCACCAAGGCCGAAGCCCACAGCAAGGGCGCCGAGATCTACGGTGAAGACGGGGTCAAGACCGGCGGCAATACCACGGCGCGCGTGAATGCGGTGGCCAACTACACCCTCATCGGCGGCAGCGGTTTTGTAATTCTGCTAGCCGTGGCTTCAGTGCTGCTTATCTCCAACACAATCAGACTGTCAATTTTCGCCCGCCGCCGCGAGGTGGAGATCATGCGGCTGGTGGGCGCCACCAACTGGTTCATTCGCTGGCCGTTTGTGATGGAGGGTGTTTTTACCGGGCTGCTCGGCGCCACCGCGGCCGTGATCCTGGTGATCATTGTGCAAAATTCGATCATTGATGTCATCAGTTCACAGCTTTCCTTCCTCGGTGCCGAGGCTGTCCCCACCGGCTGGCTGCTCCTGTCGATCATCGGCGGCGGCATCTTGCTGGGCTCGGTCGGCAGCGCCCTGGCTCTGAGGCGGTTCCTCAAAATATAAGGCGATGATTTTTTTCACGGTCTGGCGGGTATAATTATCAGGACGATATTATTAAAGTGGCGCCAATGGCGGTCAGCGCCATCGCAAGGCAGGCAGCCAGCCCACCAGGAGGAAAAACACTTCCAGATTGCCAAGCAAACCGTTTTACGTTATAGTTATGATGCCCGCTGGCCGGGCGAAGATAATTGGGTTGCAGTGCTGGACTGATGCTTTGGCGAGGTTCGAGTACGCTTCCACGGGAAATTCGAAGGGAGGAAAAACCTTGCCGGAAGGAACAGTCAAATGGTTCTCCGACCAGAAAGGCTACGGCTTTATTGAACAGGAGAACGGCAGCGATCTATTCGTTCACTTTTCCGAGATCCAGGGCGACGGCTTCAAAACCCTTGCCGAGGGTCAAAAAGTGAGCTTCGAGCCATCTGAAGGGCCGAAAGGCCCTCAGGCCACAAATGTGCGAGTACTGTAATTGTTGCTAATGCCAAAAGGCCCTCCGCCAGGAGGGCCTTTTTTTAATCCTTTTTTAAGCGTCTGATGAACCTTACCAGGTGTAGACCTGATCGCTGGAGAAGATAAGATCAACCAGCTTGTCGTAGTCTTTATCCTGCTTCAGACGCACGACGGTAACTTCGTTTTCCGGCGCCTCCTGATCTTCGATGATGGTATCGACGTTGCCGGTTTCCGTAAATTCCTTGATAATGTGCAATATTTTCATAAAAACCCCTGTTCGGATAATCGGCGTTTGACTGCCTCCCGCCAGCCTTGGCCTGGGATTAGTAAGGGACGACGTGATCGAACTCAAGCAGCTTCTGAGGAATGTTCTGCATGGTCATATGCTCGAAGCCTTCATCGGCTTCATTAACCGAAATCCGGCCGCATTCGAGGTCGCCAAGAGTCTCAACATTGAGATCGTTGTCGCCATGATGCTCGATCGGATCGCCCATGTTGATGACGGAAACTTCATCGCCTTCGAGTGTAAGGCCGACCGCCATCCGGAGCGCCTCATCCTGCCTGTCCCTGATTATGACTGCAATTTTCCTGGCGTCGGCCATTAGAAGACCACCACCTTGTCAACTTCATGCATCATTACCGCGTTCTGGTACTGGCTGCCGGACTTGGCCCCCTTGACATCGGAGACGCCCCGCGGGCCGGCGCTGTGCTCGCAGTATGAGACCTCAGCTGTCTCACCAAGCTGACTGCAGATATCAGCAATCAGCAGCGTGCCGTCGTCCATGCCAAAAATGGTCACGTCATGACCTTTCGCTTTCGCTGCCCTGGCAAGCCCGACAACATCTTCCAGATATTTATCGGAGTTGACAAGAATCCCAAGTTTGCTCATATCACTACCTCCATCATTACCTCCATCCTTCGTTATATTGTCCCGCCCCTTGAGTCAAGGACAGCCCGGAGCGTGATTATATTATTGCCCGTGAGATAACTCAAGAAACGCAAAAAAACAGGGCGCGGCGCTACAGTGTCATTTCCGTAGCCGCCGCACCCAGCGAAAATCAAGGTTTATCCCGGTAGATGCACTATCGGGACAGACTCTTATTTCTGGATTTTCAGAGCGGTGACGCCCGCCTTCGGGTTCGTCTTCTCGACAATCTCGTACCCTTTGCCATTGCAGGCCTGGGTAACCGATTCCACCGAAGAGGGATTGTCTATCAGAACATCCAGCTCCATGCCCTTTTGCAACTTGTCCATACACTTAAGGGTGTATAGCTGCGGATGCGGACAGACATACCCCGTTACGTCCAGCTCGTATTTGCCGTCTTCGAGCTTGTTGAATTTCAAAGCGTTTCACCTCCTAAATCAACGCCGGTTAAGCTGTCGATCATTTATAACTTGATATCGAAGTCCATGTCATCGGAAGCCATCATGCGGTTGGCAAAGTAGTTAATGTACTTTGCCGACAGCCCGGCTCCGATGAACAGTCCGGTAAAGAAAACCCAGGCGCTTGGATTTCCAAAAGCAGCCGGCCCGTAAAAGGCGCCAATGTTGCAGCCCAAGCCGACCCGGGCGCCGATTCCCATCAGGGTGCCGCCGCCAACGGCGTAGCCCCATTGCGCCTTGGAGTGCGGGAATTTCCACTTAAACTCCCGCGCCGTCAAGGACTTGAAAGCCGCCCCGAATATCAGTCCGACGGAAAGCAGGAGCGCCGGACTGAGCCAGGGATTGGGCAGCCCGTTGTCCTGGCCAAAATAGGAGTTGTTCGCCATGGAAAAATCGGCATGGCGCAGTATCCAGCCGCCTAACATGGCTTCCTGGGTGGTGATATACCAGTAACCCGGATCAAAAACAGTATTGTTGTGAGATACGTCGGGGTAGGTCGCGTGTGTCTTGGGCCAGCTGGATGGAGCCTTGGCGGACACCGGCTTCCCGTTGGGCAGCTTCTGATGAACCGCCGGCTGACCCGCCAGCACCTGGCCAAAATTGGTAAAGTTGTAACGATTCTGGAGCCAGGCCAAAGTGAAGATCTGGGCGCCGGCCACGATGCCGATGAGGATGGCGGCAATCGAGGTGCGGCGCGAGGCGCTGATCATTGACCAGAAGCCGGCCAGCTCGTCCTTGAAGCCGGCCTTGACGGTGCCACCGTCGGCCGTGGCGCCAGCGGTGGCGGCTATCTGTCTGGTGCGGCGCTTGAGGTATGGCTTGCGCACGACAAAGATATAAACGCCGATCAATAGCACCAGCCCGACGAGAACTGCGTTGATGAGGGTATCCCCCACCAGGTGTTGCCAGAAGGAATACTTTGCATTTGGATTGCCGACGCCGCCAAACAGAAGCTTGGTGACGCCCCAGTCATTCAGCGTCTTGCCGGTGATAAAGTGTGCCTTGAACCAGTCGAAGACCGTCGCGTTAAAAATGGCCTGGGAAAAAGCAAGCGAGAGGAGCACGACGAAGGAAATCATGTTGCCTTCCCCGGTCTTGTAAAGGCTGCCGGTGGCGCAGCCTCCGGCAAAGACCATGCCCAGCCCGAAGATGATGCCGCCGAGCAGTCCATGAAAACCAATTGATTCAATGATGTACTTGTCAGGATAAACCGAGACAATATACGAATTGACAATGCTTAACATGATCAGGCCAATGATGATGCCGACGAACATCCGCGGCACCTTGACCATAATCAGGTCGCGGAATGCAGAGGCAAAGCAAAACCTGCCATACTGCTGCAAAATGCCATAAAGAAAACCAAACCACATGTAAGCAACAATGTAAACGTACACGGGTGCAGACAAAAGATACAGGATCGAAAGGATCGCCACGAATCCCAGCACCCCGATAGCGTAAATTTTGTGTCTATACTTTGTTACGGCGTCTGCCATACCCCATCCTCCTTTGTGTTGTGCCAAATCCGAAGTTAAGCGTCCGGGGAACGATCCGCCGACGCGTTAGCAAGAGATAATAAAAAAGGAATGTGCCTCTTCTCCATGACCCATGCGTGTGTATAAACGCTTACCAGCGTGGACCGGAAAAAACAGGACTGAAGGCTTAGGCAATACCCAGTTGTAAACCCACAGCCCCTTGCTTCCTTCACCAAAATAACGCACGCATACCCTAATGTTTGCAACATTATTTAATACCCGGTTGCCCGAGTTGTCAAGGAGTTGCAAGGAAGTGGTTCGTGTTCCCGATTCCTGGACCGGCCGTGGCCTTTTTGGAAACGCGGCCCCTGAATCGAAAGCGGCCGTCGTTTGCACTGGCCCATTAAAGCAGCTACCCTTGCTTGTATGCCAAGCGGTTTCAAGGGTTTTTTTATAGCATTTTCGGTCTGGGCGGCGTTCGTCTTGGGGGCTCTTTTCGGGCTTTACTGGGGTGGGCATTATTACCGCATCGCTTCCGTTGCCGGCGTACTCCCTGAAAGCGTCCGCTCTTTTTTCTTTCCCGGAAGCAACCTGGTGCAGCTGGGATCCCAGATAGAGGGGATCCTGGATAGCGGCTATTATCAGCCAGTCCATAATTCCAGCCTGGAAAACGCCGCCATCAACGGCATGGTCGGCAGTTTGAACGACCCGTATACCGAGTATTTTACTCCTGATGAATATCAACAGTTTGAAGACCAGGCCCAGGGAACATTCGTCGGCATCGGCGTTACCATCGAGCCGCAGGGCGGCGATCTGACGGTCGTCAGCGTCCTGGACAACTCTCCGGCTCAGCAAGCCGGCATCCAGGCCGGCGACCTCATCATCGCGATCAACGGCCAATCCTTAAGCGGCAAAACCGCCGACCAGGCGGAGGCCGCCATGAAGGGAAAAGAAGGAACCACCTTAACGTTGCACATCAAAAGGGGCCAGCAGGAATTCGACAAATCGGCCGTCCGCAAATCGCTGGCTCTGCCAATCGAATCGGACAAGATGCTTAACCATAACAGCAAGAAGATTGGCTATATCCGGCTGGATCAGTTCTCCGTCGGGGCCGGCACCAAGGTCAGGGCCGCCGACGACAAGCTGGTAAAGGAAGGAGCGCAGGGAATCATTCTCGATTTGCGGAATAACGGTGGCGGGCTGCTGGATGAGGCGGTCAGCGTCGGCAGCGTCTTTATCAAGAGCGGCGTTATCGTCTCCGTTGCCGGGCGGGACTCCGGCAAACAAACCTATAACGCTCAGGGCGGCGCCAACGCAACCATCCCCCTCGTCGTGCTCGTCAATGGGTACACGGCAAGCGCTTCCGAGATCGTCGCGGGCGCCATCAAAGACGATCATCGCGGTCTTTTAATCGGTCAGAAGACATTTGGTAAAGGCGTTGTCCAGAGCCTTGACCCGCTTGGCAACGGCGGGGCTCTCAAGTTCACCTCCGGCAGCTATTACACGCCCAGCGGCGCCAATATCAACAAGATCGGCATCCAGCCTGATATCCAGGCTACCGATAACCCGAACACCCCCGCCGATGAGGTCATCGAGCGCGGTCTGGCGGCGCTGGCTCCCTGATTTTCTCAGGTCCGTTCCGGCGATGACCCGCAAGCCCGAAAATATCGATGAATTTCCCCGGGTGGCAACGTTAAAAAAACGGGGAAAGATTTATGAGGCGGAAGCGGCTTTCGGCAGCGAAAATAGCGTCTTTGTCGGCCGTAAGGCGCTCCATGGCGCCCGACCGGGAGATCTCGTCGTCCTCAAGCCTGCCGGGCGCGGCCGGGGAGAAGTCGTCCGCTCCCTGGGTAAGGCGTCTTCACTTGCCACCATCATGGAAGGAATCATGGCCTGGTTTCAGTTCCCGCGCGGATTTTCACCAAAGGCGCTGGATGAAGCCGCCGGCCGTGCCCGCCTGGCGGAAAAGGAGGATGCCCGGCGGCGCGATCTCACTAATCTTGCCACCGTAACCATCGATCCGGATGAGGCCCGCGATTTCGACGACGCCATCTCTCTGGAAGGATCCGCGCCGGGAAAGTTGGCCCTTTACGTACATATAGCAGATGTCAGCTATTATGTCAGAGCCGGATCCGCTGTTGACCGGGAAGCTGCAAAAAAATCAAACAGCGTCTACCTGCCGGTGCTGGTGGAGCCGATGCTGCCCCCGGTTTATTCCAGCGATACTTGCAGCCTGCGTCCGGGCGTTCCCCGAAAAACCGTGACGGTGGAGATGGTTTTTGCCGCCGGCTGGCCGTCTGACGGCGGTGACGGAGAAGCAGGCGGCGTTTTCCCCCTGCAAGACCGTGCCGGAAAGAATAAACGTCCGGCGGACAGAAAACGCTTCCGGCCGGAAGACGGGGCGAAAGTAGAGTCCCCAGTCCTCAAGGAGGTCCGGTTTTACCGGAGCCTGATCCGGAGCCGGCGCCGGCTGACCTACAATGAGGTGGATGATTTTTTTAATGCCGCTGGTTCAGCAGCGGCTCCGGGCGGCGCCGGCCTCACCGGCGCGGGCGCGCCGACGGAAAACGGAAATCCTGGTGGCGAGGCTTTCCCGGCGGAAATCAGGCGGCTCCTGCTGGAAGCCCAACGCCTTGCCGGCGCGCTCAGAAAGTCCCGCCATCAGCGGGGCGCTCTTAACATCAGCACATTCGAGCCGGAATTCCGGCTTTCTCCCGGCGGTGAGATCCTGAGCGCCAGACCGCGGCCCGAGTCAGAATCGCATTCACTGATCGAGGAATTTATGATCGCCGCCAACGAGGCGGTTGCCGGTTTTCTCGAGGCCCGGCAGAACGACTGCGTCTACCGCGTCCATGAAGAACCGGACGCGGCGGCGGTGGACGCCTTGTTTGATACTCTGGAAGATCTCGAAATCCCGACCCCCCCTTTTTCACTGAAAACAGGATCGCCCGCAAAAGCGGCCGAGGCCGTCCGCGAGTTGGTCAAGTCGCTCCCGCGGCTGCTGAAGGAGCAGCAGCGCAGCCGGTCCGCTTTTGGGGAGATCGTCCTCAGATCGCTAAAACAGGCGCGCTATCTCGAAGAAAACCTCGGCCATTTCGGCCTGGCCTCTCCCGCATACCTTCACTTCACCTCACCCATCCGCCGCTACCCCGACCTGGTTGTTCACCGGGCGCTGCTTCAGGAGCTCCGCCTTGATGTAAACGCCGGGAAGGGCGCCTGCCTGAACCCCGCCGAGGTCGCGGAAAGCAGCTCGGAAGCAGAGCGGCGGGCGGCCGCGGCCGAGCATCTGGGCGACGATGTGGCCCTGGCTTTTCTGCTGGACCGCCTGTTGTTCGAGGAAGGCTGGGACAGGCAGTTTGTGGGCGAGATTATCAGCGTCATTCCCTCAGGGCTGTTCGTCCGTTTCGAGCAGATCTACGAGGGTTATCTGCCGGCCAGAAGTCTCTGGGGCGACTATTTTGCCATCAGTGAAAAGGGCGGCTCGCTCGTCGGCCGCCGGCGCGGACGCACCTGGAGGCTGGGAGATGTCATCAACGTGCGGGTTGTCCGGATTGACAAGCTCAAGGGAAAGGTAGAACTGGAGCCCGTGCGTTAGCTGCAAAGCCGGTCAGGCGGCCCGGTCCAGCCCCCGGGTCAGTCCGGGCGGCATTCTTCATCGGCAAGGACGGCACCGTCGCGCATGCATACCGTGCGGTCGCAGGCAGCTGCGACTTCAGGGTTATGCGTCACCAGCACAAACGTGGTGCCTGTCGATTTGTTGATATCACGCATCATCTGCATGATCTCCCGGGAATTGATCGTGTCGAGATCGCCGGTGGGCTCATCGCCAAGGATGATGGCCGGCTCGTTCACGAGAGCCCGGGCGATCGCCACCCGCTGCTGCTGACCTCCGGACAGCTCGCTGGGATGATGGCTCAGTCGGTCGCCAAGGTCAACTCTTGTCAGGGCCCGGGCGGCGGCTGCTTTCGCCTTGCGGCGAGGCATGCCCGCGTATTCACAGGCGAGGGCGACGTTTTCCGCCGCCGTGAAAGTCGGGATCAGGTTAAATCCCTGAAAGATAAAACCAATCTGCCTGCTGCGCACGCGATTTAGCTCATGCCTCTTTAATTTGTCAACACGCCTTCCTTCCAGCCAGACCTCCCCCTGGTCAGGCGTGTCCAGACATCCCATGATGTGCATGACGGTTGACTTCCCCGAGCCGGATGGGCCCATGATCGCCAGCATCTCGCCCCGGGCGACCTCCAGGGAAGCCCCCCGGAGAGCTCGTACCAGGTTCTCCTTGCCCAGTTCATAGGTCTTGTACAGAGCCCGGATCTGGAGAATGACGTCGCCGTCATTCATAACGCAAGGCCTTCACAGGATTTAACCGGGCAGCGTGCCAGGAGGGATAGAGGCCGCTAAGCACGCCGAGAACGATGGCGAACGCAATCGAGCCGATTGCCAGACGCGTGGTCAACAAGAATATAACCGTTCCCGATGCTTCACCCGCCTTGTTGGCCGCGAGCACAAACAGCCAGCCCAGCGCCAGCCCGGTGATGCCGCCGACGGCGCCGATAAAGGCGGACTCACCCAGGAACTGGCGGATGATCCGGCCGTCGGAGGCGCCCAGAGATTTGCGGATGCCCACCTCGCGCGTGCGCTCGTAGACTGACATGGTCATCGTGTTGATTACCGACAGGCCGCCCACGAGCAGTGAGATCAGCGCCACTCCAAATACAATCGTGGTGAAGATGTGGGTCGAATTCGTCACCTGCTGCTGGAACTTGGCGGGGCCGATGGCGTCATATTGCGGATACTTCTTGCCGATCTCCTCCGCCAGCCGGTCGGGGTTCACCCCAGGCTTGGGATATATGGTCAAACCGGTAGCCAGCATGCCGGGTTTGATGTTTTTCTGTACCAGTTCCGGCAGATCGTTAAAAAAGATGTTCTGGGCGTCGCGGAAAGGGATGATCACGGCATCATCGGGAATCGTCAGGGTCTTTTCCAGTATTCCCACCACCTGGAAGCTGCGGCCGCGGACCTTGATGAAGCCGCCGACACGGGCGTTGAGCTTCTGTACCAGATCAGCGCCGACGACGGCCTTTCCCTGGTCATCGGGAGACAGTTCCCGTCCTTGTGAATATGTCAGCTTGAAACTCTCGAGGTTCCGCCCCCGCAAATCAGAAGCGCTGATCATCGCCGGTACGCCGAAGGAGGCGCTTTGCTCCTTGTCCAGCGGAAGGGTAATCCCGGCCGAGGCCAGCCGGACACCCGGAATCGCCTGTATCGCCGGGATCCTGTCCACGGAAATCGGATTCACGCTAAAACCGGCGGAGCCCCCCTGGCTCACGGTCACCTTATCGGCGTAGAAGCGGGTGCCACCGTTGACCAGCAGCGTAATTTTTTCCGCCAGCGATCCCATCACGACCAGCGCAAAAATGCCGATGGTGATGCCAAAAATAGTCAGAAAAGCCCTAAGTTTGCGGCGGAAAACATTTTTGACGGTCCTCATGTGATCCCCTCGGAAATTCGCGCTTCTGGCAGCATAATGCCAGACGCACCGGGAGGCAAGCCACGGTTTTCGGAGCACCTGAGAACACTTTCTCAAAAAAACGGGGCAGGAATAACAGGGCTGGGCAGGATAGAATAAAGAATGAACCGCGACCATGCCAACAGCGGGCAGCTTCTCTGCCTAACCAGATAGTAAATGACTGCTAACGACATAAAACCAATCGCGACCAATCGCAAGGCCTATCATGATTTTTTTATTGACGAGACCTGGGAGGCGGGGCTGGAGTTGTCCGGCACCGAGGTAAAGTCGCTCCGGGCCGGGCGCGCCAACCTCAAGGACAGCTATGCCGCGATCAGTGGGGAGGAAGCGTTTATTGTCGGGCTGCACATCAGCCCGTACAAGCAGGGAGGCATCTTCAACCCGGATCCGGACCGCACCAGAAAACTGCTGTTGCACAAAAGCGAGATCCGCTCCCTGATCGGCAAGACCCGGGAAAAAGGATACACGCTTGTGCCCACAAAACTTTACTTTCGCAACCGCCGCGCCAAGATTGAGATCGGCCTCGCCAGGGGCAAGAAACTTTATGACAAGCGGCGGGCAATGGCGGAAAAGGAGGCCCGGCGGGAGATGGAGCGAGGGCTGAAGGAGCGGCAAAAATAAAGGCCGGCTTGCGATTAATTATTAACTGCCGGAACTATTAACCGGAACTGCCGCTATTGTTAACTGCCCCGAATTATAAGTGAAAGAAGACGGAAACGGGAAAGGACCGCCAGCTGGCGGTCCTTTGATGCCACTTTAAATGACAGCCCCTCTCAGGCGGCCCGGCGATATTCCTCTGGACGCACTTTTTCTTGTCCCATGGGAACCTCTTCACCACGCATCCGCATATTCATCGACGCACCGACCAAGCCTCCGAAGACTGCCGTAAACAGACTCGCAATCGCTCCCACGAGAAACCAGCCGTTCATCGTAGAAGCGATACTGCCGGCGAGACTGAAGTCTCCGGGCGTAATAGCGGTCACGTTGGGCACGTAGGCATTAATTAGCGAGGTGGCATTGATGCCGAAGCCAAGAATGCCCGTGAAGCCCAGAATGCCCAGGGTAATGCCGGCAACGATCAAAAGCCCCCAGGTAGTCAGCCCTTGCCAGAGCCCGTTAAGGGACACCGGCGTTTTCTCCAGGGCCGCGGCCACCAGGGCGCCGAGGAACGTTGCGCCTGCCGCGCTGACAGCAACCCAGATGCCCACCGAGGTCAGAATCCCGTTCAGGCCGGTGAGCGACGCCACCGACGCGGCGCCCACCCCCAGAAAACTGCCAAATGCGACGAACAGAAGCTCAAGCGCCAGCGCCACCAATGCGCCAGCGACAATCGCCCCGCCACTAATACGCTTCCGGAACTCCCCGACGGCACTCCGCGGCATCGATTCCTGGTACCAACTTCCCTCTTCTTGTATCCTGCTCGCTTCCATTTTGTCCTCCCTCCGTTTTCTTTTTCGTGGTCCCACAAATTTGCACCTTATAATCATTATCCTGACCAGTTTTTTAATAGTTAAACCATAATTTGGACAAATTTTGGATGAATTTAAACACGTAAAAATACCTGCAATTCTACGTAATGATATTGCCCGGCTGCCCGAATGGTCGGGAGTTTGGTCAATCTTTTCCTGCCGCCGGAGAATTGGCGCCCCGGGGCTGGGGCGGAGTATAATACTAGTGTTAGTGCTTATTCAGAAATCCGTTGCTTGGATTAAATAGATTCAACATGCGGAGCCGTTCATGGGGGCGACCTGGTTTCGACGGGGTCGATCTGGACGGGAGCAGCAAGCCGAGCTGCCGGCGGGCTCGTTAAACAGCCGGAAAACCTAAAGTAAACGCAGACAATAATCTCGCGTTAGCCGCTTAATTTAAGCGGCTCGTCGCCCCCGGTTCGTCCGTGACCGGGACCAGCGGCGTCAGATAGCGGACTACGCCACCGCGGCCGCCTCTCGCCGTAGTGCGCGAAGCCTTAGGGAGGCTGGCGAACCGGATCCGGTCTTCGCGGAGCCGGCGCGCGAGATTTAAAAGCGAAGACTAAGCTTGTAGCGGCTCCCCTTCGGGTGGCTTCGGACGCGGGTTCGATTCCCGCCGCCTCCACCATCTTCCACACCTCTGAAAATGCCTTGTTTAAGGCATTTTTTGTTATCCGATATCGTAAGAAGCCGGCGGGAATCGAACTTGTCTGGTTTTCGGAGGTCTGCCTCTTGCAAAGAAAGCAGTGATACTTTAGTATCACTCTATGCGAACCGAAATCGTTACAACTCTTAAGCGCCAAGCCACCAAGCTTCTCTCAGAACTGGAAAAGAGCAAGGAGCCCATCCTGATAACCCAACATGGGGTACCGAGCGCTTATCTGGTGGATGCCGAGACCTATGAAGCTCAACAGCGCCGGATGAGTCTTCTGGAGGGGATCGCCCGAGGGGAAAAGGCAGTCGAAGAGGGCCGCACTCTTTCTCACGCGCAAGCAAAGAAGCGCATGGCTCGATGGCTGAAATAATTTGGACTGAACCTGCGCTGGCAGATCTGGATGCCATCGCGGATTATATCGCGCTGGATAATCCGGAAGCGGCCAGGAAACTAGTCCGGAAGGTTTTTCGCCACGTGGGGCAATTGGCTGATCATCCCAAAAGCGGTTCAAAACCGCCTGAGTTGAAGGGATGGCGCTACCGGCAGATCGTTGAACCACCATGTCGGATCTTCTACCGGGAAGACGGTAGGCGTGTCTTTATTCTATATGTCATGCGAGGAGAGATGTCACTCCATCCTTCAGTTATTGATTCCCGCGACCAGACTCGAAGTGACGAAAACAATGGCCCATAAGCGAAAAGGACAACTAACCCCCGCTCCCCAGTGGTGGAAGCATCTGCGTGCCTGGAAGCGCATCGCCAACAAACGCGAGCGCCGGGCAGAAAAACAAGGGATCAAGAGGGGGGCCTAAAATGGCTATCCCGGCTTTTCAGGATTTAATGTTGCCGTTACTAATATTTGCGAGCGACGGCCAAGAACATACACCGCGTGAAACAGTTGAAACACTGGCGGATGAATTCTCGCTGACCGAGGCGGACCGGCAGGAGCTGCTGCCCAGCGGCCGGCAGGCGACTTTTGATAACCGGGTCGCTTGGGCTAAAGCTCATATGAAAATGGCGGGCCTCTTAAGCTCACCAAAGAGAGGTATTTACAGGATAACTGATCGCGGTCAGGAGGTTGTTAAACAAGCGCCGCAAAGAATTGATCTGAGATTTCTTAGGCAGTTTCCGGAATATATTGAAGCCAGAACTAAAAAGAAGGGTGCCGATAATCTCTCCGATGAGTCGAGGAAAAGACGGGCAGGACTCCGGAAGAGTCAATGGAAGCCGCATATAGACATATCAACAACGATCTTGAAAGTGAAATACTGCAGACTATTAAAAGCTGCTCACCACGTTTTTTTGAACAGCTGGTTGTCGATTTGATTGTCAGGATGGGATATGGTGGCTCCCGGCAGGATGCAGGCAAGGCTGTTGGCAAAAGCGCCGATGGTGGAATCGACGGTATCATCAAGGAAGACAAGTTAGGCTTGGATAACGTGTATATTCAGGCCAAGAAATGGGAGAACTCTGTCAGCAGGCCTGAGATACAAAAATTTGCTGGCGCGCTACAGGGCCATCGAGCAAGAAAAGGAATATTTATCACAACTTCTTCATTTACAAATGGCGCAAGGGAATACGTAGCCGGGATTGAAAGCAAGATAGTTCTGATAGACGGCGATGAGTTGGCGGAGCTGATGATTGATTTCGAAGTGGGCGTTTCGACTATTGCGTCTTACAATGTGAAAAAAATTGATATGGACTATTTTACGGAAGATTAACGACTTGCCTTGGCAATCCGCTCCAGCCGGCTCAAAATACATAGCTCAGAGTTCGAATACCGTTGCACCGCCTCCATCATTTTCCAGCCTCTCAAAAATGCCGTGATAACATTATATTATTATCCTGCAAGTAAAATTGGGAAGGAAGAAATACCCTATGGCGGTGGCAATAAGATGCAAAAATGTCTACCAATTCTATTCCTCTGCGTCATCATAGGGTTTTTGGCGGCGACATTAGGAACAGTAGCATTTATTGTTATCTCAATTTTAGTTATATTCTTTATTGGCAGTTATTCAAACAGGCGGAGGAAGTGAGAAATAATAATGGGCAGAAAAGCTGACCCAAACAATACCAGCTCTCAAAAATGCCGGGGTATAGGGATGTGCAGTGCGTGGACCACTTTCGACCTGTACAACTCTAGCATCTTGTCAAGTCGAAGGGGTGTGTAATCCGCCAGGCTTCAGCTAATCTCAGACCTTTATCAAGTATCTCTAGTGAGGATGATTCAGTCAGGTTTGGCGGGGTTTGGGAGGACGTGGAGTCGAAAAGGTGTGGATCACAAATCGGGAAGAAGTTAAATCACGACACCACTGCTTCAGTGCCTGCCCGAATCTTTAAGCCTCTCCATCATGGAGGAACTCAGCCTTCGTCTGCCATTAAGCACGGCCCTCAGGTTAGCGGGGGTCTCTTCGGGTGCGGAATCTTCTATAAGTAGGGATTAGGTTGATTGGTAGGCTAAGCGCATACCAATCTTGACCCCTTGGACCCGTCTTTCGACTACCAGTCTTGCCCGGCATCAGTACATGCTCGTGAGCTGATCCCATTATGGGCCATAGCACTTTCAAGGCTCACCTCCTGGAAAAGCATTATTACACGCTTGTGAGCTGATCCCATTATGAGAATCGTTACCGTCGATCAACCAGGAGTTGTTCACAAGCTCGAACGTATAGTCCAGCGTCCAGTCGTCGCAGGTATCGCCGTTCGGCCCATAATCCGCATCCTGCGTGCTCGTGAAGGTAACAAACACCTTCAGCGTTGCTGCGTCCAACGGTGTCATGCTATGGATGGCGACGTTGAAATCGTGGCTTGTGGCATCAGCGCCGGCCAAATGTTCGATGCTGCCCACCCGCTGCTGGCCCGCCGGCGTGAATTGTTGCCACACCATCTGCCAGTCCCCAGTGTTGATGCCCCAGAAGTAGGCCCCCAATGTCGCTGCTACATCGCTGGCGCCGGGCTGTGCGGCCAGTTCGCTCGGGACTGCGATCGGAACAGAGTCATGTGACAGACTCGGAGACGAGGTAGTCGGCGAGGGAAATGAGCTGTTCGCTTGCGGTGAGCTGCTCGTCGTCCTTAGTGCCAATCTGCCTGGCGAGGCCACCGCGGCCGCTGAAGGCGTCGCTGGTGATGTCGTTTTGTGACGATCATTTAGCACGAAGAGACCGTATGTAATAACAAACGCCGCAGTGAAAACGATGACAAAGATGACGAGCACCACGATCGGTGTGTGTCTTCGGCTGCGCCCCAGGCCGGGGGGTGACTGTAAGCCGCCTTGCGTCTCTAGTCCTTTGCCAAACGAAGTAACCGCGCTTTGCAGAACGATCGTGCGGTCACACATCTCTGCCAGGCGGGGGTCATGGGTGACGACAATCACGGGAACCTTCTGTGCCAGCACCTTGAACAAACCGGCAACCTCGGCCATCAGGCCTGGATCGAGGTTAGCGGTCGGCTCGTCAGCGATGACAAGTTCAACGTCACGGGCGAGCATGCGGGCGATGGCGACCCGCTGGCGCTGGCCACCGGAAAGGCTACCGATCTTGCGCTCAGCGAAGTCATTGAGATCAACTTGGTTAATACTTGACTCTATACGAGCAGGGCGCCACTCTGAGGGCACCTGAGCGTCACTGAGATCTTGCTCCAGTGTCCGTTTCGGTGTCCAGTTGGCAAGCAGGCCAAAGTCCTGTGGGATGAGGCCAATGCGCCTCAGTTGGCGCTGGCGATCGGCATCGCGGCGTAGCTCCTGCCAGTCGGTGCCAAGCACCTTGACAGTGCCCTCGTAGGGTTCCTGCAGGGTGCCGGCAAGTAGCTCGACGAGGGTTGTCTTACCGGCACCACTGGGGCCGGTAATGGCAATCAGACCACTGCCACTGATATCGAGGAAGGGGATGCGCAAGACGTCTTCCTGCGTGTCCGCATAGCGATAGCGCAAGTCGCGAATCGTGATCAGTGGGGTGCTCATCACGAAACTCCGCTGCTATCCTTTACGCAGCATTGCCGGGCTGATGTTGGTCGATCGCCAGGCGGGAAGCAGGGTCGCTGCCAGAGCAAGCACGATTGTCACCGGAAAGGCAGCCAGCAAGGAGACCAAGTTGAAGGCCACCGGCAGCACGGTCGTCTGGCGCAAGATGCCCGCCGCCAGGATGCCTAAGGCTTCGCCGACTAGGCCGCCGATCAAACAGGGGTAGAACATAGCGATGAGAAACTCGCGCAGCAGGCGCGAGCGCAACACACCGCTCTGACGGCGCACAGCGATCTCCTCGCGGCGGTTGCGCATTACAGTGACGCCGAGAGTAAAAGTAGCGGCGGCAGTTTGGCTTAGCATGGCAGCCACCACGACGATTGTGAGTACGGTAAGGATTTGCTCGACTAGGGCAGTGTTCACAGCCTGCGTGTGCTCGACATTCGGGTTGTCAACTAGGTGGGTGATCTTCTCTGCCACGCCAAATGCAACACTCATCAGCAAGACGGAGAAGAACACCCCTATAAAAACGGCGATGGCGGCTGCCGCCTGCCAGGGTTCACGATGATGGATTTTTACTTGAGCAGGCACGAATCACTCTTTGTTCGTGGATTGAGCAGATGATTGAATAACAGATTTAAAGATGCTTATCACTCCGAAGAATAAAATAACCCCCGACAGGGCCATGAGGCTCAAATACACAGGCTCCTTGAGGTAGAAGTTTCTCCCCTGCTCCACCATCATCAGTTCATCGCCAAGACCTGAAGGGGGCCGTACGGAATAAACGGCGATCAATCCGATGGCACCTATCACGAGCAGAATGACGCCCTTTTTCATAGTTTCCTCACATTCATTGATTAGGTCACTGAATCATAATTATTCAGTTTCATATCGTCAGCATTGTTAAGCTCTACCCACGTAATATGATTAAACCTCAAACATGATTTTAGAATGCCTTTTGTAATTATCTTTCTGCTTGGGTGAAGTCCCAATTCTGTTGTAAATTTGCTTTCCGGTAGACTGACTCATCCTAGCCGATTTTGACTAGCTTCCCGTTTTGTTTTTCTTCCTGCCGTTCCTTCCACTCAAAGTATTCCGTCATGTCGAAGTAACGCGTGCCAGTTGAACAACACTTCTTGAACTTCAGATTCCTTCGTCGAGCCAGTAGGAGAGCATCTTTAGCAGTAATGCTTTTTAACATTGCTTGACTAGGTCAGTAGAAAATGCAAATAAAGCTACGTGCCTAATTTATCATGGAATTGTCAGGCTGCAAATTTTTTTCTAGTTTAGAGTTACGTTGGAGTTACCATGTTTCTGTTACCATCACAGAGCCCCTTTGAACTATGATTCCCAGGTTGCGCACACTTCGTCAATGTGTCTATCGCGGCCTCAAGAGAAGCCACCGATGCCGAGATGCTTTGCACCACCAGCCGTGCCACCTCTGGATGAAGCCGGCACACCCCCTTTTTATCAATCACGAAGTCCCTGGGCGTGAACGTCTGCGAACAAACAAACGCCAGCACCTCTCGGTCCACCTTTGGTCGGTGCGACTCCATGAGATCATTAACGAAAGAATCCCGCCCCTCCCGGCAGACATGCAGGAAGCCGATCGTCGGATCAAGGCCAACCTCGGAGATAGCAAAGCGCACCTGACTTTCAAGGAGGGCGTATGAGATGGTCCAGCTTTCGTGGACACTTTTTTAAGGCTCCTGCTGCTCCAGCCAACGCTCCTCAAACTTCTTCGGGCTGACATATCCGAGCGACGAATGCAGCCGGTTTGAGTTGTAATACATCTCGATGTAGTCAACTATATCTCTTGTTGCCTCCTCTCGGCTATGGTAGCGGCGGCCGCGCACCTGGTCAGATTTAGAGCCTGGCGGATTGCACACCCCTTCGACTTGACAAGATGATAGAGTTGTGCAGGTCGAAAGTGGTCCACGCACTGCACATCCCTATACCCGCCCTCAAAAATGTCTTGTTTAAGGCATTTCTTGTTCCCCGATATCGTAAACAGCTGGCGGGAATTGAACTTCCGTTCCAACGACTCTCATAAAAACACAAAGCCCAGTCAATAATTTCAGTTGACAGAATGCTGGCAAATAAATCCGCAGCATTCATAAGATGTCCGCATGAAGATATAATGGCTTTCAAAAGGAATATGCATGGGGAATCTGACAACAAATGAGAAAAAGGCTTTAACTGACTTTCGCGATGTCCTGGTTGCAGACTTCGGCGCGTTAGACGTCCGCCTTTTCGGGTCTCGTGCGCGTGGCGAGGGCGATGAAGAGTCGGATCTGGATGTTTTTATCGTCCTTCCTCAAATTGACTGGGAACTGGAGAAGAAAATTTACGGCCTCTCCTTTGATATTAGTCTGGGACACGCTGTGCTTATTTCTCCGATTCTCTATTCTCAAAGTGATATCGAAAATCCATCCATAATGATTTCGCCTCTTTACAAGACCGTTCTGCGAGAGGGCGTGAAGATTTGAATGATGACTTGAGAAGCCTCGTGGAATATCGACTTGATGAGGCACATGAATCGATTGAAGAAGCAGTTCTCTTGCTGCATGATGGTAAACCACGCGGCGCTTTAAGCCGGGCGTATTATGCGATGTTCTACGCAACCCTTGCGTTGCTCGCAATAAAGGAGCTGGGTGCATCAAAGCATTCGGGTGTTATTCGCCTGTTCCACGAACATTACGTGCAGGATGGAACATTCGAAAAGGAAATTGCTCGCTCGCTGAGCGTTGCCTTTGATCTCAGAAACAAATCGGATTATCGCGAACTGATTTCACCTTCCCGTGAAGAAGCACAGGATACGCTTGAAGCAGCGAAAAAGTTTGTGGCCGAGGCAGAGCGGGTCGTCGCGCAAAGATAAATACGGCGAACGATATCGTGAGGGCAAGCAATGGCTCATAAGCGAAAAGGACAACTAACCCCCGCTCCCCAGTGGTGGAAGCACTTGCGTGACTGGAAGCGCATCGCCAATAAACGCGAGCGCCGGGCAGAAAAACAAGGGATCAAGAGGGGGGCCTAAAATGGCTATCCCGGCTTTTCAGGATTTAATGTTGCCGTTACTAATATTTGCGAGCGACGGCCAAGAACATACACCGCGTGAAACAGTTGAAACACTGGCGGATGAATTCTCGCTGGCCGAGGCGGACCGGCAGGAGCTGCTGCCCAGTGGTCGGCAGGCGACTTTTGATAACCGTGTCGCTTGGGCTAAAGCTCATATGAAAATGGCAGGCCCCTTAAGCTCACCAAAAAGAGGTATTTACAGGATAACTGATCGCGGTCAGGAGACAGTTAACCGGAGTTATTACACGGCAACGAATGTGCGTCTGAGTTCTGCATGAAGGGGACGATGCACTGATAGATATTTTCGCATAGCATCAATAATCCGTTCAGGCCGATTTTCGCGAATGCGGCCATATTTCTGAGGTACCCCTTGCGGAGTGACGAATGCCGCTGTATAGCTCCGGCCGGGCCGAACCTCTTCAATGCCTGCAAACAGTTTTTGAATACGGCGTCCCGGGGGGTTCTCTATTTTGAAGTAGACATTAAGACCGAGACAGCGCTTGACATATCCTCCCATCTGCTCATACGGATCGCATGAAAACGTCCTTTCAAGATTCTCCTCCAGCATCGCCCTGATTTCCTCTCCTGTTAGCTCTACTGTTGAGACAGGCGGATTCATGGGAATAATGTTGTAAAGGTCATTCAAGGTTATCTGTCCTGGAACTATTGGTGCGCCGTAGCGCCAGCCATTCGAAAATGCCAATTGCGCCCCCGTGTTTTCGAGCAGGGTCTTAAGGAGGAAATTGTCCATAGTAGCTTCCAAAGTTGTTCCCCTGTTGAGCGCTGTGACAGTTTCACCGACAACCTCTGCGAGATCATTCTTATAGGGTGCGAGTGCCTGTCTTATCAGTTCATCTACTGTGGGGTCAGGTTGCGTGGCTGCTTCAACCTCAATCAACCGGTGCCGGTAATCTACGATTTGTCCACCGACCACCTCCAGGTCCAGGCGACCCAAAAAAGAACCATGGCAGCCTGACTGTATAACAATAGTTTTCCCATTGAGAACCGGTTTATAAAGACGGTTATGGGTGTGACCGCTGAGACAAATATCTATGCCGTGCACCTCGGACAAAAGCTTCATTTCCTGAGGGAACCCGAGGTGCGAGACCAAGACAACGAAGTCCACCTTTTCTTGAGTGCGCAGCACATCGATAATTGGCGGAAGTTCATCCTTGCCCAGGGTAAAGGATATGCCTTCGCTGTAGGAGGGCGGCATGGTCTTGTCCACGATATTTGAGGCTATCCCCACAAGGCCGATCCGTAATCCGCCGATCTCTTTTACGACATACGCCTGAAAGACCGGTTTGCTTGTCTCTTTTTCGTAGACATTGTTTGCCAGCATCGGATATTCAAGCTCGGTGGCCCGCTGCTGGAATACCCTCGGGCCATAAGCAAATTCCCAGTGTGCCGTCATGGCATCAAGTCCCAACGAATTCAAGATAGGGATCAAATCCCGGCCCTGGGTGTTCAGGGCAGGATAGGTGCCGTGTATGGTATCGCCGCAGTCGCAAAAGAGAACGCGCCCCTGGCTCTCAGCCCGAATCTGTTTTACGATCGCGGCGATGCGGGCGTAACCACCCGCAAGACGGTATACAGCGCGGGCGCCCTGCCAAAACATTTCCTGGTGTAAATCAAAATAGGCGTGGCTGTCATTCATTTGAACTATTGTGAACTTGTTACTCCCGCTCATTCCTATCCCCTCATTTCCGTTAGTCCATTGTGTCCTTTTGGGGAATTCAACCACCGCAAATTAGGAACCGAACATACGCAATGTGTCAGGTATAACGCAAAAAGTATTATAGTCTGTCCATGAATTTCATTGCCTTAATTATCGGTGCTGTTACCGGTTTCGTTTCTGCTTTTTTTGGCATTGGCGGGAGCAGTATTGACACACCTGTAATCAGAACTTTCCTGGGTCTTCCACCGCTGCAGTCACTGGCAACGCCCCTGCCTCTCACCGTGCTTACCGCCTCCATTGCCATGTTTGCTTATCGCAAGGGGCATCTGGCAGATTATCGCATCACTGGCTTGAGCCTGATAACAGCGGTGCCGGGGGTAGTGTTTGGTTCATTGTTGACTGCCTATATTCCCGGCCAGTTCCTGATGCTGCTGACCGCGGTGGTGCTGGCTCTCGTGGGGATAGATTTTATCGTCAAGGATTTCACAGAAAAAACCCTGGTAATCAGCAAGCCAAGAAAGAGGGCGCCCGCCTGGCAGATTTTACTGGTGGCCGGATTCATCAGCATTCTGTCGGGCGTACTTGCCAATGGCGGTGGAATTTTCTTCGTCCCGGCGTTTGTTGTTCTTTTCCGCCTGCGGATAAAGGAGGCAATCGCTACCTCATTGCCGCTAGTGCTGATCCTGGCGCTGCCCGGAAGCGCCGTTCAACTCGCCCTGGGTCACGTGGACCTGGCGACGATGGCGACGATGGCAATCGGCGTTGTTCCGATGGCCTTTATCGGCGCCAAGCTGGACATCCACACCCGATCAAAGATGGTTATGCTCCTTTATGGTGTGGTCATGCTTGTTTTTGCCGTCTATTTCTTTGTCAGCCAATTAAGATAGTGTCATGCTGGGGTTAAAGCCAGTCAAGGGGGCTAATTACCCTTTTGCAAGAGTATCGTAAAAGAGGAATTCAAGGAGGAAACAATGACCGGCGATGAACCCAACGACCAAAACAGCCACGACCACAGCCACGACCCCGGCCATGACCCCAATACCCATGACCGCCGCTTCCATGGCCAACCGGAACGGTTGCGATCGGCTGAGAGGTTGGCACTGCTGGAAGTGGAGCGCGTGGTTGCTTTGAGCCTGGAGGACCTGCGGGTAAATAGCGCTCTGGACGTAGGCTGCGGCACGGGCCTGTTTACCGAGGCATTCATCAACGCGGGCGTGGAGGCGACCGGAATTGACGCCAATGCAGAAATATTAGCTATCGCCCGTAGTCAGGTGCCAGCGGCTCAATTCCGGGAAGCTCCGGCGGAAAAGCTGCCTTTTGACGCAGGTGTCTTCGATCTGGTGTTTCTTGGCCACCTGCTGCATGAAACCGATGAGCCACTGGCGGCTCTAAAGGAGGCGCGCCGGGTGGCAAAAGGCAGGGTAGTGGTGCTGGAATGGCCCTACCGACGCGAACAGCAGGGGCCACCGCTGGCGCACCGACTTCGGCCGGAGGCGATTGAAGATCTTGCCCACCGGGCGGGTTTTGGCGAGGCAGAGCGCATCCAGCTTAAGCACATGGATCTCTACCGGTTTGAGCCCTGACCGGTAACAGATCGCCCCGTGTATGAGATTTGGGGCCTCGTTGAGAAAACAGGCTGGGCCGGAAACTAACGGGGGCTCTTCAGCTGAAAATCAGGGATTTGATCAGGCTGATCGAGGAAGATGGCTGGCAACAAACAAGGACCAGGGAAGTCACCGCCAGTACCGGCACCCCACGAAGAAGGGAACCGTAACCATTGCTGGAAAACCGAGTTCAGATATTCCTCCTGGTACAATGGCGAGCATTCTCAAGCAGGCTGGGCTAAAATAGGAACGTGGAAGGGGGCAGATTATGAAATATATGGTCGTGATTGAAAAGGGAGAAACCGGCTACGGAGCCCATGTTCCCGATTTGCCCGGCGTTATTGCTGCCGGAGAAACCCGGGAGGAAGTTTTAAAACTTGTCAAGGAAGCAATCGAATTTCACATCGAAGGGCTTCATGAAGCAGGTGACCCTGTGCCTCCGCCATCATCCAGCGGCGAATTATTGAAGTAGATGCTGCCGCGTAATCCTGTCCATGATTGAAGCCACTATCCAAGACTGGGTAAAGCGCTTTCGGCTCAGTAGTGGCGATGATCTCACTGGGTTCATGATTGACTGCGACGCCTATCTCTGTGAGGAAGCTTTCTTGTCAGTCGAAGTCAACAAATCGAACGATTTCGAATTTGACAATCTGACTAAATTGAGGTAGTTAAACTAACGCCACCTTTCATCCTTTCGTCATACACAACTTTCGAGCATAGCTCGTATCTTTTTAGCAAAAACCAGATAATAAATCTGAAACAGTTAATTTGACATAACAGGAAATGCCCTAATATATTTCTGACCTGGAAAAAAGAAACAGATCGTTAACCTAAAGTCCGGGGGGTTAGTAATGAAACTCAAGCTCCTTTTAGCGGCCTTGGCGTCGATCATTGTTTGGGCACTGCTTTCCAGCGCCGCAACTGCTCAGACTCAAAACAACGTCGGCCCGTCGCCAACAATTAACCCGACGCATGCTCCTCCTGGAGGCAGTTTTACCATTTCAGTGTATTACAGTTCAGGTGGCCCAGGCGCGTCTCCCCCTTATTATTACTGGGATCAGTACGATAATACGCACACGAACGCAAACCTGCTAGGCGCCGGCTCCTGGCCATCTACCCCGCAACAAAACTACACCAGCATCGCAAACCTCACCGTTCCGGCTGATGCTACCGTGGGCCAGCATCAAATTTTGATGTTTCAGCCGGTGTCAGTTGTTACTGAACCGCCTGTCCCAGGACCAACCTGTGCGAGCTTCACCGTTGACCCGCCTAGCGTCCAGCAAAGCGCCTACAGCAACGCCGCCCCGGCCACAACGCTGCCTAGCACCGGCTTTTTCCTCCTGATTCCCGCCGCCGGACTGGGCGCCGGCGGGTTGGGCGCAGCCATGCTCAGGCGACGGCGCCGCGGCTAGATCAGAAACATACTACCTGGCTTCAGGGTGGCCTCCTTAAATAATTTAGCCGGGGTGAAAATAAGAGAACCTTTGATGCGCTGAGTCAACCAGGTATTTAAGATAGATAAGCTCGAATTGACCTGGCCTGGTAATAGTGGACACTCAGCTAAGCCGCTTTTCCAAGATACCACATTTCCTCAAACTGACGGGGGCTGACATATCCCAGCTAGGAATGCAGCCTTTTTGAGTTGTAGAACATTTCCAGATAATCAACGATATCTCTTTTGGCTTCTTCCCTGGTCTGGTAGCTTCGCCAGGATACCCGTTCCGTCTTGAGGGTACCGAAGAAGCTCTCCGCCACGGCGTTATCCCAGCAATCGCCTTTGCGGCTCATGCTGGAGACGGCGCCGGACTGTTTCAGCAGTTTCTGAAACTCGTGGCCGCAGTACTGGGAGCCCCGGTCGCTGTGCAGGATAAGGCCGTCCGCCGGCCGCCGGCGCCAGATGGCCATCTGAAAGGCGTCCATGACCAGCTCCTGGGTAATGCGACCGCTCATGGCCCAGCCCACCACCTGGCGGGAGAACAGGTCCAGGACCGTTGCCAGATAGAGCCAGCCTTCACGGGTCCATACGTATGTGATGTCCGAGACCCAGGTACGGTTGGGCGCCGCCACTTCAAAGTCACGGTTAAGCAGATCGGAGCCAACCGCCACGAGGATCTGGTTTAGCGCCGTTTCGGCAAGACCCTGAAGACCACTGTCGCTTACCAGCAGCTCTTTAACTTGCTCGCCGTTCAGGTTAATCTGATACGCGGTCATCGCTTCCTCCTATAGTTGGCTTCTTGCTCGAAACCAATCTATCGGAAAAGCGATGGCCGTTTCTACAACCCAGGCTTGGAATTTACAGCAGTATAGGGGCACGACCCTTGTGGCAAGTGATCGTCTGCATATTTTTGACATTTCGCCTATAATGGCCATATCATGAATGCACCATTTTTTTTCTTCTTGTAACGTAGGCAGACTGACAGGTGCTTGCCGCGGAGGCGGATTCTTGTGAGTAATCTGCAACATACCGCGACTGAAACTGTGCCCGCTTCCCGAAGCGGCCTCGCGCTGGACCTGTTCAACCGTGTCCGTGCTTCTCTCCAGAGTCCCGCGCTGGTGGGCGAAGGCGGAGCGCGCGTCCGTTACTTGCGCGTGCAGTGGTGGGTTACCTTCTGGCGCTTCCTCATCCTGCTGCAAATCCCCGAGGTCACTCTGGTGCAGCCCGGCCGCTTTGAGTCGCTTCCCCGCGCCTACATTCTGATGGCAGTGGCCGCGGCATACGCCGCTGTCAATTACCTGATCGCGACGCGGACCCGGGCCGGTGGCAGGCTGGCCTTCCACCTGATGGATCTTGGGGTCTGTTCGGCGCTGCTGCTGCTGGCAGCCGGCGACGACAAGCTGCTGTTTGTGATGACATTTTACTCGTTCTCGAGCCTGCTGGCGCGCCCAACTGTGCTGTTCCGCGAGATGGTGCCGGCTACCGCCGCGCTCAGCATTGCTTTTCTCGCGGCCTACTGGCTCCAGGGCCAGAGCCCCCGCAATCTGCTTGGCTCTCCCAGCGAGCTCGACAGCTTTATGCTCTACTTTTTTTTCGGAATCGGTTTTGTGGGCTTCTCAGCCGTGCTCCGGCGCGCCAGCTCACTTGAGCTGGACTCGCATCTCGAAGAGCAGCGGCAAAGATACCGCCGTCACCTTCACGACGACCTGGGCAACACGCTGTGCGGGCTTCACTTCCGGATTCAGAGTCTGTGGCAGATATCAGAATCTGCTGAACTGGGCAGAGCGCTCCGGTTTTTAGCAGAAGGATATGGACGAGCTGCCAGCGTTCTCTCGCGTCTGCTGAGCGGTCTGGAGGACAGGCCAGTTGACAACCTCACCGAGGCTCTCGTCCGGCTTAAAGCTGAAACGGATCAGGGCGGCGGCCCCTCTCTGCGGCTCCAGGTCCCGGTGAATCCAGTGCGACTCAGCCCGGAGGTCGGATACGAAATTATGGCAGTGATCAGCGAGGCTGTCAACAACGCAAAAAAGCACGCTGGCGTTTCTGAGACCACTTTGCAGGTCAGGAAAAGGCTGGGAAAGCTCCGCATTACAGTTTCCGACGAAGGTAACGGTTTCAATGATGACGAGCTGCAAGTGAGGCAGTCAGCCGGCAGCAAGGGCATCAAAGGAATGTATGAGCGGGCCGCCCTGATCAAAGGCCGTCTGGAGATAGAGAGCGGCAAGAGACGCGGCACCCGGGTGACGCTGAAAGTTGACGCCAACCGTGGCAACGGGATCTTCAGCCGCGTTCTTGACTACGACCCCGAGCGCTCCCTGAGCGGCATCTATCCGTTCCTGGTGAGGCTGCGCTTTTTCATGCTGGTCTGGACCCTTATCGGGATCGCCCTGGTGCCGGACAGTCACCGGGAGAACCTGCTGCTGTTCGCGGTCTGCGCCGGCCTGGTACTCGACGGCTTGGCCTGGGTGGTGCTCAGTTCACCCCTGTTTCGCATCATCGGCAAGCGGCCCTGGCTGCTGCTGCTTGAGAGCGCCGGTTTCTCCATCCTCGCTTATCTTGTGATGCAGGACAATGTTCCCTATTTCTTTTCGCTTTATGTAGGTGTGGCCGTCATCATGAACGGCCTCTTTCTCGACGCGATGAAGAACCTGGCTATGACGCTGTTCCTGAACGCCGGCATCGTGACAGCGTATCACCTGGCGCCGGCGGCGCTCGTGGCAACTTTTCCCGGCGGGCGCCTGGAGACACCGCTGCAGCATTCGACGATTTACGTCGTCCTGGCCGTGTCGGCCGGGCTTGCCGGCGAGTTTGTCAAGAATCTGGAAAGCCTGCAGATCAAGGCCATCGCCCGTGTTCTGGCCAGGCAGAGACTAAACATGACGGCTGAGACTCATCGTCAACTTGATTCTCTGGTAACGGGAATCAGACAGGAGTTTCAGGAGCTTTCAGCGGAAACAACCGGGTCTCTGGACAGCCACAGACTCAGGGGAATAGAGTCACGCTCCAGTTATCTCAAGACCAGGCTCCGCTCGATTCTGATATCGCTTGACGAACCATTGGAGGCCGTTGACATCACCGGTGATTTGGGGGTAAGCCCCGGTGACGGCACCGCGTAACCTCTCACGGTGGCCATCTTGACAAACTCAGTCCGGGCCCATATGCTGCCAATCATTACATAGCTTCAGCCTGTGAGTCGCTGAAAGGCGCTTGAGGGAAACCGGTGAAATACCGGTGCGGTCCCGCCACTGTAACTGGAAGCTTTGCGTGTAGTCGGTCCCGTTCGGATCGAGTCACTGGGTAATAAACCCGGGAAGGCTAGCAGCAAAGCAAAATCCAGAAGCCAGGAGACCTGCTCACAGGCTCTAGTCAAGAAACTCTCCGAGGAGGGAGTGGCTAGGGTTCTGCATCGGCCTTATCTATTAAGCCTCCTTCTTCGGAAGGGGGCTTTGGTCATGTATAGGCAGCGACGTCAGGAGGCAGTATGCACATCGAAGACGGTATTTTACCGCCGGAGGCTTGGGGAACATGGTACGGAATTGCGGTCCTGTTTGTGCTACCAGGGCTGCGCGAAATAAGGCGGCGGACGCGGGAAGCCCTGTCATACAAGCCCTTGCTGGCGATGGTCGGGGTCGCCGTATTTGTGATTTCAGCGATGCACCTGCCCGTACCCGTGACGGGCTCCTGTTCCCATCCAGTCGGCACGCCGCTGGCCGCAATCATTGTCGGTCCCTTCGCCACGGTCGTAATTACTACCATCGTCCTTTTTTTCCAGGCTATCTTCCTGGGGCACGGCGGCATCACCACCATTGGCGCCAACACTTTTTCGATGGGCATCGTCGGCGGTATCGGCGGCTACCTCTGCTGGAAAATGATGCGCTCATTTCGAAGCCCTATCTGGCTTGCCGCTGGCCTCGCTGGCCTTGCCGGCGATCTGCTCACTTACGTGACCAGTGCCTTTGAGCTGGCCTGGAGCCTGCATGGCAACGTTTCCTTGTTTCATCAGTGGCTCGTCTTCTTCATGGGCTATGGACCGACCCAGATTCCGCTTGCCATCGGTGAGGCGGTTTTTAGCGCCGCCGTGCTTCAGGTTATGTTTAATCGCCGCCCTGATTTGTTGTACAGGATCAAGCTTGCCAGGGAGGCGAAGGTTAATGTTGCCGGTATCTAGAAAACAGGCTTCGGGCCAAGTCGCCGTCCAGGAGAGTTGGTTCGACCCCTTCACCAAGACCATGCTAACGATAATGCTGGTGCTCCTTATGTTTATTTTCGCCGCTGCCTATTACATGGATAGCCATCATATGGCGGCCGGTGGCACTGATGACGCGGTCAACAACATTGCAACTAAGGTATCAAACGACCAGCATCATCCCTTTATAGAACTGCCGGGAGATGCGCAGGTTGGCGCTTTCTCGGTCGCCAATCTCTTTGTCGGCCTCATTATCGGCCATTCCTGGCATAAACTATTTCCGGCTCGCGAGTCTGAAACTGAACCAGACGCCGGGGAAAGGGAAGGCATTGCAAATCACGACGATTGACAGGATCGCCTCCGGCGATACATTTTTCCATCGCCTCGATGGCAGGGTAAAAACCGTGCTGCTTCTCGTGGCGATCGTCGTTTCCACTGTTATTAATCACTGGTACCTGCTGGCCGGCATCTGGCTGACGGCACTGGTGCTTTTTCATTCCCTGCGACTCTCCTGGCGTCTTCTTATTCGGCGGCTCTACATTCCCTTTGGCATCGCCTGGCTTGTATTCCTCGATCTTGCCTTCACCAACGGTAGCCATCCACTGCTCGGCTTTTCCGTCGGTCCGGTGACGCTCACAGCCTACCGGGAAGGGCTGTGGCTGGGTTTTCTCATCGCGCTGCGCATAATGGCAGCGGTGACTCTGGGCAGCGTTCTCACCTTCAGCACTCCCATGATTGAAATACTGGAAACTTTACGCTTGTGCAAGCTGCCCGGTTTTATTGTTGACCTGGCGGCGATGATGTACCGCTATGTTTTTGTTCTGGAAGAAACGGCGCGCAATATGCGGCGTTCGCAGCTAAGCCGCATGGGCGCCAGCGCCGGCTGGCTGCAACAGGCGAGCGACATGGGCCGGGTCGGCGGCCTTGTTTTGACAAAGTCTCTGGACCGAAGCACGATGATTTACAAAGCCATGCTGGCGCGAGGCTACGACGAAAATAGCATCGGCGCAACTTATTTCACCAGCCCGGTACCGGCATCCGAACGCGGGCTTGGCATAATGACGGTCTTTCTGCTGGTTTCACTGCTGATTTTCGACATCTTTTTTTAGCGGGTAAACATGGAACTTATCAACGCCTCGGGCGTCAGCTTTGTCTATAGCGATGGCCAGCAGGCCCTGAAAAATATTGACCTCTCCATAAATAGTGGCGAAAAGGTTGCTGTCCTCGGCCCCAATGGCGCGGGCAAATCCACGCTTTTTCAGTTATTCAACGGCCTCCTGACAGCCTCAACCGGAACGATCACGGTAAAGGGCCTGCCTGTCCGCAGGGAAAACTACCGGGAAATTCGCACCATCGTCGGCATGGTCTTTCAGGATCCCGATGACCAGCTTTTTAATTCCACCGTTCGCCAGGAGATCGCTTACGGGCTCAAGAACGTGGGCGTCAAGGACGAGGAGCTGGAATGCGCAATTTCCTGGACCCTCGAAATCGTAGGCCTGCGCGGCTACGAAACAAAAGGCCCGCATCATTTAAGCGGGGGCGAGAAGAAGCGGGTCGCGCTGGCCAGCGTCCTGGCCATGCGGCCGGAAATCCTGGTTCTTGATGAGCCGACCGCATCGCTGGATCCGATGGGCGCGAGCAGGCTGATCGATCTGCTCGGTTCCATTAACCGGGAGCTTGGAATTACCGTGATATTTGCGACTCATGATGTGGACATCGTCCCCCTGCTGGCGGACCGGATTTATCTTTTAAGCAAAGGTGAAATCGTGCTAAGTGGTGACACGTCTGAGATATTTGCCAATAAGGAAATTATCAGGCAAATCTCGCTGCGCCTGCCCCGGGTTGCGCATCTGGCGGAGCTGCTCAAGCGGGACGGGGTCATCGAGACTGATGCTCTGCCTCTTACCATTGGCCAGGCCAGGCGGATTTATTTATCCGAACACCTTTCCGCCGCGCCAAGAAGTCTGACAGAAGAAAAATAAGCGGCGCCGGTTTTAATCGCCGCTTATTTTCTTCCAGCTATAACCGGCGTTGTTGCTGTCAATAATCGTCTGCCCGTCGCCCACAGCGATCACATCGGTGAGGGTGGGGAAGCCGATTGAGCGCAGGGACCGTTCGGAAACAGAAGATATCACCGTCCAGTTTGTCCCTCCGTCCGCCGACCGGAGGACAGAACCACTCCAGGTGACCGCGACCAGGCTCTGGTTATTCACCGCTCTCATGGAAAGAATATCATCCTTGGTGTCACTGGCCTCAATCGTATTGGACTCCATCATCCAGTCCTTGCCGCCATTATAAGTTTTCATGATTGTGCCGGCCTCGCCGGCAACCAGGGCCGTATTCGGATCAATCGCGGCGACCGTAAACAGGTGTTTTGATCCGGGAACAGCGATCATCGTCCAGCTGGCTCCTCCGTCGGTGGATTTATAGACGTGGCCGCTCGTGGCGACGATCAGGCCGATGTTGTCCGAGAAGCTGATGTCATTCAGAACGTCATGCGGGTCCGTTGGCGCGTTCAGCTCAGTCCATGTAAGACCGCCATTGGTGGTCCGGATGACCGTTCCCGACCAGCCGACGGCCACGGCAGATCTTCCGCCGCTCCAGGCAACCTTGTTGAGGGTATTGCCGGTTGGGGATTTCACCGGCTTCCAGGAAGAGCCGCCGTCCGTCGAGCGAATTATGTTTCCGGCGGAGCCGACAGCCACCGCTGTGCGCCCGTTGATAAAAGCTACCGAGTTGAGGTCTGCCGTCTGTGATGTCCGGACCGGTTTCCAGGAGGAGCCCATATCGGTCGATTTTAAAATGGCGCCTTCCCAGCCGGAGATCAGTCCCAGATTCGGTGAGAAAAAGGCAACATCGGTATAGATGCGCTGCAATGGAGGTCTACTGCTTTGTTCGGTGGCCGTTGTAGACGGTGTCTGCGACGATTGGCCACATCCGGACAGAAAAACTGCCGTGGAAGCAAGAAGCAAGACAAAAGCAACACTGATTCTTGGCCGCAAAAAACCTCCAACGATTGGGCGAAAAAGAAGTAGGATAATTTTAACAGGTTACCGGTTTTGGACAAAGACCGGCAGCGGGCCAGGCTTGATATCCGCCGCTTCAGCAACGGTTTTTGAGCCGTCAATTCCGGTGATCGTGACGGGTCCGGTCAGGTCCGGGGGAACTCCGGAGCCAGCCGCGGCCCAGATGATGAAGACCGGCTGCCTCCCATCACTGAAAGTGAACTTGTAATCCCCCAGGCCCAACTGCTGCGCTGCAACGGCACCGGCTGTCTCAGCCACCATCGTCCGGTAAGCGTAGAATGCTTCTTTTTTAGTGCCAGGCTTGATTCCGGCGGCGGCCTCCTGTCCCATCCCGTTGTAAACCAGTCCCGCATGATCATAGAAATTGCCGGGGTCATTCGCGTAGCTGAAATTTTCATATGGCCGCGCCCAGGAAACCCGGGAAACACCGGCGCCAAGCATGGTGCAAAACCGCTCGATCAGATCGGCCGCCTGCTGAGCTTCGGTTTGCCTGGGAGAACCCGGGGGCCAGTTTGGCTGGCTTGTAGTTGTGGCTGTTTCCGTCACCCAGATGCTGGTGACACGCTCGATGCCCAGAGAGCCAAGCAACTCCCGGTATGAGTCCAGCGAGTCCAGAATTGCCTGATCATCCCCGCTATTTCCGTAATAATGAAGATCGAAGATATCAAACGGATGTTCGCCGTGAGGCGTATCCTGAATGATCTCTGCAACGATGCGGCGGTATACCGTCAGCGCCCTCGTAGGGCTGCCCTGCCCCGGATAGAGAGCCGCGACCCCGGCAAGCGCTATCCGGCAAGAGGGGCAGGCGGTCAGAACAGCTTTTCTGGCGGCTGTGAAAAAACGGGGGAAGTCTCCGGGATTGCTCCAGGAGAGGTTTGGCTCATTGCCGATCTGCCAGGTAGTGATCCAGGGATAGGATGACACCAGCTGCTGGGTTTCCCGTTGAAATTTTACCAGATTTGTGGGAGTTGAGCCATTGATCGGCCGGATGCAGCCAAGCACGTCCAGCCCCTCCCGATGGATGCGGTTCAGGTAATCAGATGGCTCCTGATAATTCCAGCCGTTAAAGATAAAGTCCAGCCGCACCCAGCTGGCGCCGAGGTCTTTGACCAGCGAGAGTGAATAATCCTGATATTCCGCGAGAGAATTCATCCCCAGCGCCGCCAGCATGGCCTGGCCGGCGCTGGTGGGAACGTCATCAAGAGTGCCGGGACTATAGATTCCATAAGGTGAACCCTTGATCTTCGCCGGCGGCGAGGAATAATCATCCGGACCGGATCCCCTCGCTAAAAAATTGAAAGAGAGGAAACCTCCGCCAGTGATGGCAATCACGATCACCGCGACAGTTATCTTCCAATGTAAAAAAGTCATAATTTTCCTCAGCCT
The DNA here is from genome assembly GCA_023489275.1 of Actinomycetota bacterium. Lineage (GTDB taxonomy): Bacteria > Actinomycetota > Thermoleophilia > BMS3ABIN01 > BMS3ABIN01 > JACWAD01. The sequence goes on from JAMDDD010000009.1 coordinate 50,749, forward strand.
CTCCGGCTGGCGTGTCTGCCGGCCGGCTCCAGCGCCTTCGCCTGCTTTAGGAAGTTCCCCATAAATAGTCTACCAGTCTACCCTTTGGCGGTCACGAACAATTCCCGGACCATCGGCGCTTGCTGCGAGCATTCACGGCAAGCAAATATAGACCGTTTCTGGTTGCTTAAGCGTACCCGGCAATATGCCGATGTTCCCTCCGGAAGCGGTTTTTTTTCGGTTTTTCTCCCGGGGAGGAATACCGGCCCAGGGGTGCCTTCCAGGCCGGGGGCAAGGACAGCAAATGAGCAAGGCGCATACGCATGAGGCCAGCATTGCGGGCAACGGGGCAATGCCTTCAGGTTCTGACGGCAACACCGTCAGCGTTTTCATCGCGATCCTTATCCTTGTTCCTGCCCTGGCGGTCACGCAGCTAGCGACCAATGACATCCAGGAAATCCAGGAAGTTCTATTCCTGGGATACTTCCTGCCGATCGCGATTGGTGCGCGTTACTTTAAGAGGCGGGGAGCCCTGATCTGCGGCGCGCTGGTAGTTGTCATATATACGGCAATCTTCATCCCCCGGCTGCTCACTCAATTTAATGTGCATCAAGAACTGACGGTAGAGCTTTTCGGTCGCTTGTTCCTGTTCTCCGCCGCCGCCATATCCCTGAGTTCATTTCGGCTGGGTGTCTCGCGCGAGAAAGAAAAAGCATTGCTGGCGGAACGCGAAAGAGCTGACCGGCTGAAGATGATGCTGGACGTTTCCAATGCGGTTACATCTTCGCTTAAGATTGATCAGGTGCTGCAGCTGCTGGCGGTCAGGATTGTCGAAACTGTTGAGGCAACCTTTTGCCGGATATCATTGCTGAGCGAGGAGGGCGACCGGATGCGGGTCGTTGCGGCGGCGCCCGCACGCGAGCTGGATTGGGACGCTTGCACACGTAAATCTGTATCCCTGGCGGATTTGCCGGACCACCGTAAAACGATCGAGACAAAAGAAGCTGTGATCGTTGCGGGAAGACGAAAAGAGCCTTCACTTTCCCTGGGTCAGCTGGACGTCATGGGCGGAACCACTTCACTGCTCATTTACCCGCTGGTCGTCGGGGGAGAAGTGGTCGGCCTGGTAGAAATTGGCGAGCAAAGAAAATGGGAGCGAAGCCCGCTGAGCCAGGAAAAAGCGGATCTATGTCAGACGATCGTCAACGAGGGGGCGGTGGCCGTCGGGCACGCGCTTTCCCATAAAGAACTGGAAGACACCTTTGTGGGCACAATCCGGTCGCTGGCAGAGGCGATCGACGCCAAAGACCCGTCGACCCGCGGCCATTCAGACTGGGTTTCAAAGTATGCAGTGATGCTGGGAAAGCAGCTTCATCTGGAGGAGCCGCGCCTGGAAGCACTCAAATATGTCGGATACCTGCATGATGTGGGCAAGATTGGCGTTCCTGACTCAATCCTGGGAAAGAAAGGCCAGCTTACCCCCGAAGAGTGGAAGCTGATGAAAAAGCATCCGATCACCAGCGCCAAGATTCTCGAGCCGGTCCGGATTTCTTCCTTAATCAAGGCCGCCATCCGCCACCATCATGAAAGATTCGACGGCAGGGGATATCCCGATGGACTTGCCGGTGAATCGATTCCGCTGGAAGCGCGAATTATCGCGGTGGTCGATGCTTATGAAGCGATGACCTCGGATCGGCCTTACCGCAAGGCCCTCTCCGACGAGGAAGCCGTGGCTGAGCTCAAGCGGTGCTCGGGCACCCAGTTCGATCCCGCCTGCGTCGATGCTTTCCTGACGGCCCTGGGCCGGCTGCCGGATGCATTTAATGATCAGGCTGAAGACTATCCCGCCGTCGCCGGCTAGCGGCGAAGGGGCGTTTTCATCCCTGCTGCCTGTTGACTACCGCTTCCCGGCTGTTCTTTAGCAGTTTTAAAGAATGCAGGTAAAGCGGGCTCTTGCTGCTCCGGATGATGTCGGCGCCGCGCAAACTGGCAAGCAGTTCGGATGGCGTTTTAAACTGGTGCAGTGACAGCATCGCCGTGCCAACGCCCTGGGGTACATGGCAGTCGCTCCCCGCCCCTCCCGGAATGTCATATTTGAGCGCAAGCCGTTTTGCCTTTTCGTTAAATGACGTAAAAGTAATGCGAGGATTGTACACCTCGATGATGTCGATGTCGGCGGCATTGCTTGCCAGAAGCTTGTATGTCGGGGTCAGATGCAGCGGGTCGAACGGGTGGGGGACATAAACCAGTCCGCCCTGGTTCTTAATCTCCCTGATTGTTTCCTCGAAAGACAGGCCGCGGGGGATCTCCTCGGAAAGGTAGAGGCCGATAACCTCGCCACGTGTCGTCTTGATTTCCTCACCGATAATGACATGGATATGCGCGGGCGCTAAAGCGGCCACCGCCAGCGCGCCCTTGATCGTATTGTGGTCGGTGACGGCGATCGCTTCCAGACCGCACTCCTCACAGGCTGCCAGCAGCTCCTCGGGAGTGGTGGCGCAGTCGCTTGAGTAACAGGTATGGATGTGGAGGTCCGCCAGAATCATTTTGCTGCCGGTTTCCTGGATGGCCAGTTTCCCGGGGCGGTCCCGCCGGCGCTTGTGGGCTCGCCGGTAAATCCTTTCCACTTGTGTTGATATTTTTCCCCAGTCATGACGGCGTGCCCGGCGGGCGGCGGCGGCGCCCATGGACCGTCTATGCCGAGGATTAACCAATAAGTCAACCAGGTCAGCCGCCAGATTGTACGGGTAAGGGTGGTCAAGCAGGAGCCCTTCAAGGCCTTCGCTCACCAGCTCACGGAAACCGGCATGAGCCGGCAGGATAACGCTGCTGCCCGAGGCCATCGCCTCCAGCACCGCGCTTGCCAGACTGGTGGCCGCGTACGGGGCGCAGAGAATCTCGCAGCGCCTGTATACGCCTGCCAGCCCGTCCGGCGGGATCGGGCCCTTAAACGATATCCGGTCGCGAAGGCGCCTGGGCACGATCAGATTGGCCCGCCAGGAAAGCTCTTCGCCGCCGGCAATGGCAAGCTCGAACCGGGGAATGTCGGTCGGGAGCATCCTGACCGCTCTCATGAGCAGCGCCAGACCCTTGCGAGGGTCTGTCCAGGCGGCAAAGATCACCAGCGGCGGCGCGGCCGGCCTTTCCTCTTCCTCGGGAAGAGAGAACCGGGAAAGGTCAATCCCCGTGGGAATAACGTCATAACCGGCCGGAAAGTAACCGGAAACGATCCTGCGCGTATTCTGCGAAGCGCAAATGCGGCCGTCCAGCCGCGAAAAAAACCGCTCGACGACCGGCCGCATCAGCTGGTAGCTGAGAAACCGCTCCCCGGAGGTATGGAAAGTCGCCACGGTGGGACACCTGGCCAGCCTCAGGCCGGCGAACGAAAGACTGGGGGGAAATGGCTCGTGCAGGTGGAGAATGTCAAACCGCTCCCGCGACAGGGTTTCCTCCATCTGATCGGTGACCTCCAGCGGCAGCGTCAGGTTCGCGAGCGAATCGCTGTAGGGCATCCGGAAAGTGCCGGAAATCCTGATCAGGCTCGCCCCCTCGACCTTGTCTCCGCCACGAGCGCGCTTTTCCGGCCCCCCCCTCCGGCCGGCCCCGGGCTTGCGCGCGGCGCGGCGCGCGGCTCTGGCTTTTTTTCTGGCGGCGCGCGCTTCCTCGCGCTCTTCGGCGGGGGCAATCACGGTAACGTCATGCCCCCGGGAGTCGAGCGATGAGGCCAGCCCCCTGACGTGACGGTTCACGCCCCAGACGGAGGTCCAGGGGTATGGCGTAACCAGCCCCACTTTAAGCTTTTCAGGGTCGCCGCTCATGCTTCACAGGTTAGTTAAAAGTCGTCAAGGTAGCAACAGGAAGGGCAACCAAAAAAAGCACGCCGACTCGCACTCGCCTTTGCCGCCAGCCAGCCAGTCCTGTCTTTCTTGATTTTCGCCGGATGCACCACAAAAAAGGGCCGCGGTCGGCGGCCCCTGGTTATCGGGAAGATAAGTTCCTGCTTCCCTTCTGTCATTTTTTCGCGGGAATCAGTAGTTGCGCTCCCGACAGAACGACAAGTACGCCGCCGGCGATAATGAAAAACCACGGCATTGTGCGCATCGGCAGCTGGTCGGCTTTCTGGAAGTTGTCAACGTTCTGATGCATGACGGTAACAACTGTGTTAAAATCCTTGCCCATCTTGTTCATCTGCTTGACGCCATTAGCAATGCCCGGGAACTGCTGACCGATCATCTGATTCATCTGATCCGTGGTCATGTTCATTTGCTTGGCGAGCGCCGGGATCATCTTGTTGATGCCGTCCTGCATGCCCGCGAATGTCCGCATGTACCCCTGGAACCTGGTGACATTTGGTTTGGTCAGCACCGGCTCAAAAGCTTTCATCATGTCGGCTCCTGCCGGCGCCCGGTCAAACATTTTATAACCGAATGGCGCCGCGATCAGTCCCAGACCGACAATAAGAATGATAACGGACAGTACCTTGCTGCTTGACATTCTGGCTCCTTTGGTTGTTTTTCCCGAAAAGAGAGTTACAAATGTAACTAACTCTTATTGGACATTATATTATTACGATAAGCCACAATGAAAGACCTTCCAAGGTTGGGGAGATGACCGGGCAGCCGAAAGGAAGATTAATCCGGTTTGACCCATGGGAACGGAATACTGCCGCCGGGCGCGGAAAACGCCGCACCCAGCCTGCGGCCGTTGGTTGCTCCGGGCTTGCGCGGAGCTACTTCGACTTTGGCGCCGCTTTGCCGGCGATGAACTCCTCAGTCATGTTGCGGGCAATGTCGTCCGGATGCTGGATTGGCGGCGATTTCATGAAGTACGATGAGGGGCCCTCAAGCGTGCCGGAGATGCCGCGGTCCAGCGCCAGCTTGGCGCAGCGGACGGCGTCGATGACGATACCGGCCGAGTTGGGTGAGTCGACGACCTCCAGCTTCAGCTCAATGTTGAGCGGGACATCGCCAAAGGAGCGGCCTTCCAGCCGGATGTAAGCCCATTTGCGGTCCTGCAGCCAGGCAACGTGATCGCTGGGACCGATGTGGACGTTGTCAGCGCCGATATCAAAGTCAAGCAGCGAGGTGACGGCGTTGGTCTTGGAAATCTTCTTGCTTTCGAGCCGTTCGCGCTCGAGCATGTTAAGAAAGTCGCTGTTGCCGCCCACGTTCAGCTGGCTGGTGCGCTCCAGCCGGACGCCGCGATCCTGCATGAGGCTGGCGAGAATGCGGTGAACGATCGTGGCTCCCACCTGGGATTTGATATCATCTCCGATAATTGGTAGTCCTTTTTCCTTAAAGCGCTGCTGCCAGTAGTCCTCCCGGCCGATAAAGACGGGGATGCAGTTGACCATGGCGCATCCCGCCGCCAGGATCTGCTCGGTATACCACTTGGTCGCTTCCTCGCTGCCGACGGGCAGATAGCTGACGACCACATCGGTTTGCGTTTCCTTGAGAATGCCGACGATGTCATCGGTCTTGCCGGGAGCCTTTTTGACAACCTGGGACAGGTATTTGCCGATGCCGTCGTGCGTCATTCCCCGCCCAACCTTGATGCCGGTGGCGGGCACGTCGGTGAATTTAACGGTGTTGTTGGGATGAGCAAAGATGGCCTCCGACAGGTCCTTGCCGACCTTTCCCTGAACCACGTCAAAAGCAGCGACGAACTTGATGTTCTTGATGTGATAGCCGCCCAGATTGACGTGCATCAGGCCGGGCACCGTGTCGCCGGCCTTTGCTTTCTTGTAGTATTCGACCCCCTGGACGAAGGAAGAGGCGCAGTTTCCCACGCCGATAATCGCGACTCTGACGTCATTGCTCAAGGCACTGACACCTCCGGATAGTAAACAAGAATTTGTAGATTCCGCCGGCGGCGGGCTGCCCCGCCGGTATTTCACTCTTTGTCGCCAGCCGGAGCTTCCGCTTCGAGGAACCGGCGCCGCACGTGCAGGATCCGCTGCAGCACCGTCACGGCTGTAAGCACCGCTAGAATATACACCACCAGCGGCAGCACGCCAAATTTCTGCAGCAGCAGGCCGGCAATGAGGAGCACCAGCCGCTCCGGCCGGGTCATCAGCCCTACCTTGCAGTCCAGCCCCAGGGCCTCGGCGCGGGCGCGGGTGTAGCTGACGAGGAAAGAACCGATCATGGTGGCAAAGGTGGCGCCGACAACCCACAGGTTGCCACCTCTGGCGTAAACCAGGGCGATCGATGTGAGCACTGCGCCTTCGCCGACGCGGTCAAAGGTCGAATCAAGAAAGGCGCCCATCGGCGTAACGCGCTCGGACAACCGCGCCAAAGCGCCGTCCAGCATATCGAAGATGCTGCCGATGGCAAAGACAATGGCCGCCGTCACGTAACGACCGGTCCACACCAGCGGCGCCACACCCAGGGTCAGGATAAGCCCGAAGACGGTGAGCAGATTTGGCGAGATGCTCGTGCGGCCGATGATGGCGGTAACGGGGCTAAACAGCCGCCGCGCCTCGGTGCTGTAATAGTACCTCAGCTTTTCGATGTAAGGCATGTCCCTCAAAAAAGTCTCTCCGGCCGCCGCCCGCACCTCCGCCGGCCCGGCCGCCTCGGCAGATTCTAACACTTAGCCCTTGCTCCATACCACCCACCGGGAAGGGCTGGGGCCGGCCTCATCTTTGTTTTCCCGGTTCTCTGCCCGTTTAATGATGGCGAGTCCGGGCTGATGAAACTTCGGAGCGAAAGAGCCGTCAATGGCGGTTGCTGGCCAGGCGGCGGAAAACAGGCGGCGGAAGCCGCGGGTCTTTGGTTTGGGATCAGGAGACAGCGCGGCGGTAAACCCGCGTGGCCCAGACAACGGCCAGCGCCGTCAATGGCACCATCACCAGGAAGCCCTCGGCGATGGTGGTGTTCCACAGATGGCCGGCAGCCAGGAGCCTGTCGCCCTCCACGACATAATACAGGGGATTGAAGTGCCCGATCACGCGCATCCAGGCAGGGCCCAGCTCCAGCGGCAGCAAGATGCCCGCCAGCAGCAGGAGCGGCAGGTTGATGCCGTTGACCACGGCAGCAAAACTGTTGATCTCCTTGGTGAGCAGCGCTACGGCTATGGAGAAGGAAGCAAACAGCACCATCAGCAGCGCCAGTAAAACGTAAGCAATCAGCAAACCGGCGATATGGATGGGAAAGCCAAAGGGCTCCGCCACGACGACAATCATGGTCATAAAGAAAAAGGTCCATGTCAGACTCGACAGGATCGGGCCGATCAGCAACGCCAGGCGGCTTGCCGGCGTGACCCGGATCCGTTCGGTGTAGCCGGCCTGCAACTCAAAGATGGTGGAAAAGCCGGCGCTGGCGCCGCTCATAAAAGCCATCAGCGCCAGAATGCCGGGCAGGAAGATTTCCAGAACGTTGATGCCTGGTGGAAATTCGGACCCTCCCGGCAGGGACTTAAGCAGCGGCGTAAACAGCGCCAGATAAAGCAGCGGCGTCGAGAAGCTGATCGCCAGCCAAACCGGTACCCGGAACGTCTGGACGAAGCTGCGCCGGTAAAGCAGGGCGATGTCCCTCAGCGTTTTCATTGCGGATCCTTCCCACCCGGCGGCTGGCCGGCGTCACGAAGGGATCTGCCCGTATAGCGCAGGAAGACATCGTCCAGCGTGGGCTCGGAAAGCGTGACCGTCTTAATGGTCATGCCGTTCTGGTCCAGCAACCGCAGGATTCGGGGCAGCGCCGTGACGCCGTCATCGACGTAAAGGCGCAGGTGATCGGATTCGGCGCTCACCTCTCGCACGAAATCCTGCTCTTGCAGGAGCCTCATTGCCCCCTCGGGCCCGGCGCCGTCGTCCTGGAGGCTGACGACAACGCTGTCGGCGGCAATTTGCTGTTTTAGCTGCCTGGAAGTGCCCTCGGCCACCAGCTGGCCGTGGTCCATGATCGCGAGGCGGTTGGAGAGGGCGTCCGCTTCTTCCAGGTAGTGTGTGGTCAGAAAAATTGTCGTGCCGGCCTCGCGCAGCTTGCTGATCTGCACCCACAGGTTGGCCCGGTTCTGCGGATCGAGGCCGGTAGTGGGCTCGTCCAGGAAGAGCACGTCCGGCCGGTGCATGATGCCCAGGGCGATATCCAGGCGCCGCCGCTGCCCGCCCGAATATGATTGAACCCTTCTTGACGCAAACTCCGCCAGGTCGAGCACTTCAATCAATTCGTCGGCCCGCCGCTCCGCTTCCCGCCGGCCCATACCGTAAAGCTCTCCCTGCAGGAGCAGGTCTTCCCGGCCGGTGGCGAGCCGGTCGCTGCCGCCGAGCTGGCTGACATAACCGATGCGCTGGCGCACTTGATGCGGGCTCTTGTGAACGTCAAATCCCGAGACCACCGCCCGGCCGCTTTCAATCGGCAGCAGCGTCGAGAGCATGCGGAGCGTGGTTGTCTTGCCGGCGCCGTTGGGACCCAGGAAGCCGAAGATCTCACCCGGCCAGATCTCCATGTCGATGCCGCGCACCGCCTCGATCTTTTCCTTGCGGGTCCGAAAAGTCTTGGTGAGGTCATGCGCCTCCAGCACCGGTTGTCCATTTGTGTTCATTGCTTTAAAATAGTTAACATAAATTAAGAATCACAAAAATTAAATATTTTGATTATTAAAATAATTAAATTTTTAACTAGTGTCAAGCCGGGATAAACCGTTTCAAAATTTGCGCATCGGACCGGCGGCCAGCACGCGATCGATCCTGTTCCATCAGGCTGTCGCGGATAAACTCGGCCTTAATCCTACCGATCATAAAATCCTGCTTTTTCTGTTCGACCGCCCCCGGGCCGCAGGCGAGCTGGCCCATCTTACCGGTCTTACCACTGGCGCGATGACGGCGGTAATTGACCGGCTGGAAAAAGCAGGCTATGTCCGCCGGGTTCACGACATGGAAGACCGGCGCCGCATCTACGTGGAGATAATCCCTGAAAACGCAGCCAGAATTGTGGACCTGTTCCGGCCCCTGAGCCGGGCGATGGCGAAGCTGGAGTCAGGTTACTCGCCGGCGGAGCTGGATCTGATCCACGATTACCTCGAGCGCGCCGGCGAGGTGCTGTACCGGGAGACGCAAAGGCTGAGCCGGGTCAAGCCAGAGCCGCCGCTAAAATCCAAATAACTTTCTAATTTCCAGCATTTGCAAACTTGCATTCCTTGACAATTATATATAAATAAATAATTATGAGTTTATGTAATTTAGAGAACCCTGTTGCTCTGGCATGGCGGCATTGACGAAAAATAACATCAAACGTGACAGGATAGAGCTTCTTAAGTTAATGGGCCATCCCTTGAGGATCCAGCTTCTGGAGAAGCTGATGGCGGGCGTCACCTGCGTCAGTGACTTTGAGGGTTTTTTTGACACGAGCCAGCCAAACATATCCCAGCATCTGGGGCTGCTCCGGCGGGCCGGCCTGATTGACTATTACATGGATGGGCGGCTCAGGTGCTACTACCTGGTTGATCCGATCGTCCCGGATCTGCTGAAGCTGCTCAGGAAGGAATATGAAGAGGACCTGGAGCCGCCTGCCTGCTGCCCGGTTACCAAGACAGGAAAGTATCCTGGTGACCGGCAGCACTAAGATTTAACAAATTTCAATTTCGTCACGAATGAAACTAGGGAGGGAAAATGAGCGCAACAGAAAAAACCGGCAAATCCGTATCCATCATGTGTTTCCACGACGAAATGTGCCAGGTGTTCAACGCCTTGATGACGGCGCAAAGCCTGCTCCGGTCCGGCTCAAAGGTGGCCATCTTTTTTGGGTCGCGGGGGATTAACGCCGTTCACAGGGACAAGATCGACAAACTGGTGTGCCTGCCGGACCAGCCCCAGGAAGTGCAGGACGCGGTGGTGAAAAAGATGGAAGAGATGGATCTGCCGGAGATCAGCCTGCTGATGGAGTCGCTCTACTATGAGGGGGCAAAGCTTCTGGCCTGTCCTCTCAACCTGAACGTCTTCGGCATGAGCAAGGACGACCTTGTGCTGGGCGTCACGGTGGCCGACCCCGCCACCTATTACAAGGAAGTAATGCTGGCAGCCGACATGAACCTGGCTTTTTGACCTGCTCAAACGTAAGCGATGGTAAGAAGAAAGGATTTGGCAGATGAGAGTTGAGGAAGAAAGTTACAAGGGCGTAGAGGAAGGGATGGAAATCCCGCTTCAGGAACTGGGATTACCCGCTCCCGACAAGGGGCTGCTGATCGTTTTCTGGAAGGGGCAGTGACAGGGCTGCCGGCGGGAGGCTCCCGCTGTAAAGCGCCTGTATGAGCGCTTCTCTTCCAAAGGATTCTCCGCCATTTACATTGGTCCTTATGAAACAGGGGAAGCCTGCCAGCAATGGAAGGAAGAATACCAGCTGCCATTTGAAGTAGTGCCTGACAAGGAAGGCTCGATTTTCAAGCAGCTTAGCAACGGCTGGGTTCCCTATTCGATTTTGGTGGGGCCGGACGGCAAGGTAATTTTGTGGGAAAGCGAGTTTCAGGAGTCGGGCTTCTCTGCCGCGGTGGAAAAAATCTACGAAGAACCGGCCCAAACAGAGGCGCCGGAACCGGTGCTCCAGGCGGCGCCGCGGCGAGGGCCGGCATATGGCGCCAATATCCTTATCCTCGGCGGCGGCGCCGGCGGACTGGTGGCCGCGTATCAACTGCGGAAGCGGCTTTCCGGCAGGGACCGAATCGTCGTGGTCGACCGCGAGCCCAACCACCTGTTCCAGTCTTCGCTGCTCTGGCGGGCGGTGGGGATGCGCCAGACGGAGCAGATTCAGCGGCCGCTGTCCGATCTGACCGGCACGGGAGTCGAGTTTGTCAACGAGCCCGTGGTGCAGATAGATCCGCAGCGCAAGCAGGTGCGAACCTCGGCGCGGGAGCTCGATTATGATTTCCTCATCGTCGCCCTCGGCGCCGAGCTGGCGCCGCAAGAAGTGCTTGGGTTCGAGGAGATGGCCTTCAATCTCTACGATCTGGACGGCACGGCCAAGATCAACGCCGCCCTAAATGAATTTTCCGGCGGCGAAGTGGCGGTGCTTGTCACCGACATGCCCTTCAAATGCCCGGCGGCGCCGTATGAAGCGGCGTTGCTGGTCGATTCATTTCTGCGCAAAAAGGGCCTGCGCGACAGATCGGAGGTTCACCTCTTTACGCCGGAGCACCAGCCGATGCCAATCGCCGGTCCGAAGCTGGGCGAAGCGATAACGAACGTGCTTGGCAAGCGCGGCATCCAGTATCATCCCCTGTTTACTTTCGAATGGATCAGCCCCGGTGACCAAACCATCATTCCCTCCACCGGCGACCCGCACAAGGTCGATCTGCTTCTTGCCATACCGCCCCACCGGGCTCCGGAAGTCATCCAGTACTCCGGCCTCATCGGTTCTTCCGGATGGATGCATGTCGATTCGCATACATTGAAAACCGAGTACGATGGCGTGTATGCGATAGGCGACGTCAATAATATCCGGCTCGCCAACGGCAAGAATCTGCCGATGGCCGGAGTTTTTGCCCATTACGAGGCCAAGGTCGCCGCTGAGCAGATCGTCGCGGAAATAAACGGGGAGCCGTCAAATGCTTCATTCGACGGTAAGGGTTTTTGCTGGCTGGAGCTGGGCGGCGGCAAAGCCGGATTCGCCGCCGGCAACTTTTACGCCGAGCCTGAGCCCGCCGTTCGCCTTTACCCGCCCATGCGCTCCTGGCACTGGGGCAAGGTCGCCTTTGAGAAGTGGTGGCTGCGTCACTGGTTCTAATTGATGCTCCGGCCTGCTCTTGCTAGGATTTTATGCAGGCTTTTTGAAAGCTCACGGCGGGGACGGGCCGCATGCTTGACTATATCCGTTAATCCGGATATGTTATTTGATATCTGTGGGAGGTGTTAGCGGTCCCCGGTTTTTTCCGGCCATGAATCCCGCCCGCGCCGGCATGTCAGGGGACGCTGCCTCAGGTCAAATAATTTAAGGAGGAGACAATGGAGCCGTTCCGTTATCACGTTTACGTCTGTGTCCAGGAAAAGCCGGACCCCGCCGCGCCCAGCTGCTCCAATAACGGCGGTAAAGAAGTGCTCGATGCCCTGCGGGAAGAACTGGGAAAGGCAGGCCTGGGCGACGAGGTCCAGGTGACTACCGCCGGCTCGCTGGGGCTCTGCACCCGCGGCCCGAACATGGTTGTGTATCCTGAAGGCACGTGGTATTCGGGGGTGCAGGTGTCGGATGTTCCAGAAATCGTCAGCGAGCATTTTGTCAAGGGGAGGCCGCTGACAAGGCTTGCCAATCAGGACGCCGCCGCCTTAAAAGCGGAGATCCTGGAAAACAAGCGAAAAATACTCGCGGCGATGAAGGCGGCCCGGGAAGCGCAGTCGCAAAAGTAAATAGCGCCCCCCGCATACATCCATTTTGTACCATGATTCAGGATAGTAATCAAATTTGCTGCGATGTTGACGGCGCCCTTCCCCTGACCGAAACCAGCCCGGGCCGTGAGCCGCCGCAGATAGCGGGGCAGGTTGGCTTTGAAATCAGCCGCCGGGAGCGATGGGAGCATTTCCGGTGCCGCCTCGGCAGCTTCCGGGACAGGTATTCGGTAGCGCCCGGCCTGTATGCATTTGGCAACCCCGGTCCCCAGGGGGACGTTCTTGTGAGCGCCAGCTACAAGCTCAGCTTCGATACACTCAGAAAGGAACTGGAAGGGCTGGACTGCTGGATCCTCGTCCTGGACACCAGGGGCATCAACGTCTGGTGCGCCGCCGGTAAGGGCACTTTTGGCACCGCCGAGCTGGTCCGGCGGATCGGTGCCACGCGCCTGGGAGAAGTTGTTTTTCACCGCCGCCTGCTGCTGCCGCAGCTGGCCGCACCCGGGGTAAATGCCGCTGAAGTTCGCCGGCAAACAGAATTTAAGATCTCGTTCGGACCAGTGCGGGCGGCGGACATCCCGGCGTACATGAAGGCTGGTTACCGAAAAACGCCGGCGATGAGCACTGTCTCCTTCGGCCTCAGGGACCGCCTGGTATTGACGCCGATGGAGCTAAACCCCGCCTTAAAAAAGTTTCCCTGGTTCGCAGCCATGGCTATACTCCTCTTTGGCCTCCAGCGGCGGGGCATCATGTTTACTGATATATGGAACGGCGGTGGCATGGCGTTCCTGATCCTGGGCCTGACCGCGGTGGCCTCCGGGGCTTTCCTGACGCCGGTTCTGCTTCCGTTCCTCCCCTGCCGCTCCTTTGCCGTGAAGGGATGGATCGCCGGGCTGGCGGTGGTATTTTTGACATCGCTGATTCCAATCGTATCCGCGGCAATGAACAGCCGGCTGCTGCTGTTTGCGGCATACCTTCTTTTTCCGGTAATCAGCTCCTACCTGGCGCTTCAGTTTACCGGGTCGACGACCTTCACGGGCATGTCCGGCGTCCGAAAAGAACTGAAGATCACCTTGCCGGTATACGCGGCTGCCGCGGCTGTTTCATTGTTCCTGCTAATTATGTTCAAGTTGACCGAATGGGGGAAGGGATGAAATACCTGGCCGACATTGTCACGCTGGAATACAATGCCGAACTCTGTACCGGCTGCCGCCGCTGCGTTGAGGTCTGTCCGCATCAGGTATTTGTTATAGAGAACAAACGCGCCGCGATCACGGACCGCGACCGCTGCATGGAATGCGGCGCCTGCGCCCTCAATTGCGAGGCCGGCGCCATCATGGTTGACGCCGGAGTCGGCTGCGCCACCGCCATCATCAACAGCATCATCGGTGGCGGCGAGCCTTCCTGCGGCTGCGACAGCGGCAGCGGCAGTTGTTGTTGACAAGCTAATCTTTGCCGGCCGGTGCTGACTGAACCCCGCGAATGAGTCCTTTATGGCCCAGCCAACTGCAACGGCAGCCCCGCCTCCCGGCCAGCGGCCGTCGAGCGCCATGGCAGGAATGCCAACGTCAAGAAATGCCGAGTACGGCCAGAGCCAAGCTGATCCACAGCGTCGCGTCAAGCGCACCGACAAAAAAGCTGCTGCGAGATTCCGGAATCAAGAGGATTACAGCGATCATCCCTGCAAGAACCACCGGCAGATTCATCAGGAAGACCCAGCCCCACCAGTAATTGGAGAGCAGCCAGCCTCCCGGGATGGGGCCGATTGGTAGCGCCAGAAAATTTGCCGCCGCCCAGACCCCGACGGCCCGGGGCCGCCCGGCCTCGGAAAAAAGAACGGTCAAAACCGGCAGTGACAACGGCGCGACGAGGGCGGCGCTAAGGCCCGGCACGAGCGGGCGGCGATAAAGGCGGCGGGAGATGGGGAGTAAGCGCAGGCCAAAGAGCCGAGCCCAAACAAGGCCGGTGAAACCAGCAGCATTTTCTGAATTTCGTTCTTTCTTGAGGAAGGGCTTTCACATTTCCCGAACAAATGTCCGCCCTGTGCTTTCGCGCTTAAAATGAGACGGCATAAAATCGCTTTTGGCGATCGCATTCCGGTTGAAAATAATGATAAATATAGTAATATTGGCTTCGAATTTTTCCAAAACGGGTGTTTGGAGGACAAATTGAAAAGGTACGCGTTTTCTCTGATGGCGGCTGGTCTGGTTGCCAGTCTGTTTCTAATGCTGGTGGCCTTTGGGGAATCGGCAAATGTTATTAATAAACCAAACGTCAAAATTGACCACAGCACCAGCAGCAACTGGGCCGGCTACGCGGCCCTGACGAGCCTTGCGTCGCCGCAGAAGAACTCCGTTAGCGACGTCAAGGGAACCTGGGTGGTGCCAGCTGTCACCGGCAATAGCTCCAGCAGCTATTCTTCGGCCTGGGTTGGCATTGATGGATACTCCGATGGCAGCGTCGAGCAGATCGGCACCGAACAGGACTGGATTAATGGAGCACCGGGTTACTATGCCTGGTTTGAGATGTATCCCAAATTTCCTGTCATGATCAAAACAATGAAGGTGGCCGCCGGCGACACTATCTCGGCCGAGGTCAGCTATAGCGGCAAAAACCTGTTTCTCTTGACGATAAATGACTTGACCACGGGGCAGAGCTATCGCACGGTGCAGAAAGCCAGAGCCTGGCGGACGTCGGCGGAGTGGATCGTGGAAGCGCCCTCGAGCGGCAAGGGAGAATTGCCTCTGGCGGACTTCGGCAGTTTAAATTTCACCGCGGGCTCGGCGACCATCGATGGACACACCGGCGTGATTAACGATCCCGCCTGGCAGGATGACCCGATCACGATGATCAATAGCAGCGGTGACGTCAAGGCTCAACCGACGCCGCTTTTGACCGATGGCGGCAGCTTCGGCGTCGAATGGCTGAGTAGCTGATTCGGATTGCAAAATCCGGTTGCTTGCATCCGTTGATGCGGATATTGTTTTCGTGTGCAAGGTGTTCCTCAACTTTTTAAAGCGCTGGCTGATGAGACCCGTCTGCACATTTTAGGCCTCCTTCTGGAGGGCGAGCGAGCTTTGCGTGTGCGACCTGGTCGCGGTTCTCAAAACGCCCCAGTCGACCGTTTCCCGCCATCTTGCTTGCTTGCGAAGCACTGGTTTGGTAAATGGCAGGCGGCAGGGCCTCTGGATGCATTACAGCCTGGCGGCGGGAAAAAGCGACCTTCACAAACATCTGCTTGACCTGATCCGCGGGGACCTGGGCTCCATGCCGCAAGTCGGCCGGGACCGGTTAACCCTCCGCAGGTACTCGTCAAGAAAAGGTTCCGGCTGCAATGGTTGAAGCAGCTTTGATACATAACAGCGGTGGTCTGAGCGCTATCGTGCCGGTTCTTATCATCGCCCTGGCGATGCTGTTCATGGGCTGGATAAACAGGAATTTCGATTACGAGTGCGCCGGTTGCGGCAGGAGATTCAGCCTATCGTTCTGGCAGGCCGCCCTGTCGCCTCACATGATGGGAAGAAAGTTTGTCAGATGCCCCGGGTGCGGACGCAGGGGCTGGGCGGCCGCGATTCGCCGGCAGTAATTCTTTCTTCTTTCTGTCATTTCCCCGGCGCTTAGGCGTAGTGCCCCAAGAAGTTTTTTAGTAGTTCGATCTCGATCGTCTGCTTGCCGATCAGCTTCTCGAGCTGCTCGATCTTCTTTTCGTTGCTGTTTTCAGCACTGCCCCC
>JAMDDD010000026.1 GCA_023489275.1 Actinomycetota bacterium
TGGCGGTTTGCTGTCCAGGATAGCATCCACCCTGCCCTGGCTGATGATGGAATGCGTGCTCTTGCCCAGGCCCGCGTCTGACAAAAGTTCCGCTACGTCAATCAGGCGGCAGGAAGACTTGTTAACCGAGTATGCGCTTTCACCATCGCGGTAAAGGCGCCGGGAAACAAGAACCTCGGAGAACTCTATCGGTAGGAGGCCCTTGCTGTTATCGAGAAGGATCTCCACCTCTGCCATCCCCGCCGGCGGCAGCTTGTCGCTGCCGGAAAAGATCACATCCTGCATGCTGGCGCCGCGCACCGCCGATGGGCTCTGCTCGCCCATGGCCCACATGACCGAATCAGCGATATTGCTCTTGCCGCTGCCGTTGGGACCCACCACAACGGTGATTCCCGGCTCGAAGGCAAACTCCACAGGCCGGGCAAAAGATTTAAAACCCCTGGCCTTGATTGACTTTAAGAACATCGGTCTCCTTCCAAAAACACAGTTTCGAGTTTCTGGTTGCTGGTTTTCCTGTTAAATTTCATTGACTTTATATTTGAACTGTATTTTTTTACCACTGTTGGCAACTTCAACTCTTCATCCATAATCGCGTTATCCGATAGCTTCCAGATACGTGCTTTAATTGAAACCAGAAACGCAAAACTAGAAACTTCCTTTAAGTCTTCCCAGTGCTTCCTTCGCTGCATCCTGCTGCGAGACCTTCTTGGTCCTGCCGGTTCCCTGACCGAGAATCTTTCCCGCAATGATTACCTGTGAGGTAAACGTGCGCTCATGCGGCGGCCCCTCTACCTTAATCACCTCGTAGGCGACTTCCTGGCCAGTTTTGGCGACATGCTCCTGCAGCACCGTTTTGTAATCGACGTGCTCACTGGCGGCATAGGCGATGTGCTCGTCAAATGCCGCTATGACGGCATCAACAATTCTGCCCAGGCCAAACTGAAGATACAGCGCGCCGATGAGCGCTTCCACCACCGCCGCCAGCACGTTGGCGTTGTTCGCCAGCGAAGCGATGTTGGCCGCCTCAGCCTCTTCGGCGCTCTCGGAGAGTTTCTCTGCCAGTCCCAGGGCGGCGCCGACTTTCGCGCAGGTATACCGGCTGACAACGTATGCGCGCACTTTTGCCAGCTCGCCTTCATTGTAATCGGGATAGCGGCGGTAAATGTCGGTGCTGATGCAAAGTCCGAGGACGCTGTCCCCGAGGAATTCCAACCGCTCATAAGAGAGAGTTCTTTCCGTCACCCACGAGGAGTGGGTGAAAACCTGCCGGGATATTTCCGGCTCAAGCTCCTCTGCTAATTCGGCAATAGTTGCCACGTGAAAAAATTATCCGTGCCCGCCGGGTCCTAAATCCTCTCGGCCACGAAATCCACCGCCTGCCCCACGGTGCGGATCTTTTCTGCCTCCTCATCGGATATCTTGATGGAAAATTTGTCTTCCATTTCCATTATCACCTCAACCAGGTCAAGCGAATCGGCGTCCAGGTCATCCTGGAAAGAAGCCTCCAGGGTAACATCGTTCTCATCGACGCCAAGCTGCTCCACCAGCATCGCCTTGAGCCGGTCAAAAATTTCTTCCTTCGTCATCAAAGCCTCCGGTTGCGATTGATTAACTCAGCTGTATATCCGGCTGAATCTACCACGGCCGGCATGTTTTTTCAAAACCCGCTGTAGCGGCGCGGTCCGGGTTACTGCCGGCGTACCGCCTCCAGCCGGGCAAATCTCCGCTCAAGCTTGCCGGTTAAATTCTGGCGCGACGCCCTCGCCGCGTTTAGCAAGGCGCTGGCAATTGCCTTCCGGCTTGAATTCCCGTGACACACGACTACCAGGCCCCGCACCCCCAGCAGGTACGCCGCGCCGAATTCCTCGGTATCAATGCTTTTTTTAAACTCGTTTAGCCGGCGCTTCAGAAGCGCCCCACCGATCTTCGCCAGCAGGCTGCTGCGGGCGGCTCTTTTGATCTCTTCGACGATGAGTGATGAAGTGCTTTCCATCAGCTTCAGGCAGACATTGCCGGTGAATCCATCAGTGACGACAATGTCAACCACACTCCGGATAATGTCGCGCCCTTCAACATTCCCGTAAAAGTTCAGCTGGGATGACTGGGCCATCAGGGCATGAGCCTCCAGCACCAGTTCATTGCCCTTGACGGATTCCTCGCCGATTGACACCAGGCCAACCGATGGGTTGACGACCCCCAGCACCTCTTCGGTAAAAATTCCGGCCATGATGGCAAACTGCTGGAGATGCACCGGCCTGGCCTCCGAGTTGGCACCGACATCGATGAAAATGGTAGGCTTGCCCGGCGTCGGCAGGATCGTGCAAAGGCCCGGCCGCTTCAACCCGGGAATCCGCCGCAGCTGCAACATCGCCGCCGCCAGCATCGCTCCCGTATTGCCCGCCGAGACCGCGCCGTCGGCACGGCCCTGGGCAACCTCCCGGCAAGCTGCCACCAGCGAAGAATTTTGTTTTGTCCGCACCGCCTTGGCCGGTTCTTCATCGAAGCCGATGACCTCGGGCGCCTCGACGACCTCGATAAATTTGCGGGCGCCCGCGTCCGCGCCGGCCAGGGCCTTCTCAATCTCATCGGGGTTCCCGGTCAGGCTCAGCTTGAGCGCGGGGCCGGCCACCGCTGCCGCTCCGAGGACGATCTCACGGGGTGCGTAATCCCCGCCCATGGCATCTAAAGCAAGCACGACGGGGGGCTCCGACGCACCGTCCTGATTGGCATTCGAGTATAATATGGCTCAACCTTTTTGCGATAACACTGAAGTGGAGGCGGTCTGTTGCCGCGCCTGGTTTACCTTATCATAACCCTGGGGTGTCTGATTACGGGAGTCTACCTCTGGTTCTCCGGATACCATGGCTACAGCGGTCTGATGATCGCCATCGGACTGGCAGCCTCCATCAACCTCAAATGACCGGCTAAAACCGGAGATTGGAGACCGGCTAAAATCCACTGCCATTGTTTTTCCTGGCCCCGACAGCGGGCCACCGAAAAATGAAACCCGCGGGGATAGCTTATTTCGCCGGCAACAACACCGGCGCAATCAGCTCCAGGATCATCTTCGTCAGCGACTCAAGCGAAAAATACTTCCGGCCGATCTCAAAGTTTCGCTCCAGCATCTCTTCAATCAGCAGGGGTCGATCCATCAGTTTCGCCACCCGCGTAACAGCCTCTCCATCGAGCGTCAGAAACTGAAGGCCGAGCCCGCGCAGCTCATCCATGAGCGGGCCATCCACGCATACCACTGGCTTCCGGCATGCTACCGCTCTGATAACCGGCGTCATGCCCCGGGTCGCTTCCGGGAGAATAACCATGTCACTCATCGCGTAAACGCCAGCAGGATCAGCCTCTCCGGAGTCTGACAAGCGCTGCCGCCGCCAGCCACGGCCGGCGTCGCTGACCGCTCCCCGGAAGACCTGTCCGGAGCCGTCCAGAAGCCGGCAAACCGGGTCAGGTTCATTATCCGCGGCTCCGTTTGAAACCAAAAGAGCGGGGCAGCCGGTTTCCGCTTCGAGCTGCCGGACAAATTCAGCCGTTCTGGCTATACCCGCCTGGCTCCAGGCGCCGGCGGGAAGCAGGACGATCGTGCCGGATTCACCGCGGCGAGCACGGCTGTCCCTGCCGGGGGCAGAACTGCCACTCCGGGAGGCAGTCTTGTCGCCGCCTTTTCCCGCCAGGCCCTGGGTAAAAAGGCACCGGCGCCTCTCGTCCACCAGGGCCGGATCGTCCGGGCCGGCGCTGTCAAAGTCAAGACAGGAATAGATTATTTTTGACGTTTTACCTGTTTTACTATAGAGCTCCCGGTTACTCACCCTGTCAGGGGTCACATTGACCACACCGGCGCTCCCCGGGGGGAAATAATTGGCGAGCAGGTCGCCAAACCAGCCTGAGACAAACCGGTCATGCCACCAGTAAAAATCATGATGAACGGCGATGCAGGGCAGTTTCTTTTCTGCCAGCCAGCGGCCCAGAACCAGGCTGAACGGCAGATTCAGAGGCAGGGAGAAGACAGATTCCACAACCAGCAAATCCGGGTTGATATCATCCAGAAGCGAAACCAGCCGGTCTTCGATGTCATCGGCCAGTCCGCGAAGCCCCGGCGAAATTCTTTTCTCCGGCTGCTTCTCGTCAAATATGGCGACGGCGAGCTCCTCCACCCGCGGGTCCACGGAGCTCAGATCGGGAATAATATGGTCATTTGACGCCGGCTCGGAGATGTAGCCTGCGATGCGGTGGACGTGAAAACCGAGATTGTCAAAAATGCGGATCCATTTTTCTGCCTCAATCGAGACTGAATCACGGCCCTTAAGCTTGAAAGCAATAAAAGCAACCCTGGTCAACAGTTCTCCTTGGTTTGTCGCCGGGCGGCGTTACCTGCCGCATCGCACTGAATTTGACGAACAGCCATAACCGAACTAACCAGAAAGCTCAACTATTGCGGAATTTGAGTCAGTATATTTGCAAGCCGGACAGTCAACAAGCGTAACTTAACAGACCAACTTTGTCGATGTTGCAGTGCCCGAAACGACAATCTTCATCCGTGACGGGAAGGCTGCGGGGACGAGAACCAGGTCACTCGCCAGATACCGGGTTTTTCTCCTTGTTTCAGGGACGGACTCCGCGCCAGGGTACGGCTAAAGTTTTATGGAGCGCCGCCGATAACAGGTCTAAAGAAACTCTTCATCCTCTTCTTAAAAAAGGAAGCCCGGTCAGCTTCCTTTTTTATTGCCGTCTTACGTGACGGTGTGCTCCTCGAGCTTTGTTTTTGTCACCAGTTTCTTTACTTCGTGGGGATCGAAGACGCCGGCGCCATATTTTTGGGTATTGGCGGCGCCGCAGGCAACTGCGTAGCTGAGGCAATCGCCCAGGGGCTTTCCTGAAACCCTGGCCGAAACAAACCCGGCCAGAAAGGCGTCACCGGAGCCGACTGTGCTGATCGGGTCAAGAGGCGGGATCGTCACTTTGAAAAATCTCTGCCCGCCGTTGTCTCCGGCCAGGCAGGCATAACAGCCGCCGGCATGCGTGATGATGCCCGATCCGGCGCCGATCTTGCAAAGCTGCCGGGCGGCGCGGAGGAAATCTTCATCCTCGCTGAATTCATGCCCCACCAGGGCTTCCGCTTCGAAACTATTGGGTGAAACCAGCCCGGGGTGCGCCTTGATTGCCAACCTGAGCGGTTCTCCGGCCGCATCGAGCACCACGAGGGCGTCGGTTTCAGAGAGGGCCGTCACCAGGTCGCGGTAAAAGGCCTCCTTTACCTTCCGGGGCAGCGAGCCGGCCAGGATTACCACTTCGGCGCCCTGGGCGATATAGGTAAACTTTTCCAGGAAGGCATGCAGCTCGCGAACGGTGACGAGGGGGCCGTACTCGTTGACTTCGGTCTGGACGCTGCTAGTGGGATCGATGATGGCCGTCGAAGTCCGGGATTCGTCCCGGATGCGGACAAAATCATTGAGGATGCCTTCCGCCGTCAGATCCTCGACGATTCTGGTTCCGGTTTTGCCTCCCGCCAGCCCGGTGGCGATGACCGGCTGTCCCAGGGTTTTCAGCGCCCGGGCGATATTGACCCCCTTGCCGCCGGGCAGGGTGAGGCTCTCGCTGGCCCGGTGTCGAAATCCCGCCTGGAAGTTGGGCACGGTCAGCGTCCGGTCCAGCGCCGCGTTCAGGGTGACTGTGACGATCATCGGACCAGGACCCCCCCGGCCAGGATCTGCGCCAGTCCCAACCCCGTCACACCCGGCACGCAAAGCGCCGCGCCAAATACATGAAACACGGAAGAGAGATAATTAGAGATCCGGTCAGGCAGACTCGGCGCCGGAGCATCATTCGCCGCGACCAGATACGTGCTCCCCAGCATGGTGTTTCCATCAAATGCTTCCACCAGTCCCACCTTGTCCCCCTTGCGGACCGGCAGCGCCGGCTCGCTTGGCAGCACCAGGCGGTTCTGGACCTGATCCCCGTTAAACAGCCGTTTCGTCAGGCTGCCCGCGGAGATGAGCGCCAGCTTCTTGCCGTGCGAATAGGGCACGCTCAAGGAAGCATACTGCTTCCCTGTCTGGATTACGGTCCGGTCGCTGTAGTTGGCAAATCCATACTGGATCAGGTTGTAGACATCCTGATCGCGCTGCGCCAGCGTCGGCCCGCCCAGATAGACAATCACCAGGCTGACTCCATTCTGTTCCGCGGAGACAACGATGCACTCGCCGGCGTTATCCGTGTAGCCGGTCTTGATCCCGTCAACATAAGGATATTTGAGCAAATGGTTGATATTTATCAGCGTCCGGCCGGTGGGATTGCCGTATCCAGGAATATTTTTAATCTGGGTTTTGACGATTTCCCGAAGCTGTTCGTGTTTCATAACTTGCGCTCCCAGCCTGGCCAGATCTTCCGCAGACGCGTAATGCCCGGGTTCGTCCAGCCCGTGCGGGGTAACAAAATGGGTGTGAGTCATGCCCAGCTCGGCAGCCCGCTTGTTCATCTTGGCGACGAAGGCTTCCACGCTGCCCGCATCGTACTCGGCCAGGGCGATGGCGGCGTCATTGCCACTGGGCAGGAGAAGCCCGTAAAGCATCTGCCGAACCGTCAGGCTTTCCCCTTGTGTCAAGTAAATGGACGACTCGCCGATCGTGGCGCACCGCTCGCTGCACGTCACCATGTCGTTCATATTGTGGCCGTCTTCGGCGATGAGGAGCGCCGTCATCATCTTGGTAGTGCTCGCCATCGGCAGCTCCATGTCGGGATTTTTCGTGTAGATGAAACGGCCGCTGTTCCGGTCCAGGACGGCCACAGCCTTGGCGGCGGTATCCGGGGCCGGCGGCACTTGCGGCTGGCTGTCTGCGACGGCGGGCTGCGCCGGCGACTGCTCATCGGGCGCGGCCGGTGTCGCCAGCGTCAGGAAAAGCAACAGGCCGATCAGCAGGAAGACCAGCGATCCGCGCCGGTAAAGCTGTCGTTTGAGCTTGTGCGCAGTCAATTCTGATTCGCTTCTTTCCGGCAAGCGCTGTTTCTTCGAAACACGGTTTACCCCGGAACCGTCAGTTTCAACCCGGCATGAAGCTGTTGCGGATTTACGCCGGGATTGAGTTCTTTAATCGTTGCTATCGTGGTGTTGTATTTCTGAGCGATACTGTAAAAGGTGTCTCCATTCTGGACAACATATGTTCTTGTGGAAGTGGTGGAGGTACCGGTCTGATCCGTGGTTGTATCCGTAGTTGTATCCGTGGTTGTATCCGAGACGGTGGTACTGGCGCCGGTAGTATCCGCCGCGGTGACTGTTGAACCCGGCTCGCCGGAACTAAAATCCCCTGTCGAAGCCGTATCTGCCGCGGCCGTGTCGGTCAGCGAGGGCGCCGTCGTGGTGAGGGCGAGCACCGGGCCGGGCCCGCCTCCTCCGGCCAGACCCGATTTAACGGCCAGAACCGCGCCGGTGGCAACAGCAGCCACGAGTCCCAAGACGGCAAACACACGCAGGATGTTGGCGTCGTTTTCCATTTCGTTAGCGCCCGCCGCTCCTTATGACACGATTTTCCAGAGATCCGCCTTCATGGCCGCGGCTGCCGTTGCCGCTGCTTTTGCGAAGTCCGGACCCTTGCCAGCGTAGATTATACTACGGGAGGCTGCCGCCAGCCCTCCCAGCCCTTCCCGATCGAAGGCGGCGGCGATGTCCGCCGCGGTTGCGCCTTGAGCGCCAAAACCGGGCAGTAAAAAGAAAACGCCCGGCATCATGCTTCTGAGCCTGGCCACGGCTCCCGGATGTGTGGCGCCCACGACGGCTCCGGCGCTGCTGTAACCTGAGTCCCCCACCAGCCCGGCGCCCCATTCCCTCACCATCCCGGCCAGATGCTCGTGCCAGAGAAGGCCGCTGGCCAGCTCCAGGTCCTGCAGATCCGCCGAACCGGGATTTGACGTCTTTACCAGGATAAAAATCCCCTTGCCATAGTCAGCGCAGCTGGTTAAAAATGGCTTCAGGCCGTCGGTGCCAAACAGCGGGTTGACCGTCATGGCGTCGATCTCCAGGCCTGTCACCCCGCCTGCGAGACCGGCGGGACTGCCCAGATAAGCGGCGGCGTAAGCGGCTGCGGAGACACCGATATCGCCGCGCTTGGCGTCGGCGATGACGATCAGGCCGGCGGCGGCGGCCCGGCGGACCAGATGGCGGAAGGCCTTAAATCCGGGAGGGCCGTATTGTTCGAAACAGGCCAGCTGCAGCTTGAGCGCGACGGCATGAGGCGCCACCGCGTCGATGATGGCGGCGCCGAACTCTTCAAAACAGGCAGCCACTTCCTTGCGCCCGCAGCCTGCCGTTCCGGAATCGCGGTATTTCTCCACCAGGAACGGCGGCATTTCTTCCAGGCGCGGATCGAGACCCACGCAAACCTGGGATTGCTTGTCGAGGATGGCGGCTACCAGCCTGTCGGCAAAGTTGGCCTGACCGGCGAAGCCGGAAATATTGTTTTCGGCGGCCATAATCTGCAGAAAACCCTAGCAGATTTTGCGAAGTAGCTCAACCCTTGGTTACAGATTCCACAGCGGATGATTTATGTGAGACCGCCACGATGTGCAACTTTGGCCGGATTTCTACCACAGCTCGAACTCTACGCCCCCGATCTCGACTTCCACGCCGTCGGCGGCGCCGGCAGCGCGAAGGGCATCGCTGACCCCCAGGTGTTCCAGCTGCTCCTGCAGGTGCGACACTGCTTCATCATTGGCAAAATCAGTGCGGGCAACCAGCTTCTCGACCGCGGCGCCGCGCACGGCAAAACGTCCGTCTTCGGCGACAACCTGCCAGTGCTCTGGAGTTCCGGGGCGATAGGTGATATGTCCCTCCGGCTCCGGCGGGGGAGCGGGCGCTTTTTGCCACGCCTCGTTAAGCAGTGCAAAAGCTCGCTCAACCAGTGCCGGCACTCCGGCGCCGGTGGCAGCCGATACGGGCACTACCGCTTGCGACCCGTCCACCGCCTCCGCGTCGCCGGCGTCCTCAATCAGCCAGGCAAAAGCTGGATCACCCCGGCGGCAAAGACCGGCAATCACGGCAGCCAGCATCCCGGCCACCCGCCCGTATTCATCTTGAGGAATTAGATCAATCTTGTTCAGGGCCACCAGTTGCCGCCTGGCGGCCAGCTCCGGACTGTAAGCGGCCAGCTCCCGGTTAATGGCCTGAAAATTTTCAATCGGATTCTGCCCATAATAGCCGGTTGCATCAATAACATGAATGAGCAACGCGGTCCGTTCCAGATGCGCCAGAAATTCATCCCCGAGGCCGAACCCCCTGCTGGCGCCCTCGAGCAGGCCGGGAATGTCCGCTACGGTAAACTGCCGGCGGGATTCGGGTTCCTCGACCGTACCCAGCATCGGCGCTACGGTCGTAAACGGGTAATCCGCCACCTTGGGTCTGGCGTGGGAAATAATCCTGAGGAGGGACGATTTGCCGGCGTTGGGAAAGCCGAGCAGTCCGGCATCCGCCAGCAGCTTCAGGTTAAGGGTGATTGTTTTCTCTTCCCCGGCCAGGCCCAGTTCGGCAAAGCGGGGCGCCCGCCGCGTCGAAGTGACAAAACGCGCGTTGCCCCGGCCGCCCTCGCCGCCGCGGGCGGCGGTGTAACTCTGGGTGTCCCGGACCAGATCGGCCAGCAGCCGGCCGTCCTCAAATACCTGCGTGCCCGGAGGGACCTCAACCACCAGGTTATCGCCGCGGGCGCCGTTGCGCTTTGAACCCTCACCGGGACCGCCCCGAGCGGCGCGGAAGTGCCGTTGCCGCTGGAAGTAAGCCAGGTCCCGGAGGCGGCTGGCGGCCCTTAAGACTACATCGCCCCCGTCCCCTCCATCGCCGCCGTCGGGGCCGCCTTTGGGCACATACTTCTCCCGGCGGAAACTGACGCAGCCGCTGCCGCCCTTGCCGGCGCGAACCTCAATTCTGGCGCGATCGTAAAACATGCCTAAAGAATAACAGCAATGACAAAAAAATCCCGGTTTTTTTGGAACCGGGATCAAATCCTGCCCAGTGGTGACCTAAATCAAGCCGGGGCCGCCAAGTGATAATCAGAATGACTGAATGCCAGAATCGGATAAAAGATAAACCCGAGAAAGAACAGCCCGACGCCAAAGCCGTCACTTCTGTCGAAATGCCGGGCAACGTCAATGGGAGCCATAATGCCGATGACGATGTTGACCAGCGGAATCAGCAGCAGGGCCCATCACCATCCGGGCCGGCCGGCAATTTTCACCAACAGGTAGACGTAAATATCGGCAGCGCATATTTGCTAATCGGACGGCGCACGGCGAAAAATGAAACTCCGGCATAAAAAAAACCGCCCGGGGCGGCTGTCAATTTTTCTAATTTCAGGCGGATAGTCTAAGCGCTATCCTCCGGAATGACGCTGATGGTTCGTGAAGAGCCGGTCGAAAAAACAACCCGGCCGCTAATCCTGGCGAAGATGGTGTCGTCGCGGCCGATGCCGGCGCCGGGTCCGGGGCGGAAGCGCGTGCCCCGTTGACGGACGATAATAGACCCGGCAGAGACGACCTGGCCGCCAAAATTCTTGCAGCCCAGTCTCTGGGCGTGCGAGTCCCGGCCGTTTCTGCTTGTGCCTGATCCCTTTTTGTGAGCCATTTATGTTTCCTTCTGTCCTGAAATTCTCTTGCGCCCTGGAGTGTCGGCTTTAATCCGACGCTTCCGGCTTTTCCGGCTTGCTTGCTTCATCCGCCGCCTTCGGCTCTGCCTTCTTTTTCGGAGCGGCAGTGGCGATCGACTGGATGGAAACCCGTGACAGGCGGCTGCGGTGTCCGCGCATCTTCTTGTAGGTTGACTTCGGCTTATATTTAAACACTTTGACCTTCTTCCCCAGCAGATGCTCCTCCACCTTTGCCCTGACTCTGGCTCCCTTGAGCTCAGCCGCGGTAACCGCCCGCTTGCCGCCCCCGATCAGGACAGGCTTCAGCGTGAGCGTCTTGCCGGCGTCCTTGTCCAGCCGGTCAACGATCACCTCGTCACCCTTCTCAACCCGGTATTGCTTTCCACCTATGTCGATGACTGCGTACATAAAAGATTAAAGGTTAAAGTTTCAAGTTCAAGGCTTTTTTCATCCCAAAATCAGGTTTTTTTAACCTAGCTCGGAGCTTTGAACTGTTTTTAAGCCTTTGGGATTATAGCAAAGCCTCTGTGCCGGCGCCAGTTAAGCGGGCAGTCATTTCCGCCACTCCCGCTTGGGCACTTCTATCCCGTCCGGCTCTTCTTCTTTCTCTTCCGTAGCGCCCGGCTGCTCCTCATCCACGATGGTGCCATAAGCGCAGGTGCGGGTGACGCTGTCAATGCGCACTTTCCGGTCTTCCCCAACCAGATTGCTGGCTCCATTGATGCTGACTACGTAACCATCGATCTTGGCGATGGCGTCGGCGGGGTTATACATGTGAGGCTCTTCAATCCGCAGCCGCACCTCGTCGCCCTCAGCGACAGGGAGGGACGCCCGTTGGATTGCCTCCCGGCTGCCTTCGGCGGTTAACTGGAAGGTGTCGATCGGGATCGTGTCCAGGCCCTCGAAACTGAAATATTTGTGCGTTTCCTCCTCCAGCTCCTTCAGCTTGGCGCCGCCCTGGCCGATCAGCATGGCGGCGACCTTGGGATGAACTTCAACCAGGAAGGCCTCGCTGGACGAGGTTGCGGCCAGGCGCCGGAGGCGCCGCTCGATGTCAATCGCCATCGTCTCTTCGGACACAATTACCCCTTCGCCGCCGCAGGTCGGGCAGGTCTTGGTGAGAATGCCGCGCAGACCCTCGGTGACATTTTGCCTGGTCATCTCAACCAGGCCCAGCGGCGACAGCTCCACGATGTAAGTCTTGGTGCGGTCCGTCTCCAGCTCCCGGTCAAGAGTCTCCAGCACCTGCTGCCGGTTGCGCGGCCTGGCCATGTCAATAAAATCAATGATGATGATGCCGCCGATGTCGCGCAGCCTTAGCTGACGCACCACTTCTTTGCAGGCTTCGATGTTTGTCTTGACAATCGTGTCTTCCAGCCGCGTCCTTCCCACGTAACGGCCCGTGTTGACATCAATGATTGTCATTGCTTCCGTTGCTTCAATCACCAGATAACCGCCACTGGGCAGATCGACCCGTTTACCCAGCGATTTTTTCATCTCCTCTTCAACACCGTATGTTTCCATCAGCGGCTTGTTGCCCTGGTAACGCTCGACCCGGTCCACCAGCTCCGGAGAGGTTTTTTTCAGAAACGAGCGGATTTTGTCATATTCCTTCTGTGAGTCAACAAGAACCTGCTCATGGGTTTCGTTAAAGACATCACGCATTACCTTCAACGATACTTCCATCTCTGAATAAAGCAGTGACGGCGCCTTGGAATTTTTCTCACGCCCTTTTACCATCTGCCACATTTTTTCCAGAAACTTAAGATCGTTGACAAGTTCCTGCTTACTGGCTTCTTCGGCGGCGGTACGGACGATCAGCCCCGCCTTCTTCACCTTCATCTCACGGCAGATCTGCCGGAGCCGCTGGCGCTCTTCCTCATCCAGGCGCCGGGAAACACCGACACCGTCGCCGTCGGGAACGTACACCAGAAAGTGACCGGGGATGGAAAGCTGGGTCGTTAGTCGGGCGCCTTTGCTGCCCATCGGATCCTTGACAATCTGGACCAGGATCTCCTGACCGGAGCGAAGCATCTGCGTGATCTTCTTGGGGCGCTTGTCCGGGTCTTCATGAACCATGACTTCCTCGACATAGAGAAAGCCGTTTTTTTCCAGACCGATATCGACAAAGGCCGCTTCCATGCCGGGCAGCACGTTCTCGACCTTGCCCTTGTAAATATTGCCGGCCAGCGGCCGGCGTCCCTTTCGTTCAACGTAAATTTCGCAAAGCCGGCCTTCTTCAAGGATCGCCACCTTGAGCTCGCTCGGCTCTGCGCTCACGAGAATCTGCTTGGCGCGAGTCGCCATATTTAACCTTCCTAATTCTGGTCAAGGAACAACACCGTGCTAATCAGCCGCTCCTTAAACTTTTTCGGTAAAAAGCTCCTGGCGCCGGCCGCGTCACTAATTCCGGCCCCAAAAAATTTTGATATCCGCCTAAATCTACCTACTACTTACCCAATTTCACAGTTCTGAATTCAGCGGGTCCGGAAACCGCCTGTTCGGTTTGACCCGATCCGGTTGATAATTGCCAAGAAAAACTAATCGTCCAACTTGCTCAGGATGACAATATGCCTGAGCCAACAGGATGAGCAAACGGGAAAAAGGTACAAGAAAATCAAGTTCCCGGGCATTATAGCGCGGTTGGCTACGGTTATAAACCGGCTTCACGAGCTGCCAAAGACGTTTACTTTTTATCAGCGCCGGAGCCGGCGGCGCTTCCCCGCCGGAGCCGGCGGCCGCTTCTCCCCCAGGGTTATTCCGGTCCTGACGACGCGGACAGCTTCCATCTTGCGGCCGGCGAATTTTTCCAGGAGGCTGATTACCTCTTCCGGCCGCGCCGTGCCCTCGGAAGTTACCAGCATCTCGAACCGGGCAGAACCATCGTCCGCGATATTTACGGATTTGACATATTTTTTAACATTGACTTCCTTATCTCCTTTCGGACGATGCCGCAACACAACCAGATCGTTTTCCCGGCTGTAGGCGGCGGCAGCCTCCTGCCAGTCCTCGCCCGGATTAGCCAGCCGGACCCGGTAAGACGCGCCCGTCACTCTGGATGCGGATTTGGATTCGTAGCTGGGAGAAAAAGACTTCAGCCGGATCCCCTCCGGCAGTTCCTGGTTTAACCGCCGGGAAAACTCGCTCAGCGGCACCCGCTGGCGGAGCGAGAAATCACAGATTTCATCCTCTCCCTCAACGCCGACGCCTAACGGCAAGGCTAGGCTAAGCAGCGGCTTTGGCCGCATCCCTTCCGTGAAAGCCAGCTGGTACCCGGTGCGGCGCACGGCGCGCACCAGGACGCTGAGCGTATCCAGGTGGGCGATGAAGCGGGCCCGTCCGGTTTTGGCAAATCGCATCTGGTAATTAAAGTTCAAAGTTCCAAGGTTAAAGTTTAAAACTCACACTCAGACAGGCCGCCAGGGCGCCCGACCACCATCTGGATCCCGTCTTCGCAGACACCGCAAAGGTGGCATTCTTCCCGGCAGTCAGGTGTCAGCTGTCCCTGCTCGGCCCGCCGCATCTCACCAAGGAGGAACCCCTTGGTGACGCCGGCGTCGATATCATCCCAGGGAAGCGGATCGGCCGGGCCAAAGCCGCGCGCCGCCTCTGCCTCCACCGAGGCGCCGATGGCGGCAAAGCCGCTTTCCCACGCCTCCATGTTAAACAGCTCCGACCAGGCGTCGAAGCGGGCGCCCGACCGCCAGGCCGCCTCGATGGCGCCCGCGGTGGCGGCGCCGCCGCGGGCAACGGCTCCTTCCACCATGCTCGGAGCCAGATCGTGCA
Organism: Actinomycetota bacterium; assembly: GCA_023489275.1. GTDB lineage: Bacteria > Actinomycetota > Thermoleophilia > BMS3ABIN01 > BMS3ABIN01 > JACWAD01. The sequence continues at coordinate 14,421 of JAMDDD010000026.1, forward strand.
GGCTAAGCCTGATTTGCTTGCGCGGCATGTTCCGCCGGAGGAACCCCTGCTTTTCCTCCAGTTCGCGGCGCGGATTCATGCCGTACCATTGAAACGGCGTGTGCGGTTTGGGCACAAACGAGGCAATGCTGACGTTGATTTGCGTCCTGCCGGGACGCTCCGCGTACTGCCGGCCGATGCCGCGGGCCATCACGGCAATGTCGATGATCCCCAACAAATCCGCCTCGGTTTCGCCGGGCAGGCCAATCATGAAGTAAAGCTTGACTGTGGTGCAACCAAGCCGGAACGCCTCCGTGAGCGCCGATTTGATGTCGGCGCCGGTGACCTGCTTGTTGATCGCGTCCCGGAGCCGCTGACTGCCTGCTTCCGGCGCCAGCGTCACCGATCCTTTCCTCGAAGGGATCAGCGCCAGGAGGCGAAAAACATCCGCATCCGCCCGGAGGGAAGGCAGCGAGACCGTCAGCCCCGGCTGCGCCTCGGCGACGTCTTTCAGCACCTTCTGGATACCGCTATGGTCAGTTGCCGAGAGGGAGCTTAACGAAACTTCCTCATATCCGGTGCCGGCCACAAGCTCAGCCACTCCCCGGCAAACGTCTGCGCCGGGGCGCTCCCGCACCGGCCGGTACCAGACCCCGGCCAGACAGAAACGGCACCCCCTGGTGCAGCCGCGCGTTATCTCCAGCGCGGCGCGGTCGTGCACGGCGCCCAGCGACGGCACCACCGGCTTCAGGGGGATCATGTCATAAGCAAGACTTGAGACAACGGCCCGTTTCACGGTGTTTCCCGAACCCGGCACGTAGACGCCCTCAACCTGGCCGATAGCGGCGATCCTGCCGGCGCGGGACATGTTTCTGCCGGCTTCGTAAACGCCAAGCACCCGGGGCACCACTTCTTCGCCGTCCCCGATAATAAAGAAATCAAAAAAGGGCTCCATCGGATGAGGGTTGGCCGCCGCCGGTCCGCCGCCAAAGACCAGCGGGTCTCCTTCGCCGCGTTCCGCCCGCTGCAGCGGTACGCCGGCCAGATCAAGCATCTCCAGAATGTTTGTGTAGGTCAGCTCGAACTGCATGGTGATGCCCCACAGATCAGCGCTCCTGACAGCCTGCCAGCTTTCCAGCGAGAAGAGCGGCAAGCCTTCTTCACGCATGAGCGCCGCCGCGTCAGTCCAGGGACAGTAAGCCCGCTCCGCCCAGGCGGTCGTCTGATGATTGACAATAGCGTAGAGGATCTGAATGGCCTGATTGGCTATGCCCAGTTCGTAGACATCGGGATAGCTGAGAACCAGGCGGCTCGAATACTCCTCTTTGACAACGCTCCCAACCTCGCCGCCAATATAACGGGCCGGCTTTTCCACCCGTTCCAGAATCGATTCAATTTTTTGATTCAATAAATTTTCCACGTTAAAAAAAGTTTCCAGTTTCAAGTCCCAGTTTCAAGTTGACCCATTTGCAGGTTTGAACCAGAAACTAGAAACTATAAACCAGAAACCTGTTGATCACCTTGGATGTCTCAGCCGGCTTGCCAGCGGCTCCAGTTTCGCGGGAGTGACCCGCGCGTCTCCATGAAAGTATGCCTGGGCCGCCCGGCCAACAGCCTGGGTGCCGCCATAGGCGATGCCTCCCTTGACCACCCATCCCGGCCCGGGAAGCAGATCGAGCGCCTGCCGGGCGGCAGCCCTGAACCCGAAGCCGGCGCCGACAATGCTGAGCAGCTCCAAAGCCCGATCGGTGCTTACCTGCTCGCCATGGGCCGCGGCAATCTTCAGCACCATTTTTGCCTGGTTCATCGTCATTACCGGCATGTCCGCGCCCGGCAAAAAGAAGAGAGCCCCCACTACGGCGTTCTGCCGGGAGGTCTTCCGGATCAGTTGCCGGCAGGCCTCTTGCCTTAGCGCCGGCAGCTCCGCCGCCAGCGCCACCGCACCGTCGCCAGCGGCATCCACCACAGCCCCCGCCAGCACATCCGCCGGTACTGTCCCGCCAGGGCCCACGCCCACCACCCGCTTCGGCCCGACTCCGGCAAAGGGAAAAGCAAGCTCGATTCCCGGCGCCTCCGAGAGGACCAGCACCGCGGGGATCCCCTTCGCGTCTATATTTTTCAGCCTTTCTGTCAACTGGCCGGATGCCAGTTCGCTCCCGCTCGCCACTACGACGGCCAGACCGGTGGAGCCGTTCAGACGGCCGGGCAAGACGGCTGCGCCATTCTCAAGCAGGATTGTATCCAGCAGTGTAGATGCCGCCCTTACGGCGGCGTCGCCCACCAGCGCCGCCTTGACGGCGTCCATGGCGCCAGGCTCGGAACCGATTAAGGCTACGCGGCGCGCGCTCTCAGCCAGTTTGCGAACGTCCCGCACCAGCGAAATGATCTTTCTCGGGCTAACGGGCAATTTTCGCACGTCTGAACCTCCTGTCGCTGGTAAGCTGGCTGCGGATGTGAATGCTCTCGAGCAATCCGACCGCCAGCAGATTTGAAACCATTGAGCTTCCCCCGTAGCTCATGAAAGGAAGCGGGATTCCGGTGATCGGCATGATGCCGATAGTCATCCCTATGTTAACAAAAATCTGAAAAACGAGCATTGCAACCACGCCGGCGGCAATCAGGCTGCCAAAGACGCTATTGGAGATGATTGCGATCCGCACGCCCCGCCAGACAACGACCGCGTACATGGCCAGCAGCGCCGCCGCTCCCACAAAACCAAGCTCCTCACCCAGCACAGAAAAGATGAAGTCGGTATGATGCTCCGGCAGGAAGCTGAGCTGGGTCTGCGTGCCCTGGTACAGGCCCTGCCCGGTGACCATCCCCGAACCGATCGCTATTTTTGACTGCAGCAGATTGTATCCCGCCCCCGACGGATCCTGGTTGGGATGGAGAAAAACCAGCAGGCGGTCAACCTGATAGGACTTAAGCAGGTGGAGGCCAATATGAGGCAACACCTCAAAGACCATTACCAGCCCGGCGCCAATCACAACCGCGATCATAAAAAAATGCAGCAGCCGGGTCCCGTAAACAAACAGCAGCGCCAGCGTCACCGCGACCAGGACAATCATGGTTCCGAAGTCGGGCTGCAGAAAGACCAGCAAAGCCGGCAGCATTGCGTAACCGATCGTAATCAGCGTCGTTCGGGAACCCGGCTCTCCCCTTTGCCGATCGGCGAGAAACGCCGACAGGACCAGGATCATCACTACTTTCGCCAGCTCTGACGGCTGCACCTGGAAGAATCCAAGGTTAATCCAGCGCTGCCCGCCCTTGACGGCGGCGCCCATGATGAAGACAAGCACGATCAAACCGACGATGCCGGCATACATATGCCAGCGGTAGGCTCTTAAGCCCCGAAAATCAATGAGCGCCAGCACCAGCATCAGCAGCGCTCCCACCGCGGCGGCGATCGCCTGAAGCCTTACATAATAATAGGGGCTCGGCAGGCCGGGGTCCGAATGCGTGGCGCTGTAAATAATCAACATGCCGAACACAATCAGCCCGCAGACAGCGGCCAGCAGGCCGTAATCAAAGTGGCGGAGGTAGGTGCGAAACTCCATACGGCTTACCCGTTCGCGGGCGAGGCCGGCTGCCCCGAAGACGGCTGCCCCGAAGCCGCCTGTCCTGTATGAAAGAGCGATTCAAGGATCTTCTTCACCGTGGGGGCGCCGGAAGCGCTGCCGCCGCCGCCCTGCTCGATCATGGCCAGCACCACATACTGCGGATTGTCCGCCGGGGCGTAGGCGACGTACCAGCCATAATCCGCCTTGCCCGCCACCTGGGCCGTACCGCTCTTGCCGGCGATAGTCGGCTGAAAGCCGGCAAAGACGCTGCCAATGGCCGAACCCGGCTGGGCGGCGCCGATCAAGGCGCTTTTAACCATCGCCAGATTCTCGGGGTTTAGCCCGGCGCTGGGACCCAGCGGCGGCTCCAGATCCTGCAGCATCTGGTGCGTGACCGGATCTACCACCCGCAGGCCAACGTGAGGCCGGACCAGCGTGCCGCCGTTGGCGATGTCGCAGTAGACGGCCGCCATTTGCAGCGGCGTCACCAGCACGTCACCCTGGCCGATGGCCATGTTGACGCTATTGCCCGGCATCCACATCTTGTCGATCGGCGTCTGCCCCACCAGCTGCTTCCACGCCGGGTCAGGAATCCGGCCCGCCGCCTCACCGGGAAGGTCAACCCCGGTGGGTTTCCCGAGCCCCATAATCCGCGCCCATTTCTGGATTCCCTGGTTATTGTTGTCTTTGTAGAATCTGTAGCCGACATCGTAAAAATAGGTGTCGCAAGACATTACGATCGCCCGGTGCAGATCGACGATCCCCAACGGCGCCCAGTCATGGAAGATAACGCTGGGGTCGCCCGGCACATGCCAGGATCCGGTGCTGTCAACGGTGGCGGCCGGGTTGATCAGGCCCTCCTGCAGCCCCGCCAGCGCCGTAATCGCCTTAAAGGTAGACCCGGGCGGATACTGGCCCTGAATGGCCCGGTTGAGCAGCGGGTCGTGGGCGGAGGGCTCGGTCAGCTCCTGATATTTGGCGGTGCTCATGCCGCCCACCCAGAAGGAAGGATCGAAAGTCGGGTTGCTGGCCATGGCCAGAATCTGCCCGTTTTTTGGATCCATGACGATGGCGGCGCCGCCGGTGGCGGGATAGTTCTTCTGGTGCGCCAGATTAACGCCGTACTGGAGAGCTGCTTCGGTCGCTGTCTGAATGTTGCTGTCGATGCTCAGATAGACATCATTGCCGGGAACCGCTTTCTGGCTGCTTAGCTCCACCGGCTGCCCGCTGGCGTCCGTTTTCGGCCTTCCGGAGGCGTCCACTTCCAGCTGCATGCCGCCATCAACGCCTCTGAGCCACTTGTCATATTCGTATTCGACGCCGTCCTTGCCGATTTCAGCGTCATCTTTATATCCCTTGTAGCGGGGTTCGGCCAGCTCCTGCTGATCGATCTGCCCCACATGCCCGAGCACGTGCGCCGCTTCCTGACCGTTGGGATAGCTCCGCAACGGAAATGTCTTGATGTCAACGCCGGGGAAGTAAAGCGGGATCCGCTCGATCAGGTAGCTTTTCATCGCCGGCGTGATGTCCTTTTTGACCACGATCGAGGAATATGTGTCATTTTTGTGCTGATCCAGCTTCTGCTGGATATCCGCTTCCGGCACCTTGATTATCTTGCTCAGTTCAGCCAGCTCGCGCTGCGGTTCCTTCAGCGCCGCCGGCAGGACAGTGACGGCCAGGCCGGCACGGTTCTCCACCAGAGGCTTGCC
>JAMDDD010000005.1 GCA_023489275.1 Actinomycetota bacterium
CTATCGTTTCAACCGGCGCAGTGAGCGGACCGATCTCTTTCGCCGGGTTCTAAACCGCTGCGTCCGTTTCACGGAACCTGTCACCTATGCCCAGTTGATTGCTTCCTGAGCGAATTGAATGGTCAGTAATTACTATGTCAAAGTTCCCCGGGGAGGGTCGCGCAAGGTTTCCCGGCGGGCGGTGCTGGCCAGGGACAATCACTGCTGCCAGTACTGCGGCTCACGCGCGCATCTGACTATCGACCACGTTATCCCCAAGAGCCGCGGCGGCGCCACCACCTGGGAAAATATTGTCACCTCCTGCGCACCGTGCAACTCACGCAAAGGGGACCGGCTCCCGCGGGAGGCGAACATGCATCCACGGACCAGCCCACGGCCTCCCGATCCCTTTTCCTTCATTCATCTGGCCGTGACCGAAATCCGCCGTTCCTGGCGGCAGTATCTGGAATACGCCGCGGTTTAGCCGGCCGCAACAAGTTGATCTTCTGTAATTTTTAAGTTATCTTCATAACCGGAAATGGTGGTGCGCCGCGGGGGGCCCGCCGCCTTGAAAAATAGGAGCTGCAGCGATGATTCCTGTTACTGTGCGGCAGGCGCCAACCTTAAATAAAGTTATGGCTCAACGGGGGGACCTGTGAAAGCCGTCATTCTGGTGGGGGGTCAAGGAACCCGGCTGCGGCCGCTGACGCTGGGAACCCCGAAGCCGATGGTGCCGCTGGCAAACAAGCCTTTCGTCTCCCACGTGCTCGATCACCTGAAAAGTCATGGCGTTGATGAGATCGTCTTTTCCATGGGGTATCTGCCCGAGGGAATTAAATCCTATTTTGGCGACGGCTCCGCGTTTGGGGTCAAGGTCGCATATGTGGTTGAAGATCGTCCGCTCGGCACTGCCGGCGCGGTCAAGAACGTCGAGAAGCACATTCAAGATGGAAACTTTCTGGTGCTCAACGGCGACATCCTCACGGACCTGAACCTGAAGTCGCTGCTCGACTTTCATCAGCAGCGCGGCGCTGCGGCCACGATTGCCCTTACCCCAGTTTCCGATCCAACCGCTTACGGCCTGGTGAAGCTGGGAGATGACGGGGAAGTGACTGGCTTTCTGGAAAAGCCCAGCTGGGACCAGATCGATACAAACCTTGTCAACGCCGGCACCTACGTGCTGAAGAGCGAAGTCATCGGCATGATTCCCGCCGGCATTGAGTACTCGTTTGAGCGCGGCGTTTTCCCCCGGCTGGTGGGGAAAGGCCTCTTCGGGTTTGGCAGCAGCGCCTACTGGATGGACATCGGCACGCCGGAAAAATATCTGCAGGCCCACTATGACATTCTGGAGAAAAATGTCAAAACGAGTGTTTCCGACTGCTTGAACAAGGATTTTATTTGTGTTGAAGATGGCGTCAAGCTGGAGGAAGGCGCCAAGCTGGTGCCGCCGGTGATGATCGGGCCAGGTTCGGTGATCAAGGCCGGCGCTCGGATTGGCCGGATGGCGGTCGTGGGCCCCGGCTGCGTCATTGATGCGGGAAGCATTATCGAGGAATCCGTCATCCAGGAGGGCTGCGTGCTGGAGAAAAATGTCTCCGTCAAACGGAGCATCATCGCCCGCGGCGCCCGCGTCGGCGACCGGACGGTGGTAACGGCGGGCGCCGTTATCGGCGAAGAAGCGGTTGTAGGCGCTGATAACATTCTCGCCAATAACATCCGCATCTATCCGCAGACAACCATCCAGGCCGGGACCATAAAGTTTTAGGGCTGCCTGTCCTTAAAGGAGAATAATGGCGAGGCCGGGCGAAAAGGTTGCGGGCCAGGCCGCGTTAACCGTTAGCCCTTTTGCAGCTTACCTTCCGATTCCTTCATAAGTAAATCCAGCGGCCCTGATCTTGTCCGGGTCGAGAAAATTGCGCCCGTCAATGATTAATGGATGGCGCATTCTTTGCTTCATTTCTGCGAGCGGCAGCTCGGCAAACTCGTCCCATTCGGTAACCAGAACGGCGGCGTCGCTGCCATCGACCGCGGAGAGCACGTCGTCGCAAAGAAGCACGCCCCGGACCGCCCGGGCGGCGTCCGGGATCGCCACCGGATCATATGCCTTCACGTACGCTCCGTCCCCGAGAAGGCGGGACGCGAGGACGATCGAGGATGCCTCCCTGAGGTCATTGGTGTTTGGCTTGAACGCCAGCCCCAGGAGAGCTATCGTCTTGTCGGTCAAGGTGCCCAGGTGTTTCTTGAGTTTGTTGACCACGCGCCGTTTTTGCAGTTCATTGACTTCAATCACCGCCGTGAGCAGCTGAAAATGATAGCCGGAATTGCCGGCGATCTGCTTCAGGGCCGTGACATCCTTGGGAAAGCACGAGCCGCCGAATCCGATGCCCGCGTTGAGGAAGGAATCGCCGATGCGCTGGTCGTATCCCATCCCCTCGGCGACGACGCTGACATCGGCGCCGATCTCATCGCAGACATTCGCTATCTCATTGATAAAAGAAATCTTGGTTGCCAGGAAGGCGTTCGAGGCATACTTGATCATTTCCGCCGTCGCGAGGCCCGTCATCAGAATCGGCTTGTCCAGTTTCCGGTACAGGCGGGCCACCTTCTCGCCGGCCTCCGGAGCTTGCGAGCCGATGACGATCCGGTCCGGGTTGAGGAAGTCGCCGATCGCGGAGCCTTCGCGGAGAAACTCGGGATTGGAGACGTAATCGATGCTGCCTATTTTCTGGCGGTTTAACTCGCCGCTAATCTTGCCGCCGGTCCCAACCGGCACCGTGCTCTTCATCACCAGGATGTGATGCCCGTCAGGCATGCCTGGCAGCGAAGACATCACCGCAAACACGCGGCTTAAATCCGCGTCGCCGGTGAAAGTGGGAGGCGTGTCGACGGCGATAAACACGATCTCGCATTGCTTGAAAACGTCTTCCAGGGCGGCGGTAAAGTCCAGGCGCTCCCTGTTTTTTTCAATCAGCTCCGCCAGCCCCGGCTCGAATATGGGGATCTCCCCATTTTTCAGGGATTCAATCTTGACGGCGTCGATGTCCATGCAGACGACGCGATTGCCCAGCTCGGCCAGGCAGGTGGCGGTGACCAGGCCGACGTAGCCGATGCCGATCATGCCAATTTTTTCTTTTTCTGAACCCAATGGTTTCCCGCTTATAAATTGATAAGTTGCTTAAACTTTGATATCATGGAATTGCAGCTGGCAGAAACAGTATAGCCATTGCCGCCCTTACCCGGCAACGGCCTGAAATACCTGTTCGTAATGATCGGCGGCGCTGTCAACGCTGAATTTGACCTTGACGTAATCGCGGCACTTCCGCGAGTCAATCCGGTCAACAGCCTCAAGCCGTTCGATCATCTCCTCGATATCGCCGACGACGAACCCGGAAATTCCGTCCGCCACTACCTCCGGCACGGATCCCTCCGGAAAAGCCAGTACCGGCGTGCCGGCCGCCATCGCTTCAATCATAACCATCCCGAAGGGCTCCGGCCACTGAATCGGGAATAAAAATGCCCTGGCCTTGGAGAACAGATTCCATTTTTCCGTCAGCGAAACCTCGCCCACGAAGCTGATCTGTTCTCCGTCGATCTCGGGCTTGACCACCGTCTCATAATAATCCCGGTTGACCTGCTGGACGGCTCCGGCGATGATCAGCCTGCTGCCGGTCCGCTTGGCGACTTCGATGGCGGTGTGAAACCCCTTGTCGGCACAAATCCGGCCGAAGGCAAGCAGGTAGTCTTCCTTGTCAGCCCGATCGACGAACGGCAGCTCTTCGACATCGATTGGATTGTAGACGGTGCCCGCATATTGCAGGCTCGGACAGCAGCTGCGCTGGTAATCGCTGATGGCGACGTAATGGGCCGAGTCGTGGAAGGTTTCGTAAAAGGCGCAGTTATCGCCGCTGAAGGGGCCGTGGAGCGTATGCACCAGCGGCGTGTCTATCAGCTGGGCAAACGGGACGGCGGCAAAACCGGAATGGTCATGGATGACGTCGAAATCACGGGCCTGACGGAAGCAGCTTGCCACGTTCTTGACATCATACATTGTCTGTCCGATGCGATCCGGCATCTGCCGCGGGAAAGGCGACACCAGGTTCGCCCTGGTGACGGAATCGCCAGGAGCAAACAGCGTCACTTCGTGGCCACGGTCAACAAGCGCGTCCGTGAGGTAGTGGACAACCCACTCAATGCCTCCATAACCCCCCGGCGGGATTTTGATCCAGGGAGGAGCCAGCATGGCGATCTTCAAAATGTCACATCCCTTTTCTTAGCTGTTCATACAACTGAATCCGGGTAAGATGCCGCCCCGCACTTCGCTACCGCTCAGCACCGGCTCCGCGAAGGTTTTGCTTTTAAAGCAGAACCCGGTCGCATCGCTCCCCGGAATGACAAACCGTTTTCCAGCCGGTCCGGATTGGGTGATCACTTTTCCTTACAATTTCTGGTCCGGAGATTCGCCGCGGGCGGTTTCTCCGGTAGCTGCACGGTCACAACCGGCGGCCTTGATCCCTGCCCGTTTCAGGGCCGCGTCCACTCTTTCGGTCAAGAAGCTGATTATTTGAGCCGGAGTTTCGCCGGTGATGGAGGCGCCGGCTGCCTGCACATGACCGCCGCCTCCTTTTGCCTTGGCGATTCTCTGCACGCTGATTCTTTCGGTTGACGATCTCAGGCTGATCCGGTAGAGAGGCGCGCCGCCGCCCTGGTTGCCGGACTGGGCGTAAATGAGGGCAGCCACGAGGACGCCGTCGATGGCGCGGAGGCTGTCCACCAGCCCCTCGGTAGCGCTGCCGTCAGCGCCGGTTTCATTAAAGTCTGACATTTCCAGAACCGCCGCGGCCAGGCGCCCGCCGCAGGCAATCGTCAGCCGGTCAAACATGCGGCAGGAAAGCTTTACTTTTGACAGCGGCACTGTTTCATATACATACCGGAAAATAGCGGTGTGATCCACCCCCCGGCTGATCAGATCGGCTGCCACCCGGAAAGTGGACGGGGAGGCCGAAGCGTACTGAAAACGCCCGCTGTCAACCAGTATGCCGGTGTAAAGCGCTTCGGCAATCTCGGGGGATACATTGACTTCCATTCTTTGCAACAGAAAAAACAGAATCTCGGCCGTCGAACTGGCGCCGCCGACGACGAGGTTGATCTCACCAAAACGGGTATTGTCGGCGTGGTGGTCGATATTGATGATACGCGGCGCCGCCCGAACCAGATCATCATTGCCGATCCGCTCGGCGTTGCCGCAGTCGACCGCCACCAGCGTGCGGAACTGGTAGTCGTCCGGAAGACCGCCCCGGATCACTTCCGCCAGGCCCGCCAGGAAGCGCCATTCCACGGCGACGGGCTCAGTCGAAGCCAGATACATGATGCTGTCGACTCCCAACTGGGTCAGCGCCCGGTGGAGGGCAATCATCGAGCCAGCGGCATCTCCATCCGGATTCACGTGACAGGTTATCAACACCCTCGCTTCAGCCTTGAGGGCCTCCGCAACGGCTTGCAAAGCCTGTTCGACGGGATTGACGGTTGCCACTTGTTTTACCGGTAGAACATCAACTGCGGGTCTCGCTGGGCTTCCCCGCGGCAGGAACCGGGCCGCCTGTCCCCAGAGGAGCAAGGTAATTGCGGCCGTCAGCGAATTCCTGCGCCGCTTTAAGGATGCGCCGCATGTGTCCCAACGTCAGGTTTCTGGTTAATAACCCGTGCACCAGAGGCCAGACCCTTTTTGCGACTATGCCTGAACTTACGTAGGCTGCCCGGTAGAGCCCGGCCAGCTCCTTGTAGAACTCGGCGGGATCGAGCTTGGTCGGCAGCACCGAGTGAAGGAAATCGTAAAGTTCATAATTTCTGTAAACAATCTTGCTCTCGATCTCCCGGAAAAGATCCGTTCCCGGCAGCGGCGTCAGCACCGAGAACTGCGGCACATTAATGCCATGCGCCAGCACATACTTTCGCAGCCGCTCAAACTCCTGGTGGCCGTAATCCGGCTTGATGATAAATGCGCCGGTCACGGAGATGCCATATCTGTGAATAACTTTTAGCGCTTCCTCGTTGGCCTCGACACTGTTCCTCTTGTTGACCGCTTTCAGCTCGTTTTGATCGACGCTTTCAAAGCCGATGAAAATATGTGACAGGCCGGCTTTTTTCCATTTGGCGATGATCCCCGGATGTTTGACAATGGTATCGCTCCGGGCCTGGAAGGAGTACTGTTTCTTAATGCCCCGCGCCTCGAGCTGATCGGCGATGTCGCTGGCTCTTTTGACGTTTTGCAAGAAATTGTCATCGGTGATCAGAACAAATTTTTCTTTAAGCCCGGCCAGCTCATCGGCCACCCGTTCCGGGCTCTTGGTCCGGCACCGCCCTTCATAGAATGCCCAGACGCTGCAGAAGTTGCAGCGGTACGGGCAACCCCGGGATGTCTCTATCGCCGCCAGCGGCTTCCAGAAATTGAAGAAATACCGGCGGCGGCCGTGGGGCAACAAATCGCGCGCCGGGAAAGGCAGATCGTCCATTTTATCAATCGGGGGGCGCTTCCCGGTGAAGCGCAGGCCGCTCGCATTATTGATGACCAGGCCGCGAACATCGCTCAAATCAGCGCCGTCGCGGAGCGCATTAACGAGCTCCAGGGAGCCGGCCTCGCCTTCGCCGACGACGATGCAGTCAACCGCCGGATTGTTGAAATCGGAGGGATTCAGGGAGGCGTGCAGGCCGCCAATAAACACGAATGGCGCGCCGCTCGCCTTTGCCTTTTCCGCTATTTTCTGGCTCCGGTAAACATCTATGGTAAAGCAGCAACTAATCCCGACCGCACCGGGCTTGTATGAGCGGATGGCGCTTTCGATATCTTCATCAATGCGCATGTCATGAATACGAACGTCGTGTTCAGCCCGGAGAGCGCCGGCGACCATTTCCAGCCCCAGCGGCTCCACCAGCGCTACCTTGGTAAATCCCGGTGTACCAAATTGTGGTGGTTGTACAAGGAGAACTTTCACATGTGCTTCCTGCCCGTTTTTTATTGCTATGAATCCTAGACGATCGATTGAAAAGAAGCAAAAAAGGCAATTTGCAGGTTACAGGATAACTGGAGTCCGATTGTCGATGCCGGTTTTTAATTAGCAGGAATCCGGCCAGGAGGAATGATGCACGACCTGGGACAGGCCCCGATCAAGGGCATTTCCGAAGCTGAAGCGGCAAGGAGGCTGGCGGCGGAAGGCTTCAATGAGCTGCCTGCGGGAGGCAGACTCGGCTTTTTCACCAAGCTGCTGAACGTCGCCAGAGAGCCGATGTTCATCCTTCTCCTGGGCGCCGGGTTTCTCTACCTGGCTCTGGGCAACACAACCGAAGCGCTGGTGCTGCTATTTTTTGTTTTTGTCATCATAGGAATCACATTTTATCAAGAAAGAAAGACAGAGCATGCGCTGGATTCCCTCCGGGATCTTTCCAGCCCGCGGGCCAGGGTTATCCGCGATGGGGAGGTCAAACGAATCGCCGGACGCGAAGTTGTCCGTGGCGATCTCCTTGTTGTCGATGAGGGCGACCGGGTGCCGGCGGATTGCGTTCTGCTGTCATGCGTCAATCTTTTTGTTGACGAGTCGCTGCTGACGGGGGAATCGGCCCCGGTGCGCAAGGCTGCCGGCAAGCCGGCACGGAAGGCGGGTCCGCCGGGCGGGGAAGGAACTCCTTTTATTTATTCCGGCACCATGGTAGTCAAGGGCAAGGGGTTTGCCAGGGTTCTGGAGACCGGCGAGGCCACCCGGATGGGAGGAATCGGCAAATCCCTGGAATCTGTTTCCCCGGAAAAGACGCCGCTGCAGAAGGAAAGCGGGCGCCTGGTCCGCAATTTTGCTCTGGCCGGATTGTCAATTTGCGCTTTTGTGATAGTTCTCTACGGGGCCGTGGAGCGGGCCTGGCTCAGCGGCCTGCTGGCAGGAATTACCCTGGCGATGGCCATCCTTCCGGAAGAAATCCCGGTGGTGCTAATTGTCTTTCTCGCCCTGGGAGCGTGGCGCATATCGCGGAACCACGTGCTTACCCGGCGCTTGGCCGCGATTGAGATCCTCGGCGCCGCGACCATCTTGTGCGTTGACAAAACCGGAACCCTGACCGAGAACCGGATGTCAGTGGGCAAGCTTTTTGCAAACGGAGTTTTTCTTGATATTCCCGGCAGATCCGGGGCGGTCGTCCTGCCGGAAGGATTCCGTGAACTGGTCCGGTACGGCATTCTGGCCAGCCAGAGAGACCCGTTTGATCCGATGGAAAAAGCAATCGCAGAGCTGGGAAAGCAGGGAGTCGAGCCAGTCCGGCAACCCCAGGATGACTGGAGCCTGGTGCGCTCTTATCCTCTTTCGGAAAAAATGCTGGCGCTGACACAGGTATGGCGGCCGCCCGAATCGGCGGAGTATGTAATTGCCGCTAAAGGAGCCCCTGAGGCAATTGCAGATCTGTGCCACATTGATCCGCAAACCGCGAGCGTGATTGAAAAAGAAGCCGGCGAGATGGCGGCGTCAGGGTTAAGAGTCCTGGGAGTAGCCCGCAGCCGGCTGGGACTTGTGCGTCTGCCGGACGGCCCTCACGGTTTTAATTTTAAATTCGTGGGGTTGCTGGGGCTGGCTGACCCGGTGCGGCCGGGTGTGCCGGACGCCATCAGGGAATGCCAGAGCGCGGGAGTTCGCGTTCTCATGATCACAGGCGATTATCCGGGGACGGCCCGTAATATCGCCTCCCGTATCGGGCTCAGGCATGACCGGGCCGTTGTTACGGGCCCGGAGCTTGATGCAATGACAGAAGAAGAACTCGGCGCGCGCATCGGCGACGCCGCCGTCTTTGCGCGGGTGGTGCCGGCGCAAAAACTCCGGCTCGTTCGCGCCCTCAAGGCAAGCGGGGAGATTGTCGCGATGACGGGAGACGGCGTCAACGACGCGCCGGCGCTGAAGGCGGCCCATATCGGGGTCGCCATGGGCGGCCGGGGAACCGATGTGGCCCGTGAGGCCGCGGCGCTTGTTCTCACCGACGATGATTTTTCCTCGATTGTGCAGGCGGTGCGCCTGGGCCGGCGAATTTATGACAACATCCGCAAGGCGGTGACCTATACCTTCGCCGTGCACACGCCGATCATCGGCCTGACGCTAATCCCGCTTTTTTTTGGCTGGCCGCTCGTGCTTTTCCCGGTTCACATTGTCTTCCTGGAGCTGATCATCGACCCGGCCTGCTCGATTGTGTTTGAGGCAGAACCGGCGGAATCCGATGTGATGAGGAGGCCTCCCCGGGACCCCGGAACGCCACTTTTTGGCTGGCAGGGCCTTTCCTTCAGCATACTCCAGGGGCTGAGCGTGCTGGCGGTAGTGATGGCTTGCTTCATTTTCTTTTTTTACCGCGGTTATGACGAGGGTTCTGTCCGGGCGCTGACTTTTTCCACCCTGATTTTTGCCAATGCCGGATTGATCATGGCAAATCGCTCCTGGACCCGGACGATGATCGCCACGCTCAAGTCTCCCAACGCCTCGTTCTGGTGGCTCCTGGCCGGAATTGCTATCGTGCTGACGCTGGTACTTTATGTTCCGGCTCTGAACCGGCTGTTTCTCTTCGACCGGCTGGCGCTGCCGGAACTCACGGTCAGCCTCGCGGCGGGTGCTTTCATAATTTTCTGGCTGGAGGCGCTAAAATATCTGCGAAGGCGGCTGACCTGAGGCTTGCTGGGCCGGAAGTCGGGAGAGCCGGCATTTCTGCTCATACGGGGCCGGTTCCGCATTCTCGATAACTGCCTCCGGCATGGCGCCCCGAGAAGGAATCGAACCTTCGACCTACCGCTTAGGAGGCGGTCGCTCTATCCCCTGAGCTATCGGGGCGAAATAGCAGACGGTGGATGGCAGATTGTGGATGACAGATTAACCAAAGCCTTCCATTGTCAATCCGGCATCCAGTCTCCGGCATCGGTTTAATTATTTTAGCCTGTGGCGCAGAGCAAAATTTCTTCCACCATTTGGCTAAAGCTTAAGCCCGCAGATTGAGCCGCCATCGGCAACAGGCTCGTTTCCGTAAAGCCGGGGATGGTATTGATCTCCAGGCACCAGAGGCCGCCGCTTTCATCCAGGATCAGGTCTACCCGCCCGAAACCGGCGCACTGGAGGGAATTAAAGGCCTGTAGCGATATTTCCACAGCCCGGCTGGCGAGGTCCGGCGGAATCTCGGCCGGGACAACGTAATCGGCTTTGCCGATCGTGTAACGTGACTCAAAATCGAAGAACTCGGTTTTGGGAATCGCTTCAACGACCGGCAATGCCCGCGGCTCCTTGCCGATAATGCTGACGGCCAGCTCGCGGCCCTTGACATATTTCTCCAGCAACACCTTATTGTCAAAACTGAACGCAGATATCAAAGCTGCCGGGAGCTGCTCGGCGTTGTGGGCGAACCTGACGCCAAGCGCCGATCCCTGCCCGGAAGGTTTGACCACGATCGGGAATTCCAGCTCTTTAGCTATGATCGGCATTGTATCAACCGCGCCCAGTTCCTGGAAAGCGTCCCGGTTAAAGGCGTAAAAACGTGGCGTTGGGATGCCGTCCGCGACAAATATATGCTTGGAGAGCACTTTGTCCATGCAACGGATCGACGGCAGCACCGCCGAGCCGGTATACGGGATGCCGAGAATGTCCAGGAGTTCCTGGACGGTGCCGTCCTCGCCGCTTTTGCCGTGCATGGCGATAAAGGCGGCATCCGGTTTCATCTCCTTCAATCGGCGAACGAGACGGGCGTCAACGTCGATTCCTTCGACGCTGTAGCCAAGCTCCACCAGCGCTTTTTCCACCCGGGCGCCGGACTTGAGCGATATGTTGCGCTCCAGGGACCTGCCGCCCTTCAAGACCGCTACCTTCCCGATTTTTTTACTCATCCCTTCCCTCCCGGTTTTAGGGAAATAGTTATTTCTGAAAACAACTCGCTCATATAGTCAATTGTATATTTGCGAGGGCTTGATGAGAATGACGCTTTAGTGCAGCGACCGGTACAGCTCCATCTGCTCCTTGATTACTTTCGCCAGACGTTTGATGCCTTCCTCGATTTTGGCCTCGGTCACGCCGCAAAAAGCCAGCCGCATATGGTTTGCCCCGCTGGAGTCAACCCAGCCGCCCGCGCCCGGCACGAAAGCCACTTTTTGCTCTTCCAGGGCCAGCGCCAGCAGGTCGGCCGTATCCAGGTATTCCGGCAGTGTCACCCAGATGTAAAAGCCTCCCTGCGGATGCGTCCAGGCTGCCTCTTCCGGGAAATATTCCTGCAGCGCCCGCAGCATGGCGTCGCGGCGCTTCCGGTAGATCCCGGTGACCTTGCGCACGTAATCTCGCCAGTCGGCCTGCTTGAAATAGTGATTCACCACCATCTGCGCCAGCGTTGAGGGACACAGGTCGGCCGCCTGTTTTCCCAGGTTAAATTTGGACAGGAGCGGCGCCGCCGCCGCGATCCAGCCGAGCCTGATCCCGGGCGACATTATCTTGGAGAAGGTGCTGATATAAATGACGTTGTCATCATCGTCAAGCGAGTAGAGCGCCGGCAACGGCTCGCCCTCGAATCGCAGCTGACCGTATGGGTTGTCTTCCAGGATGATCAGCTGCCGCTGCCGGGCCAGCGCGACCAGTTGATGCCGCCGTTCGAGGCTCAGGGAGACGCCGGCAGGGTTGTGAAAATTTGGTATCACATAAATGAATTTGGGTTTTATTTTCTTTTTTTGTGCCTGATCCAGATACCTTTCGAGCAGATCGATCCGCAGGCCCTCGTCATCGAGCGGAATCTGGTGCACGTTTGCCTCGAAGCTGCAAAAAGACGGGATGGCGCCCGGGTAAGTTGGCGCTTCGGCGACGATCGTGTCCCCGGGATCAACCAGGACGCGGGTGACCAGGTCGATGGCCTGCTGCCCGCCGGTTGTCACGATCAGGTTGTCGATATCAACGTGCATGCCTTCCGCCGCCATCACCCTGGCGATGTTCATCTTGGTCTCGTCAAAACCTTCCGTCGGACCGTACTGCAGCGCCGCCGCGGAGGAGTTCATCGATATTTCGTGCGTGATCTTCGCCAGCGTCCTGGCGGGAAAGCTTTCGGTGCTGGGCAGGCCGCCCGCCAGAGTGATGACGTCCGGCCGGGCCGTGACCGCCATCAGGTCCCGCATCACGGAAGAGCGCAGGCCGCCGGTCCGTTTGGCATAAAATTCTTCATATTTGTCAATGCCGATTTTGGTCATGGCTTTTGATTCTAGTATCGCCGGTTTCTTTAAGCAACAGGGCGGGAATGGTAAAATTCTCCTCCTGGGAATACCTTTTTTAATTGGCAAGGAGTCAGAATGGCAATCGTTTGGGCAATCGGGGTCGGGATCGGGCTTGCCGCGCTGGCGGGGCTGCGGCCGCTTATTCCGCTGGCGGTGTTTATTTTATTTGCCCGCCTGGGCTGGGCATGGG
This sequence comes from Actinomycetota bacterium, assembly GCA_023489275.1. Classification (GTDB taxonomy): domain Bacteria; phylum Actinomycetota; class Thermoleophilia; order BMS3ABIN01; family BMS3ABIN01; genus JACWAD01. The sequence continues at coordinate 12,414 of JAMDDD010000005.1, forward strand.
GATTCAAAGTGGAGGGGACGCCGATGGACTGGTTCCATTCGGTTGCTGCCGTCGCCGTCCTCCTGGCGCTGATCATCCTGGAAATCATCCTGACGAGAACAAACCGATCGCTGGCGCGAGCCGACACGCGGCTGCAACTGCCGTTGGCGATCATCATCGGCGCGCTTGTTTTTGTCGCAATCCTTTCCGGTGAGTTCTCCAGCAACTGGCGCTGGCTGGCGCTGGCGGCAGGGGTGGTGCTGGCGCTCCTGGGAAATTACGTCCATACGGGCCTGGCGATAACCGGTGGCGGCAAGGATCCGGGGCCGGCGCTCGATTTTACGGTGGTGATCCTGTCGGTTTTGATGATGCTGGTGCCGCCGGCTGGTTACCTGCTGCTGCTGGTGGTGCTATGGCTTGCTCTCAGGGTCAGGCGGCTAAAGCGGATGAAATACAAGGGACTCAGGGTCCTGGCTTGAGAGCCGGTCCCGGAATCTAACTACCGGGACAGGCAAGGGAGAATCCTTGAGGAGAATTCCCATCAAACGTGCTCATGTCTACATTTCCGGCCGCGTCCAGGGCGTTTTTTTCCGGTCCTGGACTGCCGAGCAGGCGCGCCGGCTGGGTCTGGGCGGCTGGGTTCGCAATTGTCACGACGGTCGCGTCGAGGCGGTGTTTGAAGGCCCAGCGGCCAGCGTTGATCTGATGGTGAAGTCAAGCCATGAGGGGCCGGCGCACGCCCGGGTCGATACGATTCTGGATGATTACAGCGAGCCGCCGGAGGGGCTGACCGGGTTCCAGGTGAGGCCGTCTGCCTGATTCGATGATTCCCGGTCAAATCCCCACGATTCTTCGCCGCCCTGGGCGGCCCGGAATGACCATTCCATCTGTTATCCGGACTTGCCGGGAGAATACCTGGCGACCGGATGATCAGCCTTGGTGATGATCGTGCCCCTCGACGTGGCTGTGCGGATGAAGATGCTCGATTCCCGCGTGCATATGCGGATGATGATGCACCAGGTTTGCCGCCATCAGCAGGTCCTGGTCGGCCAGGACAGTGAGAGCGTCACCATCGCCCGCCACCCGGTGGTCCTCACCGAGGACGACCGCCCGGCGGGCCAGAAACGGCACTATCCGCAGGTCCTGGGTGGCGGTGATGATCGTCTTTCCGGCGCGGTTGATCTCTTTTATCAACTGAAGCAGGAAAGCCTCGGTTTTGGGATCGAGCCCCGCGGTGGGCTCATCAAACAGAAGCACGTCCGGATTGATCGCCAGCACCGACGCCAGCGCCACTTTTTTTTTCTCGCCGCCGCTGAGGTGAAACGGCGGGCGCTCGCGCAGGTGGTCCAGGCCGAGAATATGGATGGTATCGTTGACGCGCCTGTCAATTTCTGCTGGCGGCAGGCCCAGGTGGAGCGGGCCAAACGCAATCTCTTCCAGGACGTTGGGGGAGAAGAGCTGCGCGTCGGAATTCTGGAAGACAAAACCAACCCGGCGGCGGAACGCCTGGGAAAAACCTTCGTCCAGCAGCGCCGCTTCCGTCAGCGGCTCGCCAAACGCGCTTACTGAGCCGCGGCTGGGAAAGACCAGCCCGTCAAGCATCATCAGCAGCGTCGACTTGCCGGAGCCGTTCGCGCCCAGGAGGGCAACGCTCTCACCCGGGTCGACTTTGAAGCTGACGCCGGCCAGCGCCACCGCGTCCTCGTAGCTGTATTCAACTGCCTTAATGTCAAAAATTGCGTCGTTCATTAACCTGTAATGTTATTCTAAGTTGTGTCATCCGAGGGCGCGGTCCGCGCCCCAGGCAACCAGTGCGATGACCACTGCGGCCGCGAACACCGCCCAGTCGGCGGTCCGGGCGCGGAACCGCCGCAAGGCCACCGGCTCGCCGTTGTAGCCGCGGCTGACCATGGCGGCGTAGATTTCGTTGCTGAGAGAGTGTGATTTGCCGAGCAGCGTTCCCATGCTGGCGGCGGCAAAATGGCGATCTTCCCTGGGATTGGAGGGGCCGACCATGCGGCTGCGCCGCGCCGTGAACATGTCTGAGGCCAGGCTGAGCAGCAGGAAGATGTAGCGGTACGTCATGGACAGGGTGAGGATGAAAACCCGGGGCACGTAAAAGACGCGCAGGGCCTTCAGCAGGTCAGACCAGCGGGTGGTAAGCGCCAAGAGCACCGCCAGGGACACCGAGACCGCCACCCTGAGGATGAGAATGGCGGCGCCCTCCAGCCCCTGTTTGGTGATGGCGACGGAATCTCCCAGCGACCACGGGCCCAGGTGAACTTCATGGCCAAAATTCCAGATCGTGACCAGCGGATCTCCAGCTTTGACAACATTGAATATACTCGGCGCTACGATAATGCCGGCGAAGATCGGGATAAATAGCCAGACCCGTTTTATAAAGAATCCAAGCGAGAGCCGGGAGGCTGCGGCTCCGGCCAGCGTTACGGCGTACATGCCCAGCAGAATCAGAGGCTGGCGGATCACGGCTGTCGCCAGCAGCAGGCCCAACAGGCCGGCCGTCTTTGCCCGCGGATCTGCTTTCTGAAGCAATCCGGGGCGCGCGGCAACCTGCTCAGAAAATACACTGTTTTTCAACGCCCGGGTGAGGTTTTGGATAGTTCTCTCCACGGCGCTGCGCTTGCGCGTCCGTCCGATGCGGCAACAGGCGCAAGTGGCCGGCCCGGTACCTCTCATCCAGGCAGGGGCTGTGGAGAGCGGCTTAGGCACTTTTGCCGCTCCGGCGGGAAAGAAACGTGACGATCAGGAAAGTAATGGCGCCGATGATGGCCACACCCACAACGCCGGAAACCAGGTAGCCGGGCACCGATGACCAGAAACCGCCCTGGGCGCCGTAGCCGGGAAGAATTCCGCGCCAAATTCCTGCAAACCTTCTCATGCCCTCGGGAACGAAACCAAAGCGCTGCCGGATTTCAGCCGGGCTCCACTCGCCCCAGGCGGTGGCGCTGGCGATCAGCCCCAACGGCACAAATATCAGCATTAGCAGCAGTCCTATAATTAGTGGTTTTAGCCGGAAACCTCCACCTGCGTCTGGTGCGGGCGCGGCTGCGCCGCCCAGTAATCCCGGGTGGGCCCGTTGCAAGTAAAGCACTGCCAGGGAGGTGACAGCCAGCTCGATAAACCCGATCACCGTCGAGTGCACCAGCATCATCGCCGGAATTGTTTGCGATAATCCATACGGCGAGTAAAAGGGAGTGCCGTCGGCGGCATGGAAAAGCCCGGGCTGAATCCCGACCTCCACGGCGGTCATAAAGGCAGCCAAATTGATGCCGGCATAAGCGCCTATGCCTGCTCCTATCCAGCGGCGCGCCCCGCTTGCCGGAGCGCCGGCAGAGAGCAGCCTGTATATAAAATACCCGCTTACCGGCAAAACAAAGGCCATGTTAAAACAGTTGGCGCCGATAGCAATAATGCCGCCGTCGCCAAAAAAAAGCGCCTGGATCACCAGCGCCACGGTGACGGAGATGATGGCTGCCCAGGGCCCCAGAACCACGGCCACCAGGGTGCCGCCTACCGCGTGCCCGGAAGTGCCCCCGGGGACCGGCACGTTAAACATCATGATGACGAACGTGAACGCAGCCCCGATCGCCACCAGCGGCGCCTGCTTGGCTTTAAGAACTTTTTTTACCTTGTAAGCGGCCGTGTACCAGACCGGCACCATTATTGCCCACAGCCCGCCTGCTGTTTGCGGGCTTATGTAGCCGTCGGGTATATGCATCTGTTCTTCTCCTTTCGGTTCCCTGTCGTAGGCCGGGAGCCAAAGCCACATGAAGACCGGCGCCGCCTGCTGGCGGCAGCTGGGGCCTTCGTGGCCCGCCGGGGCACACTGATCGTGCCCCCGTCAAACGGAAGGAGTCTAGCGGGTCAGATATGCCTTGTGCTCCAGGAGCTTCAGCTCCTGGAGCTTTGCCTCCACAATCTTTTGTTGCCCCAGAAGATCGGTCAGCACCAGGCGGTCGCCGTCCGGTGTGATTGTGGCCACATCTTCCATGACCATTTCTTCCCGATCCTGATCTAGAAGATAAACAGTCAACTCACACATCAGTGTTCACCTCCTCACCGTTCGCCAATATCTGCTTCACCATGTCGATCGCTTCTTCCATCAAATGTGGCAGAGGCTGGTGGCTGACGCCCACGAATGCGACTTTGAGCTGGCCCAGGGGGAGGAGTATCTTCCGGGCTCGGGACGAGGAAATAGCAGCCGCCATGCCCGCTGTCAGCTCCCCCAGGTAAGAGTTGGGAATGACCGCCGCGATAGGTGCCACGACTATATCTGCCTGGGATATCGACACCCGGATGGCGTTCTCCCCGGTTGCGCCTCTGCTGGCGCGGGCCTTCATCATGTTGGCAGTGGCGGCGGAGTTGGTCCCAAAGACCATGATCTCAATGTCCCCGGGCAGCTCACGCCTCAGTTGGCTCACAATCTGGTGACCAATGTTGCCGCCCATGCCGTCGATCACGGCTATTACCGGTTTCTTTCTCATGATGAATGACACCTTTCAAAAACGCAAAAAACCCCGAAGCCGGGAGCCCAGCGGCTCTTCCTGACCTTCGAGGTCGGATTGATCACAAAAATTAAGTTACGGAGCTTCGGCTCTCTGACAAGAGGCTACAGCCTCCCAAAATCAGTATAGCCGGTCGGTGGCGGCGGGGCAACCGGGTCGTACCGGGCATCCTGCCGCTGACTCACGGCAGCGGACAGCCAATGGCTCCCGCCGGCTAAATATCCACGGCCAGGTTGCCGACAGCAGGTATATCCTGCCCGCTTTAAAAGCGTGGTTTAACCGACCCCAGGGGGATGCCGGAAATGATTGATGAAAAAGTACTGGTAGTGGATGATGAAGAAGTAATCCGCGATGTTTGCGCCGAGATACTCGCGGGCGAAGGATATCAGGTCACGACAGCCTCAACGGGTCAGGAAGCGCTCCATCTCGTCAGCGAGAACAGCTACGACGCGGTCGTCACGGATATCATGATGCCGGACATGTCGGGGCTGGAGCTGCTCGAGGTTATCCGGAGCACAAGCATTGACGTCAGCGCCATAGTTATCACCGGCCTGGGCACCTTTGACATGGCTACCCAGTCGGACAGGCTGGGCGCCCGCGAATTCGTGGTCAAGCCCTTTACGCCCCTCGAGCTAAGCCGCGCCGTGAGCAAGGCCCTGGCCGGGAAGAATTCCAAAGCCGTGTAACGGGCTTCCCGGGTCGCACCGCGTCGCGAGCAGCGGAACTAGCCCGGCCGTAACCGCAGCTTCCACACCAGCAGCGCCGCTTCGTACACTATCCGCCGGGACATTTTGGACTGCCCCAGCTCCCTGTCGGCGAAAGTAATCGGGATCTCCTTAACCCGGAATCCTTTTCGGAGGGCCTGATACGTGAGCTCGATCTGGAATCCGTAACCCTGTGAAGAAACCGCGTTCAGATCAAGCGTTTCCAGCACCTGGCGGCGGAAACATTTCAGCCCCCCGGTCAGGTCATTTATCTTCACTCCCAGAATCATTTTGGCATACATGCCGCCGCCGCGGCTGATGAGCCTCCGCCCGAGGCCCCAGTTCTCCACGCGCCCGCCCGCCACATAACGGGAGCCAATGACGAGATCGGCGTCTTCGGCCGCGTCCAGCAAGACAGGCAGATATGCCGGATCATGCGAGAAGTCGCAGTCCATCTCGAGGATAAAATCAGTGTCGGTCTTAAGCGCCTCTTTAAAACCGGCCAGATACGCCGGGCCGATCCCCTGCTTTTCCGACCGGTGGAGGACAGACAGGTTACCGTATTGCCCGGCCAGCCGGTCAGCAATCTCGCCGGTCCCGTCCGGGGAGTTGTCGTCGACGACAATGATGCGCCCGCCGAGCCCGCCGGCAGCGAATACTTCCTGAAGCTTACTGACAAAGCGCTCCAGGTTCTCGCACTCGTTATACGTAGGCAGGATAATTGTGAACATGATCTTGAAAAGAAAAAGCCCGGGCGAACCACCTGAAACAAATCTAGCGGTTTTTACCTGAAAAAGGAACTGCCGCCGAATTCCCGCAACGCGAAACCGGAAACTGGAAACTCGTTTTTACTTGACCAGCCTCCGGTACATGCTCCTTACCGCCAGCTCCGTCAGGATGAGCGTCGTTCCCAGCCCGTAGGCGGCTTCCAGAAGCAGCTTCCAGGAGTAGCGGTCCAGCATCACCGAGCGGGTAATATCGATAAAGCTGGTAAAAGGAATCGCCCAGGCGACCAGCTGCAGCGCTTCCGGAAACCGCGAGATGGGGAAAAAGGTATCGCAGAGGAACTGTGCCGGGAGCACGAAACCCGCGAAGTAAAAACGGAAGTACTCCATCTGTGCGATGCGGCTTGTCACCAGGATGGCGATGGCGGCAAAGTTGAACGATGCCGCGAACATGATGAAAGGGATAAAAACCGATTGCCAGTGGTTGATGATTCCCAGTGTCAGCAATATGCTCAGAACCAGCACCGAATTGACGAAGCCGCGGGTCGCTCCCCAAAGAATTTCCGCCAGGCTGACTTCGCCGGCGCTGACCGGCGTCGAGATGATGCCCTCAAACGTGTTCTGGATCTTCATCCGGAAGAAGGAGCCGTAAGTGCATTCAAAAGTGGCCTGCATGATGGCGGCGCTCCCCAGGATGCCCGCGGCGACAAATTTAATGTACGGCACCCCTTCGATATGGGAGATGTAGGAGCCGATTCCCAGCCCGAAAATGAAGATGAACAGCATCGGCTCCACCAGCGCCGGGATGATGTTGAACTTAAGCAGCGCCACATAAACCTGGGCGTTGCGCAGCCAAACGCGCAGGAAAGCCGGCGTCACCGAGAGCAGGCCTTCGGTCATAACCGGATCTCCCTGCCGGTCAGTTTCAGGAAGACATCTTCCAGGGATGCCGGCCTGATGATGTGATCGGCTTGAGGCCATGCGGCCAGCATCTGGTCAAAATCACTGGGGGAGCCGCCGTATATGTAGAGGTTCTGGCCGCTCTCCTGGTGACTGACCTCGGGAAAGCGCCCCAGGATCTCCCCGGCGAGGGCCCGGTCAGCTCTGAGCTCGAGCACGAACGGCGGCACGTGCTTCCGGATTAGCTCCTCGGGGCTGCCTTCGTCGACCCGCCGGGACTGGTCCATGATCACGATCTCGTCGCACAGCTTCTGCGCTTCGTCCATGTAATGGGTCGTGATTAGCAGCGTTATGCCACGCTCCTTGAGTTCGAGCAACCGGTCCCAGATGAGGTGGCGCACCTGCGGATCGAGGCCGGTTGTGGGCTCATCCAGAATGATCAGCTCCGGGTCGTTGATGAGCGCCCGCGCCAGAATCAGGCGCCGCTTCATGCCGCCGGAGAGCGACGGGACCGGAGTGCCGGCCCTGTCACCGAGATGCATGAAATCAAGCAGATCCCGGCCGCGGCGCCGGGCCGCCTCGCGGGGCATACCGAAATAACGGGCATAGACCATCAGATTCTGCCAGGTGGTCAGATCGGGGTCGAGATTGTTTTCCTGCGGCACGACTCCCAGCCGCGCCTTGATCTGACGGGGCGATTCAATCACATCCATACTGAAGACCTTCAAGGAGCCGGACGTGGGCCGGACGATGCAGTAGATCATCTTCATCGTCGTCGTCTTGCCGGCGCCGTTGGGACCGACAAATCCGTAGCAGCGTCCCCGGGCGACTTCAAAGTCGAGCGACTCGACGGCGACGACTTCGCCGTAACGCTTATGCAGCGATCGGGCTTGAACGACCATGGCTTGGTTCAAAGTTTAAAGTTCCAGGTTTTCAGGTTCCGGGGATTGGTTTGATTAAATTTTTAAATTCCATCACTGAACATGACCCTCCGGTTATTCCCGCAGAGGAACGAGGTTGAATCAAATCAGTCAGACAAGATTCTAAATGACTGCCTGATCATTTAGGGAAATTTTCATAAAATACAAGTATCTTGTAATAAATATCTGTAATCTGTGAGCATCATGAGCGATCCGGGAACAAACAAGATTCTTTTACCGATCGAGGGTATGTCCTGCGCCTCTTGCGTCGAACGGAACGCCCGGGCGCTGAGGCTGCTTCCGGGCGTGGCCAGGGCGGACGTCAACTTCGCCACCGAGAAGGCGACAGTCGAGTTCGATCCGGCTATCATCTCTCCGGCCGAACTGGTCGCGGCCGTTCAGAAAGCTGGCTACAAGGTGATCACCGAGAAGGTGACGCTCGCCGTCGGCGGCATGTCCTGCGCGTCCTGCGTCGATCGGGTGGAAAAGGCGCTGGCAAAGGCTCCCGGCGTTATTTCCGCTTCCGTGAATTTTGCTACTGAAAAAGCCACCGTTGAGTTCATCGCCGGCGCGGCCACGGTGGCCGGCCTCGCCACCGTGGTGGAAAAAGCGGGCTACAAGGTGCGCGGAACCGAGGTGGCGGGCGCCGCCGGAACCGGCGAGGCGGAAGACATCGAAGCCCGGTCGAGGCGGCGTGAGTACCGGCGCCTAAAATTGAAAGTGGCTGCCGGCGCGGTTATTTCGGTTCCGGTGTTTCTCGGGAGCATGTTCAGCCTGGGGCCGCTTAGCAATATGTACGTTTTGTGGGCGCTGGCCACCCCGGTGCAGTTCTGGGTGGGGCGGCAGTTCTTTTCCGGCGCCGTGGCGGCGGCCCGCCACCGGTCGGCAAACATGAATACGCTGGTGGCGGTCGGGTCCCTGTCTGCCTATCTGTACAGCGTTTCCGGCGTTCTCTTCCATTCTTTCTACCAGCAGCGGGGGCTGGCGCTGCCGATGTACTTCGATACCGCCGCCATCATCATCACCCTGATCCTTTTTGGTCGCATGCTTGAGGCCCGGGCCAAGGGTCAGACCTCAGAGGCGATCAAGAAGCTGATCGGCCTGAAGCCGAAAACGGCACGGGTGGTCCGGGACGGGACTGAAACAGACGTGCCCGTCGAGGAAGTTTTGGTTGACGATCTGGTTGTGGTCCGCCCGGGAGAAAAGGTGCCGGTAGACGGCGTTGTCGTTCAGGGCGAGTCAAGCGTTGATGAATCGATGATCAGTGGTGAAAGCATGCCGGTGGCAAAATCCCCGGGGGACGAAGTGATCGGCGCCACCGTCAACAGGCTTGGCAGCTTCCGCTTTCGCGCCAGCCGGGTGGGCAAAGAGACAGCGTTGGCACAAATCATCCAGTTGGTTCAAGACGCTCAGGGCTCGAAGCCCCCGATTGCCCGCCTCGCCGATGTGATCGCCGGTTATTTCGTGCCGGGCGTTTTTGCCGCCGCCGGGATCACGTTTGTTATCTGGATTATCTTTGGCCCGGAGCCGGCGTTTACCCGGGCGCTGCTCAGTTTTGTGGCCGTGCTTGTTATCGCCTGCCCCTGCGCTCTGGGGCTGGCGACGCCGACGGCGATCATGGTTGGCACCGGCAAGGGAGCGGAGGCAGGCGTGCTGATCCGGGGTGGGGATTCGCTGGAGACGGCTCATAAGCTGGATACGATCGTGCTGGACAAAACGGGCACGATTACTCGCGGCGAGCCGGCTGTGACTGACATCTTTGCCGACGGGTGGGATGAAAACCGGATTCTGGAGCTGGCCGCCGCCGCCGAGCGCGGCTCGGAACATCCGCTGGGAGAAGCCATTGTTGCCGGCGCTTTAAGCCGGGGGATCGCCGCCGGTGAGGCGGAGCGATTTCAGGCGGTGGCGGGACAGGGCATCGAGGCCACCGTCGCCGGGCGCCGCGTGCTCATCGGCAATCAGGCACTGCTTGAGGGGCGGGGCATCGAACTCGACGGGCTTCAGGAACGCGCCCAGATGCTCGCCGGCGAGGGGAAAACGCCGATGCTGATGGCCGTTGACGAACGGCCGGCGGCGGTTTTCGGCCTGGCGGATACGATCAAGGATGGTTCCCGCGAGGCGGTGGCTGCCCTTAAGCGCCTGGGGCTGGAAGTGGTAATGCTGACCGGCGACAACCGGCGGACGGCGGACGCCATCGGCATGGAAGCCGGGGTTGACCGGGTGCTGGCAGAGGTGCAGCCGGCCGGCAAGGCGCGCGAGGTGGAGCGGCTCCAGGCGGCAGGAAGGAAAGTGGCAATGGTCGGGGACGGGATCAACGACGCGCCGGCGCTGGCCCAGGCGGATATTGGCATCGCAATCGGCACCGGGACGGATGTGGCCATGGAGGCGGCTGACGTTACCCTGATCTCGGGGGACCTCAAAGGGGTGGTGACGTCAATTTCACTAAGCCGCCGGACCATCCAGATCATCCGGCAGAATCTGTTCTGGGCGTTCTTTTACAACACGGCCCTGATTCCCATAGCGGCGGGGATCCTGTATCCTTTTTTTGGCGTAATGCTGAATCCGATTTTCGCTGCCGCCGCCATGGGCATGTCGTCGGTGACCGTGGTGAGCAACTCGTTGCGGCTCAGGCGGTTTAACCCCTAACCGCCAATTTTCGCGTTTCTGGTTTCTGGTTTCGAGTTTCGAGATAGAATAAGGGGTGTATCATGATGATTTTGAATAAGCGGCAACCAGAAACCGGCAACCAGAAACTGGAAACTTTATTTTGACTCAGGTCCGTGACCATTACACAATCGCGCAGATTTCTGATATTCACTGCGGCGACCTCCGGTTTGACACTTCCCTGATCGAGGAGGCGCAGGCGGAAATCAATGACGCCAGCCCCGACCTCATGGTTGTCGCCGGAGACCTGACCGCCAATGGCTACCGGGAGCAGTTTGAGGAAGCCAAACGCTATATCGATCTCATCCGCTGCCCGGAAAAAATAGTGGTGGCCGGCAATCACGACACGCGCAACGTCGGCTATCTTCATTTTGAGGAGATGTTTGGCGCGCGTTTCGTCCAGCGGGAGCTGGACTTTCTTATTTCCGTCGCCGGGAAGAAAGAGGAAGTCCAGGAACGCGTCAGGATCCTGGCGCTGGATTCAAACAAGCCGGATATGAACGACGGCGAGATCGGCCGCCAGAACTATCCCCGCATCGAATCGGCCTTCGCCGACAGGAAGCATTACAAGATTTTCATCCTGCACCATCACCTGGTCAGCATTCCCGGCACCGGCCGGGAGCGAAACGTCGTCTGGGATTCGGGGGACGTGCTGGAAGAGCTGATGAATGCCCGCGTCGACCTGGTCCTGCACGGTCACCGGCATGTCCCGTTCAACTGGCCGGTAGGGAATATGCTGATCGTCAGCAGCGGCACGGGGTGCACCTGGCGGACGCGCGGCTATAACCAGCCGTCTTATAACCTGATTGAGATCTACCCCGAGGTGATCAGAGTCACCACCAAAGTGCCGGGGGGAGAGACGCTCTCACGCCATCGCTTCCACCGCCAGCCGCGCCCGCCTCTGCCGGCTTAGGCACTTCCTGATTCCTCTTCTTCCTGCACGCCCTGTTCGATCTCGTCTTTCTTGCCGCGGCGATTTTTCTTGCCGTATTTGGTCGTATCATGAAAACCGGCGCCCGAGCGCGGGCGGCCGGCAAATGGATTGCGCCTGACTTGCTTTTTATCTTTGTCTTTTTTGCTTTTTTCTGCCATGGTATCTGCAAATTGCCGCATATTACTTCGGCGCCGCCGCCAGATTCCGGCTGTCCGGATCGGGATCTTTACGAAGCAATATTGTCACCGGGCCGTCACCCACAAGTTCCACCTGCATCCGCGCGCCAAACACGCCGGTCCTGACCTCGAGGCCTTCGCTTTTTAGCGCGGCGGCGACATCCAGATAAAGCTTTTCAGCCACGGACGGCGCCGCGGCGCCGGTGAAGCTGGGCCGGTTTCCCCGGCGCGTGTCCGCCAGCAGGGTAAACTGGCTGACCAGCAACACCGAGCCGCCGGCCTCCTTGACGGAAAGATTCATCCGCCCGCTGCCGTCGTCGAAGATACGCAGGCGCGAGATCCTGGCGGCGATATAATGGGCTTCGGCGCTGCCGTCTTTGCTGGCAACTCCGAGCAGCACAAGCAGCCCGGGACCAATCGAAGCCACCTGATCGCCGTCCACCTGGATGCTTGCCCTCTTAACCCTTTGCAAAACGGCTTGCATGGCCCAAGTCTATTTCTATTGAAAAATAGTTGAAAGCCTGCGCGCAATGAAACAGAATCACGCATGATCATGAACCGGCAGATCGGCGAGATCGACAGCCCCAGAATCGGGCTGCTATTCTGGATTTCCCAGGGCACCTCGAAGCAATCGATGACGGCGGGGGCCGGTCATATCGATGGGACCCCCTTGCCGGGCGCCGGAGGCAGTTTTGCCATCGCCGGCGACCGGGTGCTTTACGGCGCTCCGTTTCTGAAGCTTGACCAGGTGCGCGCCGGCGACAAAGTCATCCTGCGGATGCCGTATGCCGGCCTGACCTACCAGGTGAGCGGCGTTACGAAAGTGCCGCCCGATGACGTCAGCGTGCTTGATCTCCGCGGTGATGACTCGATCACCTTAAGCACCTGCGACCCGGTCTGGCGGGTCGACCAGAGAATAATCGTCTCAGGAAGGTTGATTAACCTTGAGGTGAAACCGTGGTAGGTTATGCCGGCAGTCCGAAAGGATCGCCATCGCTGCGCCGCGCCGGGCTTTACCTCCTTTTTGGGGCCCTGCTCCTGGGAACGCTGCTCCGCGGCGGCTACTTTCCCGTTCCCAAATGGACTTTTGCGCTGCTGCTTCTGCTTGCCGGCGCTGTGGAAGTGGCGGTGGTGGCTGCTTTCAAGGAGCTGAGCCTGCCGCGGACGCCGTTATTCTGGCTGCTCGCGGCCTTTTCGGCGTTTGCCGCCATCAGTGGCGCCTGGAGCGCGGCGCCGGGCGAAACGCTGCGGGAATCGGTACTGCTTTTCGGGCTGCTCGCGGCCGGATATACCGTCTTGAGCCAGCTCCGCTGCCGCCGGACCGAGACGGTTGACCTCATCGCCGCGGGAGTAGTTTATACCACCGCTTTCGCATCAGCATGGGGAATCGTCTCCTTCATCATCAGAATGCAGCCTTACAGCGGTTACGTGGACGGTTTTCTCCGGGCCGGCTCGACTTTCGAGTACTCAAATGCCCTCAGCTGCTTCGGGCTGATGGGGCTGCCGGTCACGTTTGCCATGCTTAAGCGCTCCTCGCCGCGGGACCGGCCGCTTTTCGGGCTGGCGCTGGGCCTGGAGACGGCGGCGGTGTTGCTGAGCTACGCCAGATTTGGTTACGTGATTCTGTTCTTCCTGAGCCTGTATTTCATCGTCAGCGCGGCAAAGCTGCGCGCGGCCGTTTTTGTGTCTCTGGCTGCGGGCATTGCGGCCGCGGTGGCCGCCGCGGCTGCGGAAGAAAGTTCGCTGCCCACATTCGGCTTTTTTGCCGTGATTGCTATTTTCGGCTGCGCCTCGGTGCTTCAGCCGCTGCTGGCGGCGCGGGCGGAACGGGCCGCCCGCCGGCGGGCGCGTCTGGCGGAAGGGGCAGCGGCAGTGGCCGTATTGATCGGCGCGCCGCTACTAATTCTCAAGACCGGCCGGCTTCGACAGATCGTCACTTCCCGGTTCGGTCAGGGTATGGAGCCTAGCCATCTTGTGCCGCACCGGCTGGACACTTACCGTGGCGTCCTCGACGCTTTTCGGATTCATCCCCTGGCTGGTTTTGGCCTGGGCTCCTTTGCCGGCGTTTACCAGCGTTACGCCATTGCCTCCTACACAAAGTTTGCCCATAACCTGGTGTTGCAGACCGCGGTTGACACAGGGATCATCGGCGCCGCGCTGATGAGCGCCTGGCTCGCCCTGGCGGTGGCGCTCTCGATCTGGCGGCTGGCGGCGGCGCGCGCCGAGCCGCTGGCGCGGGCGTTCGCGATCTCAACCCTGGTCTTTATTGCCTACAACATGTTTGACTGGGAATGGTACGTGCCGGCTCTGGCCGGCTGGTTTGTGGTCGGGTTGATGGTGGTAGCGACCCCGGACCGGCCGGAGAAGGACCTTGGCAGAGCGTCCTAGTGGGTAAGCACGTCGGCGGCCAGAAAGGCGAAGTAGACGATGCCGATAAACCCGTTCATCGTCATGAACGTTCCCACGCGTGACAGGTTGTTTTTCGTCACCAGCGCGTTTTCAAAGGCAAGAAGGACGGCGGCCACGGCAACGCCGGTAAAGTACAGGAGACCGCGTCCCTGGGCCCATCCGGCGGCGGCGATCAGCGCCACGGCGAGCACGTGAAAGACGCGCATCACGATCAGCGCCGGCCCCGCTCCCAGCGAAACAGGCAGGGAGTGAATACCCTCCGCCCGGTCGAAATCAAGATCAAGGCAGGCGTAAGCGATGTCGAAGCCGCCGATCCAGAAGGTGATCGCACCCATGAGCAGGAATGGTTGCCACGTTAACCCACCTGTGACAGCAACCCAGGCGCCTGCCGGCGCCAGCCCGTCGGTCGCCCCCAGAAAGACATGGCACAGGGACGTGAACCGCTTCGTGTAGGGATAGATGACAAACGCGGCGATCACGATCGGGGACAGGTACCAGGTCAGGGGTGGCAGTTGCGACAGCGCCGCGCCCAGCACCGCCAGCGACAGCAGGGTGAAACCGGCCGCGGCCCTCAGCGACAGCTTCCCGGCCGCCAGCTCCCGCCCGGCCGTGCGCGGGTTGCGGGCGTCGATGCGGCGGTCAATGATCCGGTTGAGCGACATTGCCAGGCTGCGCGCCGCCACCATCGCCACCGTAATCCACAGAATCTTCAGCGCCGGCGGGATGCTGTTCCGGGCCAGAAGGGCACCCGCGTAAGCAAACGGCAGCGCAAAGACGCTGTGCTCCACCTTGACGAATTTTGCCAGCATCGCTGGAAGCCTGAACATCGATGCCGTTTCCGCCTTTGAGGACACCTTGTCAGAGCCTATCCCAGTAGGTAATCAGTAGCGAGGCAGAGCGAGAGGGCTATGGCTCTCATAACTCGATGCCGTACTCGGACCAGCGCCGGTCGACAAGCTCCTTGATCTCGGGACTCATGGCGATGTCATCGGGCCAGGGGCGCGTGTGCCCTTCTTCCGGCCACTTCTTGGTGGCGTCGACGCCCATCTTGGCGCCGTAGTTCGGAGTGGGACTGGCGTGGTCCAGCACGTCCAGCGGCCCCTCGCTGATGAGGATGTCCCGGCCGGGATCGACATTGTTAAAAACGCGCCAGGCCACTTCGCTCTCGTCATGGACATCAACATGCTCATCGACAATGACGACAAATTTTGTCAGCGACAGCATCCCCAGGCCCCAGACCGCGTTCATGACCTTGCGCCCCTGCATCGGATAGCTCTTTTTGATTGATATGATTGCACAATTGTGAAAGACGCCTTCCAGTGGCAGGTTCATGTCGGCCATCTCCGGCAGCGTCATCTTCAGCAGCGGCAGGAACAGCCGCTCGGTGGCCTTGCCCAGGAAGCAGTCCTCCATCGGCGGCCGCCCGACGATAGTGGTGGCGTAAACCGGATCGCGCCGGTGGGTGATGCAGGTCAGATGAAACACGGGGTAGTCGCCGGCCAGCGAATAATAGCCGGTGTGGTCCCCAAACGGCCCCTCGCAGCGGAGTTCGTCTTTTTCAACGTATCCTTCCAGCACGATCTCGGCGGTGGCCGGAACTTCCATGCCCACGGTTTTACACCGCACCATCTCTACCGGGCTCCCTTTGAGGAATCCGGCCAGCATCATCTCGTCGATTCCTTTCGGCAGCGGGGCGGTGGCGGCGTAAGTTGTCGCCGGATCGGTACCGATGGCGACGGCCACTTCGATCCGTCCGGCGGCCATCCGGAAGTTTTCGGCGCCGTCTTTGTGCACATGCCAGTGCATGCCCGTGGTCGAGCGGTCGAATTTTTGCAGCCGGTACATGCCGGCGTTGCGGCGGCCTTGCGGATCCTTGGTGAAGACCAGCGGCAAGGTGATGAACGGTCCGCCGTCGCCCGGCCAGGTTTTCAGGATGGGCAGCGCGTCAAGATCCGGCTGATCCATCACGACTTCCTGACATGGACCGGAGCCAACTATCCTGGGGGCCGATCCGGCCAGATCTTTCAGCTTTCCCAGCGCTTTCACCTTGGCCACCAGTCCCTGCGGCGGCTGCAGCTCCAGAACCCGTCCCAGCCGGGCCGCAACCTGATCCAGGTTCTCTCCCCCGAGCGCCATGCTCATCCGTTTCATGCTGCCAAACTGGTTGATCAGGATCGGCATCGTCGAGCCACTGGGGTTGCGGAACAGGAGGGCGGGGCCCCCCGCCTTGCTGACCCGGTCGGTGATCTCAGAAACCTCCAGCTCCGGATCGACCGGGGCCGTCACCTCGATCAGCTCACCTTCCCGCTTAAGAAGGTTGATAAATTGCCTTAGATCGTTTATTGCCATTGTTCCGACAAATTTGTCAAATTACCGCCAGGGTCGAGATCCAGTCCTCAACGCTAATGGCCGGAAAGTCCGCCGCCAGCCGGGCTACGATCGCGCTGCGCCGGGAGCTGGCGGCGCCATAATCGTTGGCCAGCAGGCTCGCGCGGTATGGGCCCAGCTCTTCCTGGCAGCGCCCGTTCTCTCCCGAGACGGCACGGCCGGCCAGGCAGAGCGTCGTAAATACCCAGGCGGACATTGCCCAGGAGTCTTCCGGGCCGGCGCCATCGTCCGCAGGCCTCCGCGGCTTCAGGGCGGGGTCCGATGGCGCCGCCTCCGCGCCCACATGAGCACAGAGGCTGATCAGATCCGCGAGACAGGCCACGCCGAACAAATCTCCCAGCGCCGCAATATAGGTGAGCCCTTTCGCGTACATATAATCGCCGGCCAGCAGACTGAAATCAGAAGCGTCCGCCTCGATCAGCCGGCCCTGGTGATGATAGTGCAGCAGGTAACCCTCAAAGATGTACTCGAGCGCAAACAGGTAATTTTCGTTGGCGGAGCTCCCGCCGCAGGCGCTGGCAAACAGGTCCGAGACTCCCTCGCCGGCCGGCGGCGGCGTCAACCGGTTGACAAACAGCGGGCTTTCCGCCGCTATCTGGCGGGACATTTCGGCCAAAGTTATCTCGGCGATGGTTTTCATCATCAAAGGAAAAGTGATCCAATCCGTACGCTTTTGTCATCCTGAGCGGTGAAGAATCCGGTTTATATGCCCGAGATCCTTCCGCTTCGCGCCAGGATGACAGTTTCCTCATGGTTAAATAACAATTCAGACTAACAGGTTTTTTAACTTTCAACTTTCAACTTGGAGCCTGGAACTTGACGTTAGCAACCTTGATTATTGAGATAAAACGACAGGCTCATCAACTCGGTAGAGAGGTCAACCTGCCTGACAATCGCCGGTTCTTTTACGTGTGCCCTGATCGGCGCAAAATTAAGCACTGACGGGACTCCGGCCGCCACGACCCGGTCGATCAGTTCCTGGGCGACGGAAGCCGGCGTGGTGATAATGGCGATGTCGACGCGGTTGCTGGTGATAAAATCCTCGAGCTCATCGGTTGATTTGACATGGCCTACACCCCGGCTTTTGCCGATAACCGCCGCGGCCGAGTCGAACATGCCGAGGAGATTAAAGCCCTGCTTTTGAAAGGCGCGGTAACGGGCCAGCGCCGTGCCCAGCTTGCCGGCGCCGATGATGATTGTGTTCCAGGTGCGGTCCAGCCCCAGGCACTTTTTCAGCTCTTCGATCAGGGAGGCGACGTCGTAGCCCACTCCCCGAATGCCAAACTCGCCGAAGTAAGAGAGGTCTTTGCGAATCTGCGCCGGATTCGTGCCCACCGCTTCCGCCAACTGGCGCGACGACACGGTTGATGTCCCGCGGGACTGCATTTCCTGGAGCTTGCGCAGGTACCGGGAAAGGCGGGGCACGGTAGCGGCCGGCACGCTGTGGTTTTTATTTCCCGCCATTGCTGCCTGTCACTCCCCCCGCCGGAAAAACTCTGCCGCCGCCGTCACCGTGCGGTCCAGGTCGCCGTCGCTGTGGGCCAGCGACACAAAAGCAGCCTCAAACTGAGAGGGAGGCAAGTAAACTCCCGCCGAAAGCATGTGCTGGTAAAAACGGGCGAAGCGGCCGGTATCGCTGGTCCTGGCCGAGTTAAAATCGGCAACGGGGCCGGCGGTAAAAAAGAGCGTCATCATCGAGCCGGTCCGGTTCAGGCTTGCCTCAGGTTCACCGCCGGCAGCCGCTTTCGTGAGGCCATCCGCGAGCCGGAGCGATTTTGCTTCCAGGGCCTCATAAACGCCCGGCGCCCTTAACTCGGCCAGTGTCGCCAGTCCCGCGGCCATCGCCAGGGGGTTGCCGGAAAGCGTTCCCGCCTGGTAGGTGTTTCCCGCCGGGGCTACCGTCTCCATGATCTCCCGGCGGCCGCCAAAAGCCCCGACCGGCAGGCCACCGCCAATGATTTTGCCCAGGCAGGACAGATCCGGAGTGACGCCGTAAAGCTCCTGAGCGCCGCCGTAAGCGACTCGAAAGCCGGTCATCACTTCATCAAAGATCAAAAGGGCGCCAAATTTTAACGTCAGGTCGCGCAATCCCTGGAGGAATCCGTCCGCCGGCGAAACGACTCCCATATTGCCGGCAACCGGCTCCACGATGATCGCCGCCACCTGGTCGCCCTCGCGGTCCATAATCTCGCTGACCGCTCCCAGGTCATTAAAGGGGGCCAGGATCGTATCGGCTGAGGCGCCGGCGGTAACGCCGGGGCTGTCAGGGAGGGACAGCGTCGCTACACCCGATCCGGCATGGACGAGCAAGCTGTCAACAGCGCCGTGGTAACAGCCGGCGAACTTGATGATCTTTTCCCGGCCGGTGTAGCCGCGGGCCACTCTCAGCGCGCTCATGGTGGCTTCGGTGCCCGAGTTTACCATCCTGACCATCTCTACCGATGGCACCGCCCGCACAATCTGGCCGGCCAGCTCCACTTCCAGTGGCGAGGGCGCCCCAAAGCTGGTTCCATCCCGAAGCGTTTTTTCCAGCGCTTCCCGGACGGCGGGGTGGCAATGGCCCAGAATCAGCGGCCCCCAGGACCCGACGTAATCGATATATTCGTTCCCGTCGACGTCAATCATATGGCTGCCGTCACCCCGGGTGATGAACCGCGGCTCCAGGCCCACGGGCCGCATCGCCCGCACGGGGCTGTTGACGCCGCCCGGAAGCAGCTCGAGCGCTTCCATGTACAGCTGGCGTGATTTTTCAGTTTTCAATTGGCTCCGGCTGATTTGACTTTCCTGTATATGCATGCCGCGCTCACCTAAATCCGAGGCAAGAGATCGACAGACAGGCGAAACTGGAAACTTTGAATGTTCAACTTTGAGCTTTGAACTGTTTCATCTTCCCAGCCAGGCGGCGACGTCCCTGGCGTGGTAGGTGACGATCATGTCGGCGCCGGCGCGGCGGATCGACGTGAGCGCTTCCAGCACGGCCTGCTGTTCGTCCAGCCAGCCATTGGCGGCGGCGGCCTTGATGGCGGCATACTCGCCGCTAACGTTATACGCCGCCAGCGGAAACTTCGTCTCCTGCTTGACCCGCTGAATCACGTCCAGATAGGGCAGCGCCGGCTTGACCATAATAATGTCGGCGCCTTCGTCGATGTCGAGCAGGCATTCGCGGACGGCCTCATCGCTGTTCCGCGGGTCCATCTGGTAGGAGCGGCGGTCCCCAAATGCGGGGACTGATTCCGCCGCCTCGCGGAAAGGCCCGTAGAAAGCGGACGCATACTTGGCCGCATAAGACATGATCGGCGTGCCCGTAAAGCCCTCATTATCAAGCGCCCCGCGAATGGCCGCCACGCGGCCGTCCATCATGTCCGACGGAGCAACTATATCTGCACCGGCTTCGGCGTGCGAGAGCGCCATCTTGGCCAGCAATTCGAGCGTCAGGTCATTGTCAACCTGGCCGCCCTGGACGATGCCGCAATGGCCGTGGCTGGTATACTCGCACAGGCAGACGTCGGTGATCAGCACCAGCTCGGGGACTGCGTCCTTAAGGGCGGCCAGCGCCATCTGGATGATTCCTTCCTCGTCATAAGCTCCGGAACCGGCTTCGTCTTTCTGCGCCGGTATCCCGAACAGCAGGATTGCCGGGATGCCCAGCTTTAGCAGCTCCCGGGCCTCCTTCACCAGATTGTTGATCGACAGCTGGAAGCAACCCGGCATGGCGCCGACCTCGCTCCTGATATCGTTGCCGTGGGTCACGAACAGGGGATAGATGAGGCGGTCCGGCAGCAGGTCAGTCTCCCGCACCAGGTTTCTGATCTGGGGGGTCTGCCGCAGGCGCCTCATCCTATATGCGGGAAAGTACACTCAGGGCTCCTTCAACTTTCAAAGCGAATCTCCGGTTTCATCGTTAACGCTTCCACCGCCGCTTTTTTAAAAACCGGCGCGTTAACCCGTCGCACCATCCGTAATATTAACGGAAAAAATCATCCTCTGCCCAGCCGGTCTTCCAGCTTTCCCAGGATTTTCCCCACCTCGGCGGCGTAGGCGGGAGCCGCGTCATAGGGAGATTCTTCATCGAGATCGGCCGTCCGGACGCTGCTGTCAAACGGCAGGCACCCGAGGACGTCGTAATTTTGCTCCAGATCACGGCAAAAACCGGCATCGTCATCAGTTACCTTGTTGATGATTAAAAAGAGGCGGGAAATGCCTATCTCTCCGGCAAGCCGGGTAATGTCATCGGCCGTCTGCAGACTGCGCTTCCCAGGCTCGGCGACGATCAGCATGGCGTCAACGCCGCGAGCCGTCGCCCGGCCCAGATGCTCGATGCCGGCTTCCATATCGACGATCACGACATCCTTTTCTGCCAGCATCAGGTGCGACAGCAACGATTTAAGCAGCGCCGATTCAGGGCAGATACAGCCACCGCCGCCCGTCATGACCGTCCCCAGTTTCAGCAGCCTCACCCCTTGGGCTTCCACTGACATCGCCGCCGGGATGTCATCGACGCGCGGGTTCATCTTGAAAACAGGCGCCAGCGATCCAGGCTCGGCCCCTGTCCTTTCCCTGATCAGGTCTTTCATCGCCGAGATGGGTGTGATCGCCGCCGCGGCCGCTGGCGTGGCGCCGACCGCCCCGGCAAGGTTGGCGTCGGGATCGGCGTCAACGGCAATGACCCGCAGGCCGCGCGCGGCCATGATCCTCGCGAGCGTTCCGGCGATCGTTGTCTTGCCCACGCCACCTTTCCCGGTTACAGCCAGTTTCAATCCGGCCAAATCGTTCCTCCAGTGGTTTTTTTGGATTGTTCCATATACAGATTACCCGATTGACGCCAAACAAATATAGTTATTATCATATTTTAATAAGATATCAAGACACGGGAAAGTATTATTTCCCACCAGCTGCGTTTCCTCAACCGGCCATTTTTCAGCAGGAAAAAGGCCTGACAAAATCAGTCAAAAATTGCGAAAAGTGCTGCTTATGGCAATACCCCGGGGGGCTTATAGTGGACCAAATTTGAGTTTGCTTAATCATGAATATAAATAATATGCATCATGTAAAAAGCGAATATTAGAGTAAACTTCTTGCATTAAGAGCGTCTTTATCAACTATCTGTGGTGCATGGTAGCGCAGTAACGGTGGTTGGGTAAGACTTGATCTTGACCGGCTAACGCGGAAACTGGCCCCGGTGGAGTTACCCGGTCTTCTGATATGCGAGTCAGCTCATGAATTTGAGGCCCTTCTTTTCCGGAACCGTTAATGTGTTCCCGCGACCCCGGATCTTGGGCGCTCTGGAGGTCCAGGAAAACGTCTACTCGGGGGAGTAGGAGGTGATGGAAAGGTTTAATGCAGAAAGTTGTTTTCAGCCCTAACCAGAATTCGACTAGGAGGAGGAGGGTGAAGGAATGAAGAGCAGTTTCGGAGGTAATCGCAAGCTGCGGATCCTGTTGGTTATCGCTCCGCTGGCTTTGCTGATAATCCTGGCGGTAGCAACGCTGGGGCTTTCCAGCGGCGCCGCGGTGACTCAATATCAAAGTACGGCTGTACCGGGCAATTACGGCGTCAGCAACCAGATGCTTTATGTCGCCAACGGCACCGACAGCAATGTCAAGGTAATTGACGTGGGCAGCATGAGTGTCGTCGACACCGTTCCGGTGCCGGCCCAGCCGGACGGCCTGCAGGGCCTCGGCTTGAACTGGGAGGTCCACGGCGTTGTCCCGTCGGCCGACAGAAGCAGCCTCTACACGGTGGGCGCTCTCTCGGGCGGCTACTTAAATGGCAGCAATTGTGACGGCGGCTGCGGTTATCACATTTCCCAGATCAACACCAAGACCAAAACTGAGATTAGGACCATCCCGCTGCCGACCGCCGCTTACGACCCGGTTGGCTACTGCGGCCTGGAGTACAACCTCAACAACGTCAACTCGAACTACCTGATCGCGGCAACAATGAACACCACGGACGCCAATCTGACGAACATGTTTGGCGCCCCGAATCTGGGTCGCACGCCGCAGCAAATGTTAGGCGGCTGGGCCAGTGTCAACCTGACTACCGGCTCGTCCACGTTCCTGAGCACCGACCAGAACGGCGACGGAGAATCAGGCACCTGCGGTATCGCCTGGAACGCCGCCGGCACGAAGGGCTACGCCTCGCAGATGTTCTCGCCGTTCATCGCCACGATCAACTGGGATGCGGCCACGGCCACCGGCACGCTCACGGGCTCGGCCATCGACGCTCCCGCCAACAGCGGCATGTATCATCAGGAAACAACAGACCCGTCCACCAATACCCTGTATGCGGCGAACGAGCAGCTCATCGATGTGATCGACATGAACACCGATACACGGATCACCACCATCGACATGTCCAAGCTGCTGGGCGCTACGGCTCCGCTGCATACGCATTCTGTGGACTTCACCGATGCGGGCGGCCACAAGGTGCTGTACGCGACGGTGCGGGATTATCCCGACAACAGCCAGGCAAGCATCGTGGCGCTTGACGTCAGCAATGTAAACAGCCCGGTAGTGATCGGTGAGACCCAGGGTCTTAACTACGAAGCCTGCGGCGTCTACGCCGATCCCAATAAGAGCCTGTACTACAAGGCTTCGGGGATCATCAGCGGCGCTCAGAGCGCTGCCGACGCCGTATATGGCATAACGGTTACCGCCGGTGGCAGCAATTACACTTCGGTGCCGACGGTGACGATCAGCGGCGGTGGCGGCAGCGGCGCCAGCGCGTCAGTCAGCGTTTATAACGGTTCTGTCAACGCCATCAACCTCCTCTCCGGCGGCGGCGGCTACACCACCGCTCCGACGGTGACGATCAGCGGCGGTGGCGGCAGCGGCGCGACGGCGACGGCTTCGATCGTCCCGGTTGCTCCGTTCAACCATAACGCTCTCGCTAACGACCTGCTGTTCATCGCCGGCGGCCGCGACAGCAACGTCAAGGTCGTCGACCCGAGCTCGATGAGCATCGTGGACAAGATCCCGGTGCCGGACGAGGTCACGCCTGGTACGCCGGGAAATCCGACCACCTGCGTCAACTTGCCCTACTATGGCTGCACCAACCTGTACAGCCTCAATCCTGCCTTGATGGATTGGGAGGTCCATGGTGTTTCTGTTTCGCCCGACCGCACCAAGATCTATGCGCAGGGCGCCCTCTCCGGCGGCAGTTACGCGACGCCGGGCGACTTAAACAGCACGTTCAACGTGGGCGACTACAAGCTGTACACGATCGGCACGGCGGATAAGCAGCTCCAGCGCGCAGATTCCCTGCAGCAGGCCAGTGACCCGGTAAATCCGGTTGGCTTCTGCGGCATGGAATACGACCTGAATAACGAGAACGCGAACTACATGATCTCGACATCGATGAACGCCAGCAACGCCACGCTCAAAGGCGCTCTGAGCGGCGCCGATCTCTCGAACGTGCGCGGCAGCGGTTATAACGAGCACGGCGGTTGGTACATCTTCAACCTGTCGACGCATCAGAACGTCAGCTTCCTCGACACGTACGATTCGGCGGCGGGCGAGGTCAACAATGAGTCCTCCACCTGCGGCATTGCCTGGAATGCGAGCGGCACGAACGCTTACGCATCGCAGATGTTCCAGCCGTTTATCGACACAATAAGCTGGACGCCGGAGGCCGGGACTAATCCGCCCAGTGGTACTGTGACCGGCAACCTGACGCTGACGTCAGAAGCAAGTGGCGGCATGCACCAGGAATCCTCGGATAAAACGAATGGAATCCTGTATGTAAGCGATGATAGCGGTTATCTGGATGCTTATAGCATGACTACTAACACAGCGATTGGCGAGATCAACATTCGCGGCCTCACCGGTTCGCCGAATGTTATGGTCCACAGCGTTGAGGTGTCTCCGAGCGACCCAAGCGTCATCTATGTGCAGGGTCATGACTTGCCAGAAAATCCGGCAGGCACGGTCGATCCGGACAAGGGCGCCACTGAAGGCGGCGTTGCTGTCATCAAGATCGACGACTTCGCAAACCCGGGCAGCTCGGCGCACGTGCTGGGAATCATCCCGGATATGGGCTATAACTCCTGCGGCGTGTATGCGATCCCCGACAAATCAACCTGGCAGGCAGTCCAGAACGCGGTCAAGCCAGCGCTGTCACTGACAAAGGGCAACGTGTACTGGGCCTCGTACAGCGACTATACGAACCACCAGCTGTCGGTTGACTTCACGGTCAACGCGGCAGCGACAAGCTCGGCGGCGAGCGGCGTGCAGATTACCGGCGCCACCTTCGACCGGGCCGGCGTGTCCCTGGCAACCCCGATGCCGCTTTCGCTTGGCGATTTCGGCGCCGGCGGCAGCGCCTCGTTCACGCTCAAGTACGACGTTTCCAGCCTGGTTGGCAACGTGTTCAAGACAACCACCGATGCATCTGCCGATGGCGGCGCGTGGACCTATCCCTAAATGAGCGGGACTAGGGAAAACGGAGAACGTCATTGATCAAGCTAAGTAAAAAGGAGAACGTTATGGCTAAGAAAAGCCAGCGGGAGCCTTACGCTAAGCCTGAGCTGGTGAAGCACGAGAACCTGAAGGAAATTACCTTCGAGTGCTCGGGCTGGCAGTGCAGCGTAGTGGTTCCGTCAGCGCCGTAAAACGGCGAAGAGAAAGCAGGACGATAGCAACGAAACGGGAGGGCCGGCCTCGCGGGCCGGCCCTCCCGAAAACTTGACAGATCGGCGGGCAAGTTTGGCGGATTTGCCGTATAATTAAAAACTGCTTTTCCGCAACCAGAAGAAGGAGAACGTATCGCATGAAAGCTGTAGCAGGCCAGAACCGGAACGGGAAATGGAGAGGTTCACAGGGAATGATGGCGGTGGCCGCGATGGCGCTGCTTGCCTTCACCATCATCATCGCGGGATGCGGCGGGGGGTCTGGAAACACAACAGCCTCACAGCTTAATAGCAAGTCAACAGGCACAACAGGGAAAACAGTGGCCTCAACACACAAAACTGGCACGACCGCTACTGTTCCCGGGGTTATGGGAAACCAGCAGGTGCTGGCCGGATATACCGCGGACCAGTGCATGTCCGACTTGACGGCGCGGTACGGAAGCAGTGACGTTGCCGCTCAGGCATGCGCCCAGATCAACAAGGATTACGGAAGTTCCGTGCCCCGCAGCCAGCTAACCACCACTGTTTTGCCTAAAATCGAGCAGCAACATCCGAACTGGAAACCGGTGCAGCCGGGAACTCCGCCGCCGTCGCCCGCACCGTCTCAACCGACGTCTGGCGGGCAGTCGCCGCCAGGAGGATCGGGCGGCACGAGCACGGGCGGCTGGTCCGGCGGCGGTATTCCGATCACGGTGCCGGGGCAGCCCGGAGGTAACGGCCCCTAAGGCCGGACGGCCGGCGCGGCCCAGCGACAATGACAGGTTATAAGGGGAAGAAAATGCTTGACAGTCTAAGTGAGATCATGGGTCAACGGTTCAGCGACGCCAAGCCAAATGCGGCGACGTATGACGTGCACGGCGTCGTCACAAAAGTCTATGCGGATGACCATCTGCTGGCGCTGGCGATCCAGGATTTCCTGAGGCCTTTCCGCGGCCTGCCGGGCGCAGAGCCGGACATCGAGTTCTATCTCCTGACCAAGCCGGATGGCGACAAGGATGCCGGCGGCAGCTTCCGGGCAGCGGAGCTCCTGTATGACTGGAAGGTCCTCCGCTACAGCCGGGAAGGCCAGCTGCGGTATCAGGAAGTGCCCGGCGCCGGCTCGGTCGCGGCGGATCTCGATGCCGGACTGGCAGTGGCATTTGTGGATAGTGGCATGTCGGCGCGGGCCTGGTCTGTGGCGCATGTGATCTTCTTCCCGATCTGGGCTCAGCTTCTGAAGGTAAAAGGCCTTTTCCCCGTGCATGCGGCCGGCATGGAGCGGCAGGGGTGCGGTCTTCTCTTTCCCGGAAGGAGCGGCAGCGGAAAGTCCACCCTGTCATTGCAGCTCTTGCGGCGCGGCTTCCGGCTGCTGGGAGACGATACGGTCTTTGTCAGGGCAAATTCCCATGATGGTGCGGACATGCTCTTCTTTCCGGAGGAAGTTGATGTCTGCCCGGAGACGGTGGACCTGTTCCCCCAGCTGGCTTTGGCGCGAAATCTGACCGAGGATCGCTGGCAGCCCAAGACCAGGGTGAATCTCGGCGATGTCAGATCGAGCCAGGTGATCGAATCTGCGGCAGTCAACCTGCTCGTATTCCCGGTTATCGCCCGCGACGGCTGCACGCGTTACGAACGGATCGGGCAGACGGAGGCCCTGGCGGAGCTGATTCTGTTCGCCTTCCTGTTTATGGACCCGGAGACCAGCAAGGAAAACTTTGGTCTGCTGGCGGGTCTGGTGCGCAGGGCAGGCTGTTTCCGGCTCCACATGGGCCTGGACGGCGGTGAGCTTGCCAAAGCTGTTGACGAAATGGTAGCTAGAGTATAAAATTAGCTGCCTTATCCGGCGCAGCCGGGGCGCCGGGTGGTTGGCAAGCTTGGGGGCTTGCCGCAATCCCGAAGCAGCGACCATCGCTGCGGCAGGAAAAAGGAGGGGTGGGACCGCTTAATGGCCGCGGGCCCGCACAAAGTCCGCTCCTAGCGGAAAAAACACTAGAGGATGAAGGGAGGAAGTATGCAAATCAGTTCAAAATTGCTTCGCACGGCGATTCTCGTTCTGGGGCTGATGGTAGCGCTTGGGCTTTATCTGAGCCTGAGCCTTGGACGCATCAGCACGGCCAAGGGCGTCGTCAGCGCCTGTAGCGGAACTGACTGGCAGAAAGTCCAATGCTACGCGGATAAGTACATCCAGAACCAGTATCCGGGCGCCAGCGTTGGCGAAGGCGAAGGCAGCGTCGCCGCCGCGCAAAGCACGCCCTCGGGTTTCTACGTAAACCAGGCAACGCTCAAGAGTAAAGTTGACTCTAACGGTGACGGCACCTATCTGGGTGAGGGCGACGACCTGGCCAAGGCGCCGGTTCTGATCGACAACCTGAACCAGTTTACGACCTTGATTCCAGGCACCACCTTCCGTTGCAACTGGAATGAGAACAGCTGCTTCGAGCCGGGATCGGTGGCCGACGTCAAGACACAGGTGGATGACCACGAAGCAGCCACCGGTCAGGTACCGGCTATTGTTGATTACTGCCTGACCGACCACACGGCGGCGCCGACCACCGGCGCCTGGGGCTACATCGCCCAGACCGGCGGCCTGGCCACCGACGGCTCCATCCCCAAGGTCTACGGCTTTACCTGGGGACGTGACGGCTGGACCAACACGCCGGTTAACAGCGGCTCCACCACCACCAACGGCATCTACACGTACTCCAATACGTATCCAGTCACTTCTCCGGCCGCGACTGCTACCTACACGCCACCGTCCACGGTGCCGGGCAGTTGCACCAGCGCCGGCGGCGACGCCGACCTGGTCCGCTGCGCGGCTGAGTGGGCCATCAGCCAGGATGCCGGTGAAGGCAACGTTGGCAACGGCCAGAATGTGGGCGCCACCATGACCGCCGGCCAGGTGGTTGATGTTAGAGCGGATACGCCTGCAAGCACCGTGAACCTGAACGGTTCCCTGGCTGCGAATCAGATCCCGATCAACACTATCTTCAACACCGGTCTGGCTAACGTCAATCCGGCGGCAACGAGCGGCGTTCTCATCGCCAGCGGCTCCCAGGGACCGGGCGGCATCGTCGCCGAGGGTCTCAGGATGCTGGGATACACCACCGCCACCGGCGGCTATATCCATAGCGGCGTGCCGTACTATAACAACACCCTGTCGGTAAGCCAGGGACAGCCGAACACCGGCACAGCTTACCCGCTCGATGCGGTCACGGCGCAGTGCACCGCTCCCAGCAACGGCTGCAACCAGATCTATGGTACTCAGGATCTGGGCGCGGAGATGAACACCACCGCGGCGGCGATCAGCAGCTCCAGCGCTACGGACACCGGTGACACGACCGCGACGGTCAGCAGGACGACGAGTCAGCCGGCTACCACCAAGATCGATCTGACCGGTTCTGACAGCTCTGCCGTACATGTCAACAACACCATCCTGCACGCCAGCGACACGGAGAACCTGACCGGCCTGCATCCGGGTGTGACCTATACCGGCACGCTGAGCGTCTACAACAACATGGCGCTGGTTTCCAGCACGCCGATCAGCTTCACGACGAGCGGCATCGCCTGCGCCAAACCGGCGCTCGGGCTGACGTCACCTCCGCACGCCTACTGGGCCAGCCTGTCCGACTACAGCGCCGGCATCCTGTCGGTTGACTTCACCATCAATAATAGCGCCGTCAGCCCGAACGCGGTGGGTGTCCAGATCACCGGCAGCGCCAGCAACAACGGCGTCACCGTCAACTCCGGCATACCTTCGGCGGCGACCAACATCGCCTCTGGCGGCTCGGCTACGGTGACGGTCACGTACCACATTCCCGCGGGCGTCACATGGTTCCACACAAGCCTGACCGTGAGCGCCCAGGATGAATGCGGAAACTCGTATACGTATCCCTAGACACTGAACCAGGAATATGGCAAATAAGGCAAAGAAAAGAGGAGAAACCGCAATGACCAAAGAAACAATGCGGGAACCCTATGCCAAGCCTGAGCTGGTGAAGCACGAGAACCTGAAGGAAATCACCTTCGAGTGCTCGGGCTGGCAGTGTAGCGTAGTGGTTCCGCCGGCGCCTTAAAGGCGAAACAAAGAAAGAAGGGCGCAGCTCGCTGCGTCTTTAAGGAGAGAGGGCGGCCCGTACGGGCCGCCCTCTCGCTGCGTTAGCCTCCACCGATCAAGCAATCATCCAATTTTACCGAGGATTCCGCTCCGCTCTTGATTTTCGGATTTTGAACCTTGCGCTTGTTAACTTTGGACTTAAAAAGCGGGGACGCACGCCGCGCCCCCGCCAAGAAGAAGCGGCAATTGCCTCCTCTTCATGGAAACCGGTTGGCAGGAATATCAGGCGCATCGCGAAACACCCCAAATAGTCATTACCACGGCTTCCAAACATAAAAACAGATATTGAATAGCAAAACCCGGTTTCTAACCAGCCTGATCGAGAAACCTTGACCGCTACCAACAATGTTCTCGCGGGTGCTGCCCTTCATGGAAAGCCCCTTGGGGGAATACCCTTAGCCCATATTATGAGAAACTCTTCGGCAGAAGACGGTAAAATCTGTAGCGGCGGGGTCCCGGGCAATTTTACTTGACGGCCGGCAAAGGGTACCCTTTAATCAGGTTCGTTATTCCAGGAGAAAGCTTGCAGCACATCATCGGCCCGCTCATAAATCTGGCCACGGATACAATCGGCCCGTACGGCGTCATCGCCGTTTTTCTTCTGATGGCGCTTGAGAGCGCCTGCATCCCCATTCCCAGCGAAGTCATCATGCTTCTGGGCGGCTTCCAGGTTGCCCAGGGCAAAATGACGCTTCTGGAGGTGACGGCCGCGGGCGTCACCGGTAACATGGCCGGTTCCTGGCTGGCTTACGCGGCCGGCCGGTATGGCGGCCGCGGCGCGCTCGAGCGATATGGCAAGTATATCTTTTTATCAAGTGAAAAACTCGATATGGCGGACAAATGGTGGGCAAGATACGGCAGTCCGGCGGTATTTTTCTCGCGGATGCTGCCGATCATCCGCACGTTCATTTCGCTGCCGGCGGGAATTGGACGGATGCCTTTTGCCCGTTTTCCGCTTATACCGTGGCCGGCTCGATCCCCTGGTCGCTGATGCTGGCGTTTGTCGGTTATAAAGTAGGCGAGAACTGGCAAAGCATCTACGACAAGCTGCATCTGCTTGACTACCCCGTTCTGGCCGCGGTAGTCCTTGCTTTATTTTATGCGATCTGGCGCCGGCGCCGCCGCCAGCAGGCCGCCGTTGCCGCTGTCAAAAACGGTCCCGAAAAATAGAATTATGGGCAGCCTCTGCCGGAAACCCGCGCCAACCAGGTGGCTCCCAAGCAGATGAAGGGCCTCTCTCCCCTGAAACGGCTGCGGCTCAGCGGCATCGTTCCGGATCGTTCACTGGGACAGAATTTTCTGATTGACGCGAATATTCTGGGCGTAATCGAACGGATGGCGTCACTGAATGCAGCGGACACCGTCCTTGAGGTCGGACCGGGCGCCGGCGTGCTTACCGAGCTACTGGCCAGGCGCTCCGGGCACGTCCATGCGGTTGAGGTCGACCGGCGGCTGGCGGCGCTGCTGGAGCAGGAATTTTCCGGCGCCGCGAATTTCAGCCTGCATCAGGTCGACGCGATGAAGCTGCCGTTCGGAGAGCTGCTGCCGCCACCGACCAAGTTTGTCTCCAATCTGCCATACAGTGTGGCTGCGCCGCTGGTAATGAAGAGCCTGGAAGAAGCTCCGGCCGTCCACCTGTGGTGCCTGATGGTGCAGAAGGAGATCGGCAACCGTTTGTTTGCCGCTCCGGGACTGGCCGCGTATGGAAGCATCTCGGTGATAATCCAGCTGTTTACGGAAAAAAAATCCGCGCGGGCGGTGCCCCGGACCGTTTTCTATCCGCAGCCGCGGGTAAGATCGGTTCTGGTTTCATTCGTCCGCCGGCAAGGCGCGGAGCCTTCACTGGAGGAGTTGCCGCTGATAAAACAGGTGGCGCAGGCCGCCTTCCGGCACCGGCGGAAAACTCTGGTAAACAGCCTTGCTGATGCTCCGGCAGAGTCGCTCCCCCCGGCCCTTGGCCGGCTTGATGTCCGAGGCCGGAAACAGCTGACACTGGATCTTCTGTCCCGGATGGGACTCGAGTCCGGCATCAGGCCGCAGATGCTGTCGCCGGCACAGTTCTGGCGGCTGGCCCGATTTCTGGAGGACGCTCGTGACAGCGGGCCATGATCGTCCTGAATCCAGGGACTGGGCAGAAGCGCGGGCTCCGGCCAAGATTAACCTGTTTCTCTTTGCCGGTCCCCGTCGTGGCGATGGCTACCATCCGGTCTTCTCCCTGATGGAGGAGGTCAGCCTCTACGATGTCCTCCGTGTTCGCCGGGCCAAACCCGGCAGCGGCGCCTCACTGACCGGGATGGATATTCCTGCCGCCGAGAATATCGTGATAAAGGCGGCGCGGCTGCTTTCCAGGGAAGCAGGTGTGTCCCTGGATGTGGAGATCGAAATTGTCAAGCGGATACCGGTGGCAGCCGGGCTCGGCGGCGGCAGCTCCGATGCCGCCGCGGCCTTGAAGCTGCTCGCGGGGGTATCCGGTCTGAATATCAGCGGCCGGGACCTGGCGCGAGTGGCGCTGGCTGTTGGCGCCGACGTGCCTTTTTTTCTGACGCGGGGACCACAGCTGGCCAGCGGCGCCGGTGAGATCCTTGAAGGAACCGGCGTCCCCGAACATTTTCTGGTGCTGGTGACGCCGGATTGCCGGCTGGCGTCGGGGAAGGTTTATGGAAGGTTCGACGAGACGGGCGGCGGCAGCGATCTGGCCGCGCATGAGAGCAGGCTGCGACATGAACTCCATAAGGCCGCTGGTTCAGGCGGCATTGCCTCCCTGCTTCACAATGATCTGGAACCGGCGGCAGTTTCGCTCTGCCAGGAGATCGTTACCGCCCGGCGGGAGCTTCTCGCCTGCGGCGCCGCCGGAGCGCTCGTCAGCGGCAGCGGCCCGACGGTTTTCGGGATCTTCCCCGACCAGAAAAGCGCGGATGCAGCCGCAGAAAAGCTACGCCTTGATTTCCCGCAAGTCTGGGCACTGCGGCCGGTCAATTAGAAACGGTTAAAAGTTCTCCCGGATGCCGAAGTTTCGGTTCCCTTTTTCCGGTTATAGATTCCTCAGGGAATTTCTTGCCTTGCTTTCGGCGTTTTCCCCGATTCTCTTATTTTAACCGCCGGGTAAAATATTCGCAGGCTTTTTCACGCGCGAGAAGCCCGGGCAGAAATTTTTTAAAGTTGGGTACCCCCACCCTGGCGGGCAAGGCCAGTCAGAACCGGCAGGATCGGCTGGCTTTGCCCGCCGCCCGCGCTTTAGCTGCCTGTTTTTTTACATTTTATGTAGCGTGGGGCCAGCCTTAAAAATTCGGGCCGGGGGAAGGAGGAAGAAAATGAGCAGCACCGGTTTCCTGAATACGGTCAAGAAAAAAGGCGGATACAGCCTCGAACGGGAGGCCCGGCAGGCGGCCAACTCCGTTTTTGCTACCATCAAATCCTGGCTGGCTCCGGCAGCTTCCGAAGCGATGAGGAAGACGCTGCCCGAGGAAGTCTCCCAGATCTGGAGCTATGCTCCGATTGGATTTCGCGCCGGCCCGGCAAGGACCGCTGACGCGGCTTTGGGCCCTCGGCATTTCATTCTCAGGGTGCAGCAGGCGGGCAGGTACGAGAGCTACCGTGACGCCCGCACTGCGGTTGAATCGGTCATGGAAGCATTAAGCAAGACAATACCGTCTGAGTCTGCCAAATTTCTGAGCCGGATGGTCTCCCGCGAGCTTACCTCCGTCTCCGCCGCCGGCAAAGGGCGGGCAGCCACACTGTATGGCGGCAGCAACATCGCCAACGTGATTTCTGATTTCAGTTCCTGGAAAAGTCCGCCGGCTGTCTTTTCTTTTCATGCCCTGGATCCAGAATCCAGAATCCGCTTTATGATATACTCTTTCGGCCTTCGCTGGCTGCCCATGGGGCGTAGCCAAGTGGTAAGGCAACGGGTTTTGGTCCCGTGATTCGGAGGTTCGAATCCTCCCGCCCCAGCCAGCAAGCATCAGATTCTGGACAATATCGCTGCTTTCGGGATCTTCTGCCTTGCCGGAGAGCATCGTTTGCCAAAGGAATCCCGAGCGAGAACCCCGGAGCGAAATGCAGTTTTCACCAGCTGAAGAAGCGCGTCGCCGGCTGGCCGTTGTCGTCCTCGCGGCAGGTCTGGGCACGCGGATGAAATCAAAGCGGCCCAAGGTGCTCCATGATGTGTGCGGGCGCCCGATGATTGCCTGGGTAGGTGACGCCGCCGGCGCCTTGTCACCGGACCGGATGCTCATTGTGCTCGCCCCGCAAGCCGCCGATGATGTCCACCAGGTTCTGTCTCAGAACGTGGAGGTTGCCATCCAGGAGCGGCAACTGGGAACAGGAGACGCAGTCCGGGCGGCAAAAAGGCCGCTGGAGGGTTTTGACGGCGATATTCTGGTGATGTATGGCGACACGCCCCTGATTACCAGCGAAGAGCTTCAGGGATTGCTTCAGGCGCACCGGGCGCACGGACCCGCCTGCACGCTGATGACGGTGGTCGTTGGCGACCCGTTTAATTACGGCCGGGTGTGTCGCGACGCTGACAGCCGCGTGACTCGCATCGTCGAGGATCGCGACGCCAGTGAAGAAGAGAAAAAAATTTGCGAGATTAACGCCGGCGTTTACATCTTTGAGTCGGGGGCGTTATGGGAGGCTCTTTCCGATGTTGGCAGCGAGAACGCCCAGGGAGAAATCTATCTGACAGACGTGATCGGGATACTTGCTTCCCGGGGCCAGGCCGTGATGGCGCACGAGGTCGCAGATCCGGCCGTCACGATCGGGGTAAACTCCCGCGGTGAGCTTGCCGAGGCAGCCGGGATGATGCGCGCGCGCATTCTCGATCATCATATGCGGCAGGGAGTCACGGTGATCGATCCCGCCTCGACTTATGTGGATGCGGAGGTGAAGATCGGCCGCGACACGGTGCTCGAGCCGATGACGGTGCTGGCCGGCACTACCCAGATAGGGGAAGATTGCGTGATCGGGCCTTCCAGCCGCGTCGTTGACGCCGTGATCGATGACGGTGTGACGCTGGTTTCGTCTTATGTGTTTCAGGCGGAGATCGGCAGCGGCTGTACCATTGGTCCCTTTGCGTATCTCAGGCCCGGCGCCCGGATTTTACCGGGAGCCAAGGCGGGGACTTTCGTGGAGATCAAGAACGCCGTCGTGCATGAAGGTTCGAAAGTGCCTCATCTGAGCTATATTGGCGACGCCGAGATCGGCGCCGGGACCAATATTGGGGCGGGCAACATCACCGCCAACTATGATGGCAGGAGCAAGTCGCGAACAGTTATCGGCGCCAGCGTCCATACCGGCGCCGACACGGTGTTCGTCGCTCCGGTCAGCATTGGAGACGGCGCCGTGACCGGGGCCGGATCGGTGATCACCAGGGACGTTCCCCCGGGAGCGCTGGGCATCTCGCGCCCCGAGCAACGGAACATCGAGGGGTACGCCAGAAAAAAATTTGCACCTAAGGAGGAAAACGAGTGACTCCGAGCAGCATTCAGGCACAGAAAAGCAAGCGCCTGATGGTCTTCTGCGGCCGCAGCGTTCCCGGGCTGGGGGAGAAAATAGCGGAAACCCTTCATATCAAGCTTGGCGACATTGAAAACAAGACCTTCAGTAACGGCGAGATATATGTCCGGTACCGGGAGAACATCCGCGGCAGCGATGTTTTCCTGATCCAGTCCACGAGCGACCCCGTCAATGAAAACCTGATGGAGTTACTGATTATGATCCAGGCGGCGCGGCTGGCCTCGGCGCGGCGGATTACGGCAGTCATGCCGTGGATGGGATATTGCCGCCAGGACAAGAAATCCGCCGGCCGTGAGCCAATTAGCGCCAAGCTGGTCGCGGATTTGCTGCAGGTGGCGGGGGCCGACCGGGTTCTGACCATGGATTTACACCAGGGCCAGGTACAGGGATTTTTTAATATCCCGGTCGATCACATGACGGCGTTGTCGATTATCTCCGGCTACTTCCGGCTCAAGCAGATACCGGAAGAGGAAATCGTTGTCGTTTCTCCGGATGTCGGCGGCGTCAAGCGGGCCAAGAAGTTTGCCGAGAAGCTTGGCCCCAAGGTGGATCTGGCTATTCTGACAAAGACAAGGCCGGAGCATAATGTGGCTGAGATCATGGCGGTTATCGGCGATGTCAAAGACAAGGTCGCCATTATGGTCGACGACATGATCGACACCGCCGGCACCATGAAGGCGGGAGCGGAAACGCTGACCGGCATGGGCGCGCGGGAGGTCTATTCAGCATGTACCCATGCCGTGCTGTCCGGCGCCGCCTACGAGCGGCTGGAAGATTCGCCGATCAAGGAAGTGGTGGTTACCGATACGCTGCCGCTGAATCCGGAGAAAAGCGCCGGCAAGATCAGGGTGCTGTCGACGGCATCGACACTCGCTGACACGATCCAGTCGGTATTTCTGGACGAATCGGTGAGCCGGCTGTTCGAGGGCGATGACCAGCTGTTTTAGTTCAAAGTTCAAAGTTAAAAAAGCCGGGGCTGGCTGCAACTTTGAACCTGGAACTCGGAACTACATGAATTGAGGTTTCAATGAAAAAGGTGGAATTGAAAGTTAAGGAGAGGGAAAGTTTTGGCAGCTCCGAGGCCAGGCGTCTGCGCCGGACGGGGTGGATTCCTGGAGTGCTTTACGGTTCCGGAGACAGCTCCATCCCGCTCGCGGTGGAGGAGAAATCTCTGAAAAAGGCGCTCGGACACGAGGGCGGCGCGGCTATCCTGACGCTTTCATTTGATGGCAAGAAGAAAGAGCACCCGGTTATCCTCAAGGAATACCAGAGCATTCCCGCCGGCGCCGGAGTGCTGCACGTGGATTTCATGGAGGTCCGGCTGGACCAGCCGGTTGAGGCAAATGTCCGTCTTGAGCTAACCGGTAACGCCATCGGTGTGCGCGATGGCGGCATCATGGACCATACGCTGCGGGAGCTGCATGTCCGCTGCCTTCCAGCCGATATCCCCGAGCGTATCACCATAGGGGTTGATGAGATGCAGATCGGCTCTTCGATCAAGGTAGTGAATATTACGGCTCCCAAGGGCGTCGAAATTCTCAATGACCCCGATTCGCAAGTAGCCAGCGTAATGGCGCCCACTCTGGTGCAAGAAGAAGTGCCCGTGGAAGCTGCTGAGGCAGCGGAAGCAACGGAGGCGGCGCCCGAGGGCGGGCAACCTGCCGCAGGGGAATCCGGGACGGAGTAAAAAACATAAAACCGGATATTGGATTCTGGATGCTGGACTTTGGATAAAAACATAAAACGATCATCGAATTAGCTCAGGAAACTCCATTTAGGATTTGCTCTGAGCTAGTGGGATCAAAGTAAACAAGAAACTTTGCTGGCTTTGTTAAATCCAAAGTTCAAGGTCTAATGTCCATAGTCCGGTTTTAGATTATTTCTCCTTCTCTCTATGCGGTTTTTCCGACACAGCCCAAAGAACGATCCGCATGGCAGGGAACTGTTTCTCGTGGTTGGCCTCGGTAACCCGGGTGAGCGATACGCCCGCACGCGGCACAACGCCGGTTTCATGGCGGCCGAGCGGTTTCGGACCCGGCACGGGCTGCCGCGCCCCCGGAGCCGCTACGCGGGCCGCTACTCCGAAGGCAGCGCCGCCGGCCGGCGGGTTGCCGTTCTGCTGCCGATGACTTTCATGAACGCTTCCGGGGATGCGGTTATCCAGGCCGTGACATCCCGAAAGATACCGCTAAAAAATGTCATCGTTGTCCACGACGATCTTGACTTTCCCTTTGGAACCGTCCGCGTCAGGCGCGGCGGCGGCAGCGGGGGGCACAATGGCCTGAAGAGCATCGCCCGCCGCCTGGGATCGCCGGATTTCTCCCGCGTCCGGATTGGCATTGGCCGGCCCGATAACCCCCGGTTTGATATCAGCGATTACGTGCTCTCCCGGTTCATGGCCTCCGAAACCGAGCTTGACAGAGTTATTGATGAAGCTGCAAATTGTGTTGAAGAGATCCTGACCGGTGGAATCGAAGCGGCGATGACAAACTGTAATAAAAAGGATGCTGGATGCTAGAAGCTGGATGCTAGAAAAACAAGTCCGTTAAATC
The DNA here is from genome assembly GCA_023489275.1 of Actinomycetota bacterium. GTDB lineage: Bacteria > Actinomycetota > Thermoleophilia > BMS3ABIN01 > BMS3ABIN01 > JACWAD01. Next base: position 49,530 of record JAMDDD010000005.1, read on the forward strand.
GAAAGTCAGATCGGAAATTCAGAAGCCAGCATCCGTTCAACCATGGATCTCACCGCTTATATTAAGGATAATCAAAAATTCCAGGAGCTTGCCAGCGAGCTCTTTTCGGGCAAGCCTCGCGTTTATGCGGGCGCCTCTTTTCAGGGTTACCTGCTGGCGGCTCTCCAGGCGGAAGCCTGGCCGGGGCGGACGCTGCTGGTGGCGGCGCCGGATGCGGCGGCTGCCGCCCGTCTCGCTGGCGAGTTGAAAACCTTTGCCGGCGTGCCCGCTCTGCAACTGCCGGCGCGGGGCGCTCCCTGGGGAAGCGGCCTGAAGCCCTCCCGCCAGTCTACCGGTCTTCGGCACGCCGCCCTGGACTGCCTGGCCGGAGGCAAGCCCTGCATCCTGGTTGCGGACATCGTGGCGCTGATGGAAAAGGAATTAAACCCGGGCGCCTGGCCGGAGCCGTTAGTGGTCAAAAAAGGCGGCGCCGGCTTCGATGAAATTGTTGGCCGCTTGGCCGGGCTCGGCTACGAGCGCCTGGCCCAGGTTGAGGACCCAGGCCAGTTCTCGGTGCGGGGCGGGATCATTGATTTCTTCCCCGCTGGCTGGATAACGCCGGCGAGGCTGGAGTTCTGGGGAGACGAGCTGGAATCGCTCCGGTCTTTCTCGCCGTTTACGCAGCGGTCACTGGGCAGCATCGAGAGCGTCGTGGTTTATGCCGCGACAGAACCGGAAGCAAAAGGGCTGGATGGTCCGGGACTGCTGGAAAAGAGCGAGGCCGTCATCGCTCGCGTTGATCCGGCGGCAGCGTCAGAATCGGCAGGTTCTTTTTGGGAAGACATTAGCGGACAATTACTGCCGGAGGCTGAGGCCGCGGGCTTTTATTTTAGTCCCGGCGAGCTTGAGAACAGGCTGGATGATTTTTCTGCCGTCGTCTTCGAGAGCCTGCCTCTTAATCAGCCTCACCGCTTCCCTGTTTCCGGGATTGACTTCGGCTCGCGCAAGATAAGCGACGCCTCGGCTCAGCTTAACCGGCTGGTAAAGGATGGCTACCGCGTTTTTGTCTGCTTCGCTTCCACCGGGGCGGCCTTGCGGGCCGAGCACGGCCTGGCGGGGGCGGCCTCGGTGCTGCCGGATGGCTCACAGCCGCCTGCCGGCGCCGGCGCCTGGCTCGTCGCCTCTCCCGCACCGGCGGGTTTCTTAAACAGGGAGCTGAAGCTCGCCGTGCTTGGCGAGCGGTCGCTGCTGAAGCCCAGCCGCTCCTCAAGGAGCCAGCAGCTGGCTCTCGGCGGTCGGACAGTGCTGAGCTTCCGTGACCTTAGCCCGGGAGATTTTGTCGTCCACGAGGATCACGGCATTGGCATCTTTGATTCGATCCAGACGCGTACGGTCGCCGGCATCACCCGCGACTATCTGCTGCTCCGCTTCAAGGGCGACGACAGGCTGTTTGTTCCCCAGGATCATATTGCCAGGGTTTCCCGCTACATCGGCGCTGGCGCCGGGTCGCCGCCACTAAATAAACTTGGCGGCCGGGCCTGGACGCTGGCCCGCGCCCGCGCCCGCGGCGCCGCCCGCGAGATGGCGGGCGAGCTGATGACGCTGTACGCGGTGCGGCAAAGCCTGCCGGGCCACGAATTCGATCCGGACAACCGGTGGCAGATTGAGATGGAAGCCTCTTTTCCTTTTGCCGAGACGCAGGACCAGGCAGCCGCCATCGAGGACGTCAAGGAGGACATGGAGTCGCCCCATCCAATGGACCGGCTCATCTGCGGCGACGTCGGTTACGGAAAGACAGAGGTGGCCCTGCGGGCCGCGTTCAAGGCCGCTTCCCAGGGGCGGCAGGTCCTGATGCTGGTGCCGACAACGATTCTGGCCCTGCAGCATTACAACACCTTCAGCGAGCGTTTCCGCGATTATCCCGTCAATGTAGAGATGATCTCCCGCTTCCGCTCCCAGGCCCAGAGCCGGCGCATCGTGGCCGGCTTCCGGGAAGGAAAGATTGACATTCTCATCGGCACGCACCGGCTGCTGTCGTCCGACGTCGCTCCGCATGACCTGGGTCTGGTGATTGTTGACGAGGAGCAGAGATTTGGGGTGTCTCAGAAAGAGGCGCTTCGCCAGATGCGACTGAAGGTGGACGTGCTCAGCCTGTCGGCGACGCCGATCCCGCGAACCTTGCAGATGTCGCTGGCGGGCATCCGCGACATCAGTGTTATGGAGACGCCCCCGCCGGGGCGCAATCCCATCCGCACTTATGTCGGCGAATATAACGAGGAGATGGTTGGTGAGGCGATCAGGCGGGAAATGAAGCGCGGGGGCCAGGTTTTCTTCCTGCATAACCGGGTGGAGACAATCGAGGCACGAGCGGCGGAGCTTCAGGGCCGTTTTCCGGATGTGCGCTTCCTGGTTGCGCACGGCCGGATGCCGGAAGCTCAGCTCGAATCCGTAATGGTGGCTTTTCTGAGCCGGGAAGCCGATGTGCTTGTTTGTACCTCGATTATTGAAAGCGGTCTGGATATTCCCACCGCGAACACCCTCATCATCGATCATGCCCAGCTGCTTGGCCTGGCCCAGCTTTACCAGATCCGCGGGCGCATCGGCCGCTCCAGCCTAACGGCGCACGCTTACCTGTTTTACCCGCCGGCGGCATCGCTGACTTCGGAGGCTATGGCCAGGCTGTCAACCTTAAGCGATTATACCGAGCTCGGCTCCGGCTTCAAGATTGCGATGCGAGACCTGGAGATTCGTGGCGCCGGCAACCTCCTGGGAGACGAGCAGTCGGGGCATGTTGCCGCCGTCGGTTTTGACATGTATTGCGACCTGATCAGGCGCGCCGTGGCCGATCTGAAAGGCAAGCCGCTGGAAGACCTGGCGATGGCAAGAGTGGAAATCGACGCTGACGCCTACATTCCCGCTGATTACATCGGCTTTGAGGCGGCGCGGATAGACATGCACCATCGCATCGCCGCAGCCCGGAGTGAGCAAGAGCTGGCGGAAATCGTCGCCGAGCTGGAAGACCGTTTCGGGTCTCCACCGGAAGTGGTGTATAATCTCCTTAATATGCAGGAAATTCGGCTCAGGGCGGCGGTCGTGGGGGCCGCTTCGGTAAGTTACCGGAAAGGACGCCTGGAGCTGTCAGATATGAGGATCGGCGCCGCCGGCCGCCGGGCCCTCGAGGAAGCGGACCTCAAATTTGCCTTTCACCCGCTCCAGAAGACCCTGGTGCTCTGGCCCCAAACGGGCGAAGCTGATCAGCGGGAATCGCTTTCTGTTGTTAAGCAAACACTTGATGTTATAATTGATCGTCTTTTGACGCCAACGGCAAGCCTCTAGCCTGATGGGAGATTACCAATGATAAAAAAACTGATTCTGGCGCTTGCGGTCGTGGCAATTATTCCGCTCGTGGCAATCGGCTGCGGCAGCCTGCCGAAAAGCGCCGTAGCCGAGGTGAACGGAAAGGTCATTACCCGGGAAGATCTGGACAGCAAGATCGCCGATATCAAGGCGCAGTACGGAAATCAAGCCGGAATCCCCCAGGAGGGCACGCCGGAATACACTGATTTTGAGAAACAGGTGACGGAAGAGCTTGTCAATGAAGAAGTAATGTGGTTTGAGGCGGACAAGCGCGGTCTTGATGTCAGCGACGCTGATATTAACAAGGAAGTTGACCAGATCAAGCAGTCGGCCGGCGGTGAGCAGCAGTTTCAGCAGGCGCTGAATCAGCAAAATATAACACTCGATCACCTCAAGGATAATATCCGCAAGGGACTGCTTTACCAGAAGCTGCTGGCGGCGGTGACCAAGAATCAGCCGGCGGTGAGCGACGCGCAGGCCCAGAATTATTATAACCAGCACAAGACCGACCAGACTTTCCAGAAGCCGGAAACCCGCAAGGTGCGCGAGATCGTGGTGGCGGACCAGGCCACGGCGCAGAAGGTCAAGTCCCAGCTGGACGCCGGCGCCGATTTCGCGACGCTGGCCAAACAATATTCGACCGATACCACCACCAAGAATAATGGCGGCGACCTGGGCGAGATTCCCAGCCAGCAGAGCGGCCTGCCAGCCGCGGTCGAGCAGGCGATGGACAAGCTAAGCGCCGGTCAGACATCGGACCCAATCAAGTCAACGGATGGTTATCACATTATCCGGGTCGATCAGATCATCCCCCCTGGAGTAGCGCCTTTTAGCCAGGTCGAGTCCGAGATCAAAAGCCAGCTGGCGCAGGACAATCAGCAGCAGGCTTTCATGACATGGCTTAATAAGACCAAGAAAAATTATGACATCAAATACTCCGATGAGTTCAATCCCTATAAGACCGCGCCGGTAACAGGCAGCAGCAAACCGGCTTCCACGGCGCCGGCCGGAACTTCCACGGCGCCGGCCGCGGGGCAATGATCCAGGCCGGCAGCAGCTGATTTAACCGGCAACAGCACGCAACCGCTGGACAGACGGACGGAGCCGTAGTGAAAAAAAGGGCCAGAAGGGTAACATATGCAGCCGCCGCCCTGGCTGTGCTGGCAGTCCTGCTTGTGCTGGCCGGCTGCGGCAGCAGCTCCGTGAGCCTCGCCAAGGTGAACGGTCAGGACATCACCAAAGCGGAAGTTGACCGCGAGGTGAAGTTCAGGGACGGCTGCAGTGCCGCCGGTAAGCCAGGTACCGCTCAGTTTAAATCCTACGAAACCCAGATGGTTGACGTTCTGGTCAGCCAGCAGATCATCAACTCCGAGGCCGCCAAAAAAGGGATCAGCGTTAGCGACAATGAGATCAGCCAGGCCATCACAGAGGAGCAGAACGCTTTGGGCGGCTCGGCCAAGCTGAAGCAGCAGGAGAGCTGCGCCGGGGTGAGCGACGATCAGCTCCGGAACATGATGAAGGACGACCTTTATTTCCGGAAACTGATCGCAAATGTAACAAAAAATGACCCCCCGGTGACCGACGCCGAAGCCCAGGATTACTACAACCAGCATAAAAATGATCAGACCTTCCAGGCGCCGGAGACGCGGCGGGTGCGCCATATCCTCGTGTCCGACCTGGCGACGGCCCAGAAGATTAAGGCGCAGCTGGACGCCGGCGCCGATTTCGCCACTCTGGCCAAGCAGTATTCGATCGACCCCGGCAGCAAGGACAACGGAGGCGAGCTGACCACGTCCGACGGCAGCCCGGACATTCCCAGCCAGAACAGCGGTTTCGTACCCGCGTTCGAGCAGGCCATGGACAAGTTAAGCGCCGGCCAGATCTCCGATCCCGTCAAGACGCAGTTTGGCTGGCATATTATCCAGGTTGAGTCTATCAAGCCCGCCGGCCTGGAGAGCTTCAATCAGGTCAAGGATAGCCTGAAGCAGGGCCTGGCCATGGAGAGGGAACAGCAAACCTTCAATACCTGGATGGCCGGCGCGCGCCAGCGCTACCGCATCACTTACTCGCCTGGATGGGCGCCGGCAACCACGGCACCATCCAGCGGGCAGACAACTCCGTCCGGATCGTAAGCGCATGCCGGGGTTATAAGATTGGCCGGCGGCAGCGTACCCGACTCTAATCAGGCGCGCCTGGCGGACGCATTACTTTTACTGGACGCGGTCGTCCGCCGCCTCCGGCGTGAATGTCCCTGGGACCGCGAACAGGACGCCGGTGATATTGTCAGCCATACCCTCGAGGAAACCTACGAGCTAATCGATGCAGTTCATGCGGGCAGCGGCGCCGAGGTCACCGGCGAGCTGGGGGACCTCCTCTTTCACGTCTTCTTTCTCTCACTGATTGCCGAAGAGCGCGGCTGGGGCGATCTGGTCCGGGTAGCGGCAGGAGTCACAGAGAAACTGGTGCGACGCCATCCGCATGTCTTTGGTCAGGCAGAGGCAAACACCGCCGCCGAGGTGGTCGAGCGGTGGGAGCAGATCAAGCGGGAGCGCGAAGGCAGGGAAGGCATCTTTCATGATACGCCGGGATCGTTGCCGGCGGCACTGTTTGCCCGGCGGACGCAATCGCGGGCGGCGGCCGTCGGATTCGACTGGGATCGGCCTGAGCCCGTCTTCGCCAAAATCGGAGAAGAGATCGCCGAACTGAGGGCGGCACTCGCGGTCGAGGCGCCGCCGGAGGGGGCGGGCGGCGGCCGCGGGCCCGGAACGGAAGCGTATCATGAGGTGGGAGACCTACTCTTCGCCGCCGTCAATCTGGCCCGGAAGCTGCAGGTTGATCCGGAGCTGGCGCTCCGGAGCGCGGCGGACCGTTTTCGCGGCCGGGTGGAGCGGGCTGAGGCGCTGGCCCGGGAAAACGGCGATGACTTCGCCGGCTTGCCGCTCGAGCGCCAGGAGGAATATTATCAGCGGGCAAAAAGCGGATTGTAGCTGGCGGACTGTAATTTTGTGAAGCTGGATGCCGGATAACAAAAATCCGATGAAAAGTTGACAAGCGGTGAATTGAAGCCATAATCTTTTTTGAACTTACGAGGATCGGAGGCCAAATTGTCTATCATCGTTGATTTGCGCGGGCGGCAGATTCTTGATTCGCGAGGGAACCCAACCGTTGAGGTGGACGCGGAACTGGCAGACGGTTCCACCGGCAGGGCGGCGGTGCCCTCGGGAGCTTCCACCGGCACCCTGGAAGCCGTTGAGCTCAGGGATGGATCGGCGGCTTATGGCGGCAAGGGGGTCACGCAGGCGGTGGACAATGTCAACGGGCCCATCGCCGAGGAGGTTGTCGGCCTGGAAGGTTCGGCGCAGCGCGAGCTGGACAGCCTTCTGATCACCCTGGACGGGACGGAAAACAAAGGCAATCTGGGCGCCAACGCCATTCTGGGAACGTCGCTGGCTGTCGCCAGGGCGGCGTCGTCGAGCGCCTGCCTGCCGCTGTATCAGTATCTGGGCGGCGCCGGCGCCCACGTGATGCCGGTGCCGATGATGAACATCCTCAACGGCGGTGTCCATGCTGACAACAATGTTGACATTCAGGAATTTATGTGTGTTCCGGTGGGGGCGGCCAGCTTTGCGGAAGCGCTCCGGATGGGCGCCGAAGTTTACCACAATTTAAAATCAGTGCTGCATGAAGACGGCCACAGCACCGCCGTCGGCGACGAGGGCGGGTTTGCTCCCAATCTCGACTCCAACCGGGAAGCAATCGAATATATCCTGAAGGCGGTGGAAAAGGCGGGTTACCAGCCTGGGGAAGATGTGGCCGTGGCCCTGGATTCCGCCGCCAGCGAATTTTACCGGGACGGCAAGTACGTGCTGGCGGGAGAAGGCCGCACTCTGACTGCTGATGAAATGGTTGACTATTACAGCGATCTTGCCGGGAGCTACCCGATTGTTTCCATCGAGGATGGCCTTGCCGAAGGTGACTGGGATGGCTGGAAAATCCTGACGGACAGGCTGGGCGGCCGGCTGCAGCTCGTGGGTGACGACATTTTTGTGACAAATACCTCCCTGCTAAAAAAAGGAATTGAAGCAGGAATAGCCAATTCTATCCTCATCAAAGTGAACCAAATCGGTACCCTATCGGAGACGCTGGACGCCATTTCCATGGCGGTCGGGTCGGGTTACACGGCGGTTGTCTCTCACCGATCCGGAGAGACGGAAGACACGACGATCGCCGATATCGCCGTCGCTGTCAACACGGGCCAGATAAAAACGGGGGCTCCGTCGAGGACCGATCGGGTTTGCAAATACAACCAATTGTTGCGCATTGAGGAGCAGCTGGGAGACGCAGCCCGCTATCCGGGCATTTCCGTTTTTCCGCGTTTCTAGCCAGCCCGCTGCGTGATTTATTTCCGGCGCGCGGGAGCTCCGAGGATCTGGAGGCTGAGGTTGTTGGTTCCCGCGGGCCGCGGTGCGGCCCAGGCACTCCTTTCCTCCAGTCCGTAGTGTGCGCTTCCCGGCTGTTACCGGGTTTGAAGCTGGAACGAAAGGAGGTGTTGCATGGCGGAAAAGGACCCGATCGAGGTTGATGACTCAGATTTCGAAGCGGAAGTGCTTAATTCGGAAATACCGGTCCTGGTTGATTTCTGGGCAGAGTGGTGCGCGCCCTGCCGAATGGTGGCGCCGGTGCTGGAAGAACTGGCGGCGGAGTTCGCCGGCAAGCTGAAAGTTGCCAAGCTTAACGTTGACGCCAACCGGGAGACATCTTCCAAGTATGACATTATGAGCATTCCCACCGTGATCCTATTTAAGAACGGCGAAATCGTCAAGCAGGTCGTGGGAGCTCTGCCAAAGGAATCTCTTTTGAAAGAGCTGGAGTTGGGAGAAGAGGCATAATCCAAGAATTCAAAGGCTGGGCGGCGATTAGGCGGGCCTTCGGCCCGCCTAGGCCGTTTCTGCTAGAATTTTACTTAAGATGTACTGTGTTAACCACCCCACTGTCGAAACGCTCGTAACCTGCAGCGCCTGCGGTAATCCCATCTGCCCCGACTGCATGGTCCAGACGCCGGTGTCGGCAAAATGTCCCGCGTGCGCCAGGATGCCGAAGGCCGCGCTGGTAAGGCTAAAACCGGACCGGATCGCCCTCACCGGGATCATCGGCCTGGTGGCCGCCGCCGCCGGGGGGTACGTGTTCGGATTGTTTGTCTCGGCGCTCAGCTTCTTTGCCATCATCATCGCCTTTATGCTGGGCGCCGCCGTGGGCGAGGCCGTTTCCCGGGCCAGCGGCCGTTTCCATGGCCGGGAAATCGCCGCCTGGGCTGCCGGGTGCGCGGCGTTGGGGATCCTCTTTCCGCTCTTTCTGTGGGGTGTCTCGGCTTACGGGCTGACAGGGCCGACGATTACTTATGTCATTGCCTTCGGGGGCGTGTGGAAACTGCTTTGGATGGCGGCCGCCGCCTACGGCGCCTGGCAAAGGAACGCGTGAGGGTCAATCAAAAGACGGGTCGCCGGGGCCCCCAGCCTGTGACTTGTCCAGCTCGCGGGCGTAGATTGCGTCTAACTTCTTGACATTAACGATGATGTAGTCAGGTTCGTCAATTACCGCGTTTAAGTCCCGGTCAAAGATCTTGACGCGGGAAAGCGTCATGTAATCGGAGGGGAAGTGTCTCAGGAAGTCTGAGGCGCGCCGGGAGGTGGAGCGGGTATCCATGGTGAGCGCCACCTCGCCGACTATTTTTAGCGAATTGATGTAAATAGTCGCCTGAAAATGGAGCTTCCCGGAGTCGGACCGGAAAGCCTCGCGCAAATCATCGTAATTGTCTGATCCTTCCATTTTCTCCTCTTCTGCTGATGACATCCCCTGGTGATATACGCCTGCGGCTGGACAGTTTTAAACAACAATCTTTCCGAGCTAGCCTGCAGCCGCCTTCTGCCGCCGGCGGCCGGAGGCGCCGTCCTGCATTTCCCACTTGCCGCAGCGGCCTCCCCAGCGGGCCAGCGTCTTGTCTCCGACCTTAATGCGCACGACTTCACAAGTGTTTGAACAACCCTCGCAGACGAAGGTAGAAGTCTCATAGACAAGCCCGGTGACCTCGAACCCTTTGAAGTTCGTTTCGCCGGGGCTCAATTCCTGCTCCATCGCCAGGATGGCGCAGCCGATCGCTCCCATTACATGATGGTATGTCGGAACCACCACCTCAACGTCCAGCGCTGCCTCAAAGGCCCGTTTCATGCCCGCATTAGCGGCGACGCCGCCCTGAAATACCATTGGCTCCAGCAGGTCCTTGCCCTTGGCCAGGTTATTGAGATAATTGCGAACGAGGGCATGGCAGAGGCCGTAAATGATATCATCGACCGCGACGCCAACCTGCTGTTTGTGAATCATATCCGATTCGGCGAAAACGGAGCAACGGCCGGCAATATGGGCCGGAGCCGCGGAGCGGAGCGCGTATTCACCAAACGACTCGATGGGGATCCCCAGGCGGGTGGACTGATGGTCAAGAAAGGAGCCGGTGCCGGCGGCGCAGACCGAATTCATGGCAAAATCGGTGACGATGCCGTCGCGCAGCACGATCAGCTTTGAATCCTGGCCGCCGATCTCCAGAACTGTGTTGACATCAGGGATTACTTGTGACGCTGCCACCGCGTGGGCGGTGATTTCGTTCTTGACCACGTCGGCGCCGACGATGACGCCGGTCAAATGCCTGGCGCTGCCGGTGGCGCCGACCCCGCAGATCTCCAGTTCATCAACGTCGATCATTTCGGTCAGCTCAACGAGCCCTTCCTGGACCGCCTTGATCGGCTGCCCCTGGGTCCGCCGGTAGACGGCAGCCAGCACGCCGGCATGCTCATCAAGAATGACCAGGTTCGTGCTCACCGAGCCGACGTCGATGCCAAGATAAGCAGTCTTGCGGTCTATCATTTTTTTCCTCCACAATTCAAGTTCAAAGTTTCCGGGCTCGTGCGTGCTAGCTGCTTGAGGAGCAAGCCGAGCCCGAAGCTGATTTTGCCGCGCAGCCGGCGCAGCTGTCGCCCGGCATCGTCTCAGGCTTTGCCGCTCTCTTCCAGGAAGCAAGCGGCGCGCCGCCGCGGCGCGCCTTAAGCAAGTCCACAAACGCTTCCAGCCTGGTGACCATCCCGGCGCGGCCGGTCTGCTCGTCAAAAGCCAGCGTCAAGACCGGGATGTCGTGCTGCTGCTGCACCTTGGGCAGGATGCTGGTCGCGATATTTTCCGGCATGCAGCCGAACGGCAGCAGCTGGATCACGCCGTCGAAGCCGCGCTCGGCGAACAGCACCGTGCTGCCAATCGTCTCCCGGCCCTCGCCGCCAACGTTGTGACTCAGGAAAGGCTCTGCTTTCTCCGCCAGCAGATGCTTGGAAAAGCCAAAAATCTTGTTGTCTCTCCGGGGAGCGATCCAGTCAGTTACCCAGACGGTCCGCTCCAGGTAAACTCCCATATTTCCAAGGATTTCCTCAAGGTCAAAATTGCTGAATGGCTCCAGGAGCAGATAAAACTCACCAACGATCCCTACCTTGAAGATGTCCCGCCCGGGGTCCTGCTCGACGGAGTTAATTACCGACATTGACTCTGCCGCCGCCGCCGTAACTTCCTCCGGTGAACGGGCCGCCGCCAGGATCTTCTCCGCCCGGCGCAGGGCTTTGTTGGTGTCCCCCCGGTTTACTTCGAAGGCACGCACCTGCAGCGACCGCCAGGTCAACCGGTCAAAGGCGCGCCCTTTGGTAAATGACGACTTGAGGATTTTCCATAGTTTCAATATTGATAGACCGGCAGAAAGTTCAGCAAACGTCCGGTAAAAGGCCCTGGGACCGTCCCGGAAAGGTTCCAGCATGATAAAGTCGAAATCGTAGCCGAGATCACGGAGGATGCGCTCTTCGACGATGCCGTAATAGCCGAAACGGCAGGGACCGTGGCCGCCGGCCATGGCGATCGTGTTTGCCCCTTGCTCCAGCGCCTGGATGAAATTTCCCAAATTGATCTTGAGCGGCAGGCAGGCAAATTCGGGGCTATGCTTGACGCCTATTTGCAGGGTCTTCGTGGAGGACGGCGGCGGCTTAATATACTCGACTCCGAGGCGGTCAAACAGGTCGTCGAGCAGCAGGTGCAGATTGCCCAGATGCGGGGTCGTCACTTTGATTTCACTCACAGGCCTCATATCTCAACACCATTCATGGTTTTTATCCAGCATCCGCCATCCAACATTCAACATTTACCATCTATTCTGCTATGCGGCGCTCATGGCGGACTTCTTCCGGGTGAGCATGTCAACAAATGCCTCGATCCGGGTAACAAGCCCCGCTTCACCGCTATGCTCGTCGACCGTCAGTGACATCAGCGGCACTTTGTGCTGCCTGGCCCGGTGCTCGATCAGCACCTGGATCAGCGAGTCCGGCCCGCAGGCAAAGGCAAGGACGTAGATGACGCCGTCCACCAAGCGGTTGCCGGTCCAGTGGTTGATCGCTCCCATGATTTCCTTTTCGTAACTCCAGTAAAGCTGCTTCGGCACATCGGTTGCGGCTTCCATCAATACGTGATGGTCAGTCATTTCCGGAACGATCAGCTCCACGCCTGTTTCTTCCAGGCGGGCAATCAGGTTCTGGGTGATATACCCGTCGTAAATATTGTAAGGATGACCGAGGAGCCCGATGCGTCTGGGCCCTCCCTTGACCGGGGAACGCCAGCGGGGCCGGTTCAGCTTGCTGGCCGGGAGCAGGTCCAGCGGGCGCCGGCCCGCCACGAGGCTTTCCTCATAGCGCCGCTGCGCCACCTTGGCCGACTCCAGCGCCGCGACCCCGTCCAGCAGGCCGAGGCCGAACTGTTCCCGGGCAAAATTAATCAGCTGCCATTTAAATTCGCTTGGCTTCTCCCGCTGGTTCAGCTTCGGCGTCAGCAACGGCGGCAGGCCGAGGTTGTCGGCCACGGCCCCGACCATGTCCGGGAGCCCGAGAAACTTGGGGCAGGTGTAAGCCCGCTCTTCGACACTGACCACGCGCGGCACGAACAGCGCGTCGACGCCGCTGTCGCGAAGCGACATACAGTGGCCATAGAAAGCTTTCACCGGGACGCAGAGCTCGTTTTCCGCCACCTTAACGCCGGCGGAAAGGATTTTCTTGTTGGTTAGCGGAGAGGTCTCCACTTCCAGCCCCAAACCTGTCAGAAAAGTCTTCCAGAAGGGCAGGTATTTGTAATAAAGAAGTGATCTGGGAATGCCAACGCGCATAAAAGTCTTTGATTTAAGGGTTGCCTTAACTTGCCGCCGGGGGCTGGCAGAGCGCCACCGGAATTTCTCTAAAGAGACTTCCCTTTTTCAGTAACATCCAATCGGAAGGTTAAGTGATAGTAACGTGATTTGCCGCCGGTTGGCAAACTCCTTTGCTACCCACCCTGGATATCCCTCAGACTTTCCCTCCGAACCTGCTTGAAGCTCAGGCCCTCCTTGAGGAGAAAAGCGCTTCCCACTCCCAGACCGATCGACCCCTCAATTGCCTGCAATCCAATGGAAAAAGCCAGCGCCGTGGACTCGGTGATGCAGTGAAACTCGGGTGTGCAGGGATTGCCGCCGGCGGTGGATCCGTAGGCGATTGCCAGCGGGATGACGGTTGCCAGCTGAAAGATGCCCACATTGCCCGGCGTCGCCGGGAGCGCCCCGGCGACGTTAATCAGGATCAGCAGCAGCGTCGCCCCCAGAAAGCCGGTAAACCCGAGATGAAAGGCGTGCAGGGAAAGGAAAACGGCAGTCAGCTGAGACATCCAGGAGGCCGATGTGGTGCAGAGGATCGCCAGAACCCGCCCCGGGCTTCGCAGGACCTGCTGGCCTTCGCTGAAGCGGGCGACGATGCCATGCAGCTTTGTCAGCTGCTTGCGCCACCACGGATGTTCCTCGCGGTACCGCGCCTGGGCGGCGGCGGCGCCCGCCTTGATCTTTTCCCGCTTGATTTCCAGCACTACCAGAGAAATGCCAAATATCAATGCTATGGCGAGAAGCACGATCGCGCCTCTGCCCGCCCAGGACGGCAGGTTCATCCGGAAAACCCCGTAAAAAATGATCGCGGCCAGGACGAATCCATCAAACACGCGCTCGAGCACGATCGTGCCGAAGACGGTAGAGCGGGAGAGAGAATATCCGTTAAGCGACTCGCGACGCGATATCACGTATGCGCGGGCCAGCTCGCCGATCCGCGCCGGTACCAGCGCGTTTACCAGAAAACCGATCATCAGCGCCGAGGTCAGGTCGCGCCAGCGGGCCCGGAAGCCGGGAAACGTAAAATTGTAGATGATTCTCCAACTGGCGACCTTGAGCAAGATGGAGGAGAGATTGGCAATAATCGCCAGAAAGACAAAAAACCAGGAGACGCCCGCAAACGCGGACCAGACCTGGCGGTAGTTCACCTGCTTCGTAAGTACGTAAACAACCGCCGCCAGCAGGACGGCCAGCAGCCAGTGGCGAAGGGCCAGCCTCCCGATCTTGCTGATGGCCGGGAGCCTCACCGGCGCCCGGCTCCTGCCTCCGCCTCCCGGATCAACTCCTCGAGCGTGACAAACTTAAGGCCCCGCGATCTGGCTTCCCTGATAATTCCCGGCAGCGCTGCGACTGTTTGCGAGCGGTCTTCCGGCTGCGGTCCCTGCCAGCCGTCATGAAGCAGGAGAATGCTCCCGGGATTAAGCAGCTCCGCCGTCCGCGAGACAATCACTTCCGTTCCCGGAAGCGCTGTATCCCACACTCCCTTGGTCCAGCCCGCCACCCGGTAGCCGCGCCCGGTAATGGCCCGGTGGGCCTTCGGACTCAACCAGCCATGGGGAGCCCGGAACAGCGGCGCCGGTTCGGTTATGCCTGCCTGTTTCAGCGCCCGCTCCCCTTCCTCCAGCTGCCGCAGGGCGGCTCCCGCCCCAGCCCACATGAGAATGTCATGATCGTCTCCGTGGTTGGCCACCCGGTGGCCGCCGGCCTCGATCCGGCGCACCAGCTCCGGACTCCGCCGCGCATTTTCTCCCAGGATAAAGAAGGTTGCCGTCACGCCTTCGCGCTTGAGGACTTCGAGAATCTGCTCCGTATACGGAGACCGCGGCCCGTCGTCAAAAGTAAGCGCGACGGAGCTGTCTGCCCCGGACCCGCGATAGAAAGTCTTTCCCAGGAGAGGGAAATTGGGAACCAGGAAAGAGTAGACAAACAGGCCATCGGCGGCAGCCCCGCCGCCCAGCAAAGCAGCCGCCAACCGTTTGTAGCCGCGATGCCAGAGAATGTGCGAAACTGATGCATCCGCCAGAAGGGCGCTGAAGCCAAGCGAGCCCAGGATCGACAGGGCCCTTCTTTTAGTCACTTTAGCGCGAAGGCCGTTTCGGGATCCGGCATGGCGGTAACAGCCTCGTCGATTCCGCCGTCAAGCAGCTTCAGGTAAAGCTGCTCGACCTGCTCCGCGACCAGGTCCCATGAATATTTTGCCAGCACGGTTTTCCTGCCGTGCTCCCCCATGCGGTGGCGCAGCTCGGGATCTCTCAGAAGCCGGAGCAGGGCTTCGGCAAAAGCGGCCGGACCGGTTTCGCCGACGAGGATGCCCTGCTTGCCGTCCTGCATTACCAGGCGGTAGCCGTTGATGTCGGAGGCCACCACCGGCTTGCCGGAAGCCATCGCCTCGAGCAGCACCACGCCGAAAGACGCTTTTGTGCAGGGGCTGCAATAAATGTCTGCGGAAGCGTAATAGCTCGGACGGCCGCCGTTGACAAGTCCGGCGAAGTGAATATCCGGGGCCAGCTCTTTGCTTACCAGCGAGCGGTAATATGGACGCAGGGGACCGTCGCCGACAACAATCAGGCGGCAGTTCGAGTACCGGGATTTGACGATCTTGAAAGCATCGATCATGGTGCGCAATCCGTTGCGGGGATCGAAGCGGCCGACAAAAAGAATATTCAGTTTGCCGTCATTGAATTCCGGCAGGACGGGGGCGTCCGGGGTAAAATAATCCGGGTCGACGCCGTTGGGAATAACCTCGTAATCGGTTTCGAAGTAACGGGAGAGCGCCTCGATGCAGGCTTCGGACACTACGATCTTTCCGTCCATTTTGTCCATGTGTGCCGCTGACTTCTTTGGCAGCATGGCATAACCGCGGCTCCTGTCGAAATATGTGTGGAAGGTTCCCACGGTCACCGGAGCATTTGATTTTCTGAGAGCGATGACCGGCAAGATTGGCGTCAGCGGGGAGTGAGCGTGGATGACGTCAAATTTCTCCTGCTGAAAAAATTTCTGCAGGGTGGAGCCAATTGACTTGA